>CAZNJJ010000006.1:9527-45688 GCA_964573335.1 uncultured Oscillospiraceae bacterium | reverse complement strand
CACTATAAGCAGACAGTTCGGCAGCGGCGGACGCGATATTGGCCGCGCTCTCGCTAAGGAGCTTGATATACCCTACTACGACAACGAACTTATCGCCATGGCAGCGGAACAGAGCGGTTTTTCGCATGAGCTTTTTGAAAATGCCGATAAAAATGCCTCAAACAGCCTGCTGTTTTCGCTTTCGATGTACGGCGCAACCACCGGAACCTACAATATGCCGCTCGGAGACCAGGTGTTTATAATCCAGTCGGATATAATCAAGAAGGTCGCTCAGCAGGGTCCCTGCATCATCGTAGGACGCTGTGCCGACTACACTCTCAGAAAGAATCCCGATTGTATGTCGATATTCCTGCGCGCTCCCCTCGAAACGAGGATAGACCGCGCTGTGAACGTCTACGGACTCGACCCCCGCACCGCCCGTGACACCATACTGAAAACCGACAAAAAGCGCTCGGTATACTACGCGCATTTCACCGGCGAAAAGTGGGGCAACAGCGACAACTACCATATCACGGTTGACACCTCCCGCTTTGGCATTGAGGGAACCGCGAGCTTTTTGGCGGCTATCGCAAAGGACATCGCTTCCAAATAACAACAGCATTGCAAAGAGCCGCTTTTTCAGCGGCTCTTTGTTCTTGGTTCTTGCGATTGAATTTGCCAAACCCGCTTTCACTCGATTATCTCGGGATAGGCGAGCATATCGGTTTTCCAGCCCTTAGCCTTTTCGCAAAAGCGTGCCGCCTCGATATTAGCGGCGAGCAGGTCGTGCATGAGGTAGTTTCCGCAGTTCAGGCGCTTGGCGGCGGGTATTTCCCCTTGGAATTTCGCCACCCAGTCCATTCCGCGCCAGATAGCATCTATCGCCGTGGCAGGCTCAACACCTTTCACCACCAGATAAAAGCCGGTCAGGCAGCCCATCGGCCCGAAATAGATAACACTGTCGCCTATCTCGCAGGTTCTTATCCATGTGGCGAAAAGATGCTCTATCGAGTGTGCCGAGGCGGGGGTGAGATACTGTCCCGCGTTGGGGTGATAAAATCGAATATCATAGGTTACAATATCGCCGAAATCCACACGCGAGGTGTATATTCCCGGCTCGAGAACGTCATGGTTGATTTTAAAGCTGCCTACTTCGTTCATATAATTTCCTCCTGTCGGATAAATTGTTTTACGGTAATAAAAATCGCCGCCGCGTTCTATAATAAAAAGAAAGCGTGGTGAAGGGCATGAAAGCTCCCGCGGCAAAAGAGGGGCAAAATTCATCGAATAACGACCGTTCCAAAAAGAAAAACATCACAGCCTGTCCGCAGGATCTTCTTTTGGCGGCGGCAACGCTCGCTCTCACCCTTTCAAACGGAAGAAGCCAATACGAGATAGAAACGCTGATAAACCTCTTCTCGCTGACTACCGATAATCTTCAGGCGATTTTGGCGCAGATATTGATAAACCGCAAGGTCTCCGATGAATTTGATGTTCCGATATAAAATATATCACGGTTTTTAATATCTTTCAATCATCGGCAGGAATTGTTTGCCCTTCTCCCCTCATAAGCATTTACAAAAACGAGAGGAGAAGCAGTGCTTTTATGAATAACCGCTTTAACCATGATGACAGCTTTATTTCGCTCGACCCCGACAGCGATATTTCCCCTTCCCCCGCCGAAAACGCCCCCGCGCCGCAAAACACTTTGTCCGGCAGCGGATTTGAGACTGCCTTAGCGCTTGAAACGCCCTATCCGCCCGCAAAAGCCGCCACCCGCAACGAGAAATACGCCGAGCTTATCCGCAGCAGCTACAGCGGCAGAGAATCGGAGCTGACCGCCGCCATGAGCTTTATCTATCACGGTCTGAAATTTTCAAAAAGCTGTCCCGAGCTTTCAAAAGCCTTTATCGAAATCGCCGTCTGTGAGATGCGGCATCTTATTCTGCTGGGGAAACTGCTGGTTTCGCTCGGCGGAGACCCCGGATTTTACTGCCGCCTGCCGACAAATTCCATAGCGGGCGGCTGGTGGAACGCAGGTCCTCTGACGCTCGGCTCCCACAGCACGATTGACGCGGCTCTGCAAAGCGGAATAACCGCCGAAAAAGGCTCCATCGCCGAATACAAAAGCATATCCGAATATATAGACGACCGCAATATCCGCGCTCTTTTAAAGCGAATCACGGCAGACGAGAAGCTCCACCTCGAAACACTGGAAGCGTTTTATCTGCGGTTTTGCAGCTGAAAAGCGGTTTGACTTTTTAAAATTTATATAATGGGAATGAAAAGCAAATGAAGAAAAATTACCTGTTCTCCGCTGTTATTATCTTTCTGCTGGCGGTGTTTCTGGGAATCTGGCTCTGCTCGATACTGCTCGAGCAAAGTCTCGAGCCGGAATTTTCCGACCCGCCGATGAAGGTTGATGTGTCTATACCAAAAGAGCCGGAAAGCAGCTTATCTGCCCCGCAGGATAGCCTTTCCCCTCAGCCGGAGCCTGTCACACCGCCCCGCTTTGAGCTTTCCGCCGAAAAGCTTTTCCCGGGCGACTACCTCGTTATCCGCGCCTACAACACCTCTATCGACGAGATAACGGCAGTCAGCCCCTTTTCGCGCGAGCCGATGTTTTTTGAAAGCGGCGACCACCTTGCGGCGCTCTTTCCTATAAAATACACCTTTGAGCCGGGAGAATACACCATCACCCTTTCGGCGGGGGAAGTGACGGAGAATTTCACAGTTGAGCTTCTCTCAAAGGAATGGCAGACGCAGTACCTCACTGTTGACAGCTCCACCACATCCTCCACCATAAACAGCAGCTCGGCAAATGACGAGTATTTCGCCAAGGCTCACCCCAAAAAGCAGTTATTTGATTCCTCTCCCCTTTGGGAAGACAGCTTCATTCAGCCTGTTGAGGGGAGGATAACCACTCAGTTCGGTATGCAGCGCGTGGTAAACGGCGAGGTCAGCGACCGTCACGGCGGAGTTGATATAGCCGCCGAGCGCGGAACCGCCGTAAAAGCGGCAAACAGCGGCAGAGTCATCTTTGCGGAATATATCACCATGACCGGAAACACCGTCTGCATAGAGCATGGGCTGGGGCTGAAAACGTGGTATTACCACATGGATTCGCTCAATGTATCGGAGGGAGATATGGTTAAAAAAGGGGAACAGATAGGCGCTGTCGGCTCCACCGGATTTTCCACGGGACCGCATCTTCACTGGGCGGCGGCGGTGTTCGATGTTTATATCGACCCATGGAGTCTTATTGATTTTCCCCCCGAAATCTAACGGTTTTGCCCTGTTTCTCCCCACTTTTTTAAAGCTTTCATAAAATTTTTTAGCTCTATTGACAAACCAAATCGGTTCGGTTATATTAAGTGATAGTGTTCCGCAATAGGGCGGAACTAGATTTAAGATTCGAGGTTATTTAAATGTACAACGACAAAACTCTCACTTGCAAAGACTGCGGAACCGAATTTGTATTCACCGCTAATGAACAGGCTTTCTACGCTGAAAAAGGCTTCACCAACGAGCCCCAGCGCTGCAAGGCTTGCCGTGACGCTCGTAAGGCTGCAAGAGGCGGCAACGAGGGCAGAGCTCCCCGCGAAATGTTCGACGCTGTTTGCGCCGAGTGCGGAGCTACCTGCAAGGTTCCCTTCCAGCCCAGAGAAGATCGTCCTGTTTACTGCAGCGACTGCTTCTCCAAGAGAAGATAATTTTTGCGAGTTTAAAGTGAGCGTTCTGAAAAGAACGCTCACTTTTTTGTTGCAGCCGCAAGTTTTATCCCAAAGAAAAACAGCCTCCCGAAAAAGGGAGGCTGTTTTGATTATTTGTATTTGCTCTTCCAAAGAACGCAATTTCTTCCCTTGTCCTTTGCGGCGAGCATTGTACTTTCGGCGAGCTTCATAAAATCGCTCAAACCGTCACTGCTCTGCGGAACCTCTGTACAGCCGCCCGCAGAAACGGTGAGTATCTCACCGGAAACCGCTTCCTTATTGGGGATAGCCATATCCGAAATGCTCAATCTAATCGCATTGACAACGCTCTCCGCCATGGTGGAATTCATATTCGGGAAAGCGGCAACAAATCTGTCGCCCTCAAATCTCGCCACAAATCCGTCTCTCTGGCTGACTATCTTTCGGATAGTGTCGGCAACCGTTCTGAGGATATGCTGCGACTGCTGAAAACCGTATATCGCATTTATCTCGGAAAAACTGTCTATATCCACTATCGCCATCGAAAGCGGCTGTTTTTCCTCAAAGGCGTTTTTCCACATCTCCTCGAGAATTATGTCGGCACTGCGGCGGTTGGATATTTGAGTAGTGAGATCGACCAACAGCTGCGACTCGATAGTCTGCCTGTAAGAAAACAGGTCAACATGGGTGCGAACACGCGCCTTTACCACCATCTCGCTGAAAGGCTTGCGGATAAAGTCCACCGCGCCGAGGAAAAGCGCTTCTTCTTCCGCGCCGCTCTGCGTTGCGCCCGTTATCATTATCACGGGTATATCGCGTGTGTGAACGTCCTTTTTCAGCTCGCGCAGCACCCCAAATCCGTCCATAAGCGGCATCTCGAGATCGAGCAAAATGAGCGAGGGCAGATGCATCTTGGCAAGCTGTATTCCCAGTGCGCCGTTAGTCGCACTGAAAAGCTCATAGTCCTTACCTAAAAACATTGATAGCATTTGCTGGCTGAACTTGCTGTCATCAATAACCAATATTTTATCCATAAGCTCACCCCTTAAAAGGCTGCATGATTTTTCCGTGTTGAATACGCTACATTAAAATATTATCACTTTTCAACATCAGAATCAACCACACTTTTCCCCTTTCGGCGGTATTTGCAAATAACATTGCCTTTTTTCAGCGTTTTGCCGCCTTATCACACAAAAATTGTTCAGAAAATTTATTTATCGTATCAAAACAGCTCTCATGTCTTACATTTCGCGGTTCAAAACCGACAACGGCAAAAACCGCCTGCATGATAGCTCCCATGCTGAAAACCGCCATCAGTGTTCCTATCCCTATCTTGGCGCCCATCAGCCAGCCGCCCAAAACCGCCATTCCCTCGAGGCAGCCCCTCACAGCGCCTATCGGCATTTTGGGAACGGCTTTGCCTATTCCCACCATGAGCGAATCTCTCGGACCAGAGCCGCCCGCGCTCCCCATATAGAGCCATGTGCCGACGGCGATAAACAACTGACCGAACAGCATGAGCGGTATTCCGGTGAAAAGGCTGTTCATCTTGGGCAGCAGGTCGATGCTGTTCCAGACATCTACCCATTTCGGATAGAGAATCGCGTTTAAAACTGTGCCGAATCCTATCTTCTCCTTGAGCAAAAACACCAGAATCAGTATTATAAAGCCGACTGCCGCTCCCGCGTCCCCGTAGGAAAGCCCCGTGACATTGGAAAATCCCATATTCAGCGAATCCCACGGCGCAAGCCCTATATCCGCCCTTATCGTGATATAACAGCCTGTTCCGCAGAGAAAAAGTCCCAGCATCAGCCGCAGAAATCTGAAAAGAAAGCCGTTTTTCTTCATACGCAAATTCCCTTTTAAATATCGCGCATCGTCAGCGAAATGCGCTTGCGCTTTACGTCTACCTCCAAAACCTTTACCTTTACTACGTCACCGACTCTCACAGCCTCGCTCGGGTGCTTTAAAAATCTGTCGCAGATTCTCGAGATATGCACCAGCCCGTCCTGATGAACTCCTATATCCACAAACGCGCCGAAGTCCACAACATTTCTCACTGTACCGTCAAGCACCATATCCGGCTTTAAATCGGATATATCGAGCAGTTCGCTGCGGAGCATGGGAGGGGGAAGCTCATCTCTCGGGTCACGACCCGGCTTCAGCAGCTCCTTTACCATATCCCGCAATGTGGGAACGCCGATACCGACCTGTTCTGCCAGCTTTTCTTCTCCCTTTTCGGAAATGACACTCGGCAGAGAGATGAGCCGCTCGGGATTTTTCAAATCATCAACCGAAAAATCGCACAGCTCGATGAGCTTTTTTGCGGCATCGTAGCTCTCGGGGTGAACAGCGGTATTATCAAGCGGCTCGGCGCTTTCCGCCACGCGCAAAAATCCCGCCGACTGTTCAAACGCCTTTTTGCCCAGCTTGGGAACCTTCATCAACTGCTTTCGGGAGGTGAAATGACCGTTTTCCTCACGATAGGCGACTATGTTTTTCGCAAGCGAGCCGCCTATTCCCGCAACGTAGGACAGCAGCGAAAAAGAAGCAGTGTTCACATCAACGCCCACCGAGTTTACACAGTCCTCAACAACGCCGCCCAAAGCGCTGTCCAGCCTGTTTTTGGGCATATCATGCTGATACTGCCCAACTCCGATGGCTTTGGGGTCTATCTTTACCAGTTCGGCAAGCGGATCCTGCAATCTGCGGGCGATAGACACCGCCGAGCGCAATGAAACGTCATACTGCGGAAATTCCTCCGCGGCGAGCTTTGATGCCGAATAAACGCTTGCACCCGCCTCACTCACCACCATGTAGGAAACCGGTGTATCAAGCTGTTTTATCAAATCCGCCACAAATATCTCCGACTCCTTGGAGGCGGTTCCGTTTCCGATGGAAATGGTGGTGACGTTATGCTTTTTTATGAGAGAAGTCAGCTTTTTTGCCGCTTCTTCCGTCTTATTCTGAGGGGGTGTGGGATAAATAACGGTGGTATCCAGCACCTTGCCTGTCTCGTCCACCACCGCGATTTTACAGCCTGTTCGGTATGCGGGGTCAAGTCCGAGGGTTACTCTGCCCTTTACGGGCGGTTGCATGAGCAGCGGCTTTAGATTTATCGCAAACACCTTTATCGCCTGTTCCGCGGCGTTTTCGGTGAGGGAAGAACGCAGTTCACGCTCGAGTGAGGGGAAAATGAGTCTGTCCAGCGAATCTGCCGCCGCTTCTCTCACCACATCTATCGAGGGTGAGAATCCCTTTTTCAGCACCAGTCCGAACAGCACATTTCTCGCTCTGTCGATGTCCCACTCGACCGACACCTTCAAAACGCCCTCACGCTCACCTCTGTCCAGCGCAAGAACGCGATAGGAAGCGATTTTCGCCGCCGACTCGCTGAAATCATAATACATCGAATAAACGCCCGGCTCGGTCTCGTCGCTTCTTGAGCGAATCACGGCTTCTTTCTGCAAAAGCGAACGCAAAGCGCCTCTCACAGCCGCGTCATCGGAGAATTTCTCCGCTATTATATCCTTTGCGCCGTTTATCGCGTCCTCAACCGTTTCAACGCCCTTTTCGGCATCGACAAACGGCTCCGCGAGCGCTTGGGGCAGGGCGGCACCGCTTTGCTCCAAAAACTTTTCCGCCAAAGGCTCCAATCCCTTTTCCCTTGCCATCATCGCTCTGGTGCGGCGCTTTTTCTTATAAGGGAGATACAAATCCTCAAGCGAAGCGAGCGTTTTTGCCGCGTCAATGGCGCAAGACAGCTCCTCGGTCAGCGCGCCCTGACTTTCAATACTGCTTTTTATCTCCTCACGGCGCTTGTCCAAATTACGCAGATAGGTGAGTCTGTCCTCCAAATCGCGAAGCTGTGTATCATCAAGCGAGCCTGTCGCCTCCTTGCGGTAACGCGCGATAAAAGGAACAGTGTTTCCCTCATCGAGCAGCTTAACGGCGCTTTCCACCTGTTTTGGGCTGATAGAAAGCTCCTCGCTGATTATCTTTATCATATCCATATTGCCAATCACCTTTCTATCTCATATCCCGCCGAACCGAGAGCCGACAGCGCCCGCTCAAAGTTCTCCTCTTTGGTGAGAATATAGTCGGTATTATATGTCGAAACGGCGAATATCCCGATTTTGTTTTCGGCAAGAATACCCGATATTTTCGCCAAAATGCCTATCAGCGAAAAATCCAGTTCCCCCTCAATCCTAAATCCTCTCCAGCCGTCCTCACGGGCGGTTGTTTCTCTCGGAACACGCTCTGTCTTACAGACCAGCGATATTTCCTCATCGGTCACGGCGGCAAAGCAGTATTCCCCAAAAGCGGAAATATCCCCAAGCGCCTTAACCTTGCATACCGAAAGATTTGCGTTCAACACTTTCAGTTTCATTTTTCTCCCCCGTCTCACTCAAATTTAAAACAACATCCTGTTACTTTCTGAAGAAAGTAACCAAAGACTTTTATTTCGGAGCAATGCCGACTTTTGCCTTACTTTTCCCCGATGGGAAAAGCAAAATAGACGCCGCGATTTTCGGTCGGAGCAATGTTTACTTCTGCCTTACTTTTTCCCCGATGGGAAAAGCAAAACAGACGCCGTGATTTTCGGTCGGCACAATGCTTATTTTTTACCTCACATTTCCCCCGATGGGAAAAGCCGAAACCGGCTTATCTTTCACTCACCGCCAACCGAATCCGAACAAAAACCATTCTGAAACCAAAAGTTTTTGCAGGGTTCGGGGGCTTTTTTCAAAAAGCTCCCCGACGCTCTCTCCCCTCTCCCTTAGAATCACTTATGATACTTTGTTCCGGCGGAGATACAGCAGGCGCGGTAGATTTGCTCGGTGAGCATCAGCCGCATGAGCTGGTGCGGAAATGTCATTCGCGAAACAGAAAGCCGCAGCGCGGCGGCGGCTTTCACCTCGGGCGAAAGTCCGAACGAGCTGCCTATCGCAAAGGAAAGCGCACCCGCTCCCCGCTGTTCTATCTCGTCGAGTCTTTTCGCAAGCTGCTCGGAAGAAAGCATATCCCCCTCGATGCAGAGCGCTATCAGCGCCGAGCCTTTGGCTTTTTCGAGAATCTTTTCTCCCTCGCTCGCAAGAGCCGATTCGATTTGGCTTTGTGAGGGTTTTTCGGGCAAGCGCACCTCGTCCAATTCGATTATCTGCGCCTTTCCGAAAGCGGAAAGCCTCTTTAAATATTCGGCACAGCCATCGGTGAGATACCGCTCTTTCAGCTTGCCGACAGTGATTATTCTGATATTTCTCACAGCTTTTAAAACCTCGCTATCGCCGACATTTCATCGTATGGCGCCACTTCCAGCCGAAAATCCACCCCGCTCACCGCGCCGCAGGCAAAGAGCGTCTGCTCTGTCGATTGCCGTGCCAGAGACGGAGTGTTGTTGTCGCGGGAGAGATGCCCTAGAAAGAGTCGGGTTGTTCCCGTTTTAACCAGTTCGGCGGAAAATTGCGCCGAAACAAAATTTTCAAGATGCCCGCAGTCGGAATTTATCCTCTCCTTCAAAAATCTGGGATATGCCCCCATTCTCAAAAGCTGCGCGTCATAGTTGGATTCCAGCAAAACCGTCTGGCAGCCCAAAACCCCCGCTCTCACCTCGTCGGTGATATGCCCGAGGTCGGTAGCCACCGCCACCTCCTCACCGTCTGTGAGGGAAAAACGGTAGCCTACGCTGCCAACGCTGTCATGCGGGGTGGAAAATGCGTTTACCTCAACGCCCTTTATCTCAAAGGGGGATTTTTCCACCTGCTCAACCGCCGCGCCGACCGGAATATTGTTGTGCGAAATTATGTATTCCAAAACAGGAGCCGTGGCAAACACCTTGGCGTTTGTCTTTTTAACAAGATTCAAAAGTCCGCTTATATGGTCGGAGTGTTCGTGGGTTATCAGCACCGCGTCAAGGTCGCGCCAGTCATCACCGACAGCTGTTATCGCGTTGACAATTCTTCGGCAGGAAATACCCGCGTCTATCAGAATTTTCGCCCCGCCGCAGCTCAGATAGCTGCTGTTCCCCTTGCTGGAACTTGCTAAAACACAAAATCTCGACATCGTTACACTCCGTTTCGTCAGGATAAGAAAACGCCTTGCTCTCCGAAATCCAAAAGCGGCTGCCCCGAAAAGAAGCAGCCGTCATTTTCCCTATTGCAAGAGCCTTTTCACTGTGCGGGTCTAACAGCCGCTTCACCATCGGGAATGGATATTTTCGTTATATCCGCGCCTACCTTTGACAGCTTTTGCACTATCTTTTCATACCCGCGCTCAATATACTGAATATCCTCTATCTCGGTGATTCCCTCTGCCGCGAGCGCCGCTATCACAAGCGCCGCGCCGGCACGAAGGTCGGTAGCCTTTACAGGCGCGCCTTTAAGACCCGACACGCCCTCGACAACGGCTATCTTGCCGTCTACCGAAACGTTCGCGCCCATGCGCTTGAGCTCATCTATATATTTAAAGCGTCCGCCCTCCCAAACGCCCTCGGTGACAATGCTTGTTCCCATAGCCAAGCTGAGCAGAACCGTCATCTGCGGCTGCATATCGGTGGGGAACCCGGGGTGTGGGAGAGTTTTTACATTCACCCGATTTATCTCGTCTTTTCCGCCGACTACGATATAATCATCATATTCGTCAACATCGGCACCTGCTGCCCTGAGCTTATCTGTTATCGACTCGAGATGCTTGGGGATAACATTGTTTATCTTCAATCTCGAGCCGGTAGCCGCGGCAAGCACCATATATGTTCCCGCCTCAATCTGGTCGGGAATTATCGAATACTCCGTCGGGTGGAGAACGTCAACACCGTGTATCTTTATAACATCGGTTCCCGCTCCTCTGATGTCGGCACCCATCGAGTTCAAAAAGTTAGCCAAATCGACTATATGCGGCTCTTTGGCAACGTTTTCCATTATAGTGATTCCGTGAGCCTTAACAGCCGCCATCATCACATTTATCGTAGCGCCTACGCTCACAACGTCAAAATGAATATGACAGCCTGTGAGCCTTGTCGCCGAGGCGTGTATCATTCCGCCGTCGGAACTGACCTCCGCCCCAAGCGCCGAAAAGCCCTTGAGGTGCTGGTCTATCGGGCGAACGCCGAAATTGCAGCCGCCCGGCATCGAAACCACAGCCTCACAGCATCTTCCCAACAGAGCGCCGAGAAAATAGTAGGAAGCACGCATCGCGCGGGCAAACTCATAGGGAACCTCGTTTGTTTTCAGCTCGGTGGTGTCTATGGCGATGGTATCTCCGTTGAGGCGCTCGGTTTTCGCGCCCATGTGCTCAAGTATTTCAAGCAGCATCTCAACGTCGCTTATATCGGGAACATTTTCGATTACACTTCTTCCCTTTGCCAGAACAGCGGCGGGAATTATTGCTACTGCGGCGTTTTTGGCGCCGCCGATATTGATTTCGCCCTCGAGCTTTTTTCCGCCCGTGATAACGAATTTTTCCAAGGCGAACCTTCCTTCCGTTTAGCTAATCTTCATAAAATATATTATCTCGTTTTGCCCTGCGTTTTAAGCGCGGCAAGCTATGTAAAATTTCATTTTAAAAAGCTGTTTTTCACTGTAAAACAGCTATCCGCACAGTTATAGTTATTTTACCTTCTTTATGCGTATGTGTCAATCTCGGCAAATGTTATTTGAACATTTTATACAGTGTTTTTTCAAAAAGACAAAGCATAATTGCCCCACCTTTGCATGAAATATTATTGCCCTGCGCGCTCTCTTTCTTTCACCGAAGCTGCATTTTGACCAATTCGCGAAAAGCCAAACGCATTATGGCGCATATCGCCGCCGTATGCTATAATAATTACCGACTAAACGAACGGAGGTATAAAACCGATGAAACGAGCTTCCGCAAACGAACTGACCCTCTGCGCCATGTTCATATCTCTCGGATTGCTTCTCCCCTTTTTCACGGGGCAGATTCCCCGAATAGGCAATATGCTCCTCCCGATGCACATTCCGATATTCCTTTGCGGGCTTATCTGCGGTGCAAAGTGGGGATTTGCCGCCGGTTTTGTCACTCCGCTTTTGAGAACTGCCCTGTTCGGCGTGCCTATCCTCTACCCAATGAGCGTTTCGATGGCGTTTGAGCTTGCCGCCTACGGCTTTGCGGCGGGATTTTTCTATTCCCGCTCCCGTTGGAAGTGCATCATAGCACTTTATCGCGCCATGATACCCGCAATGCTCATCGGCAGACTGGTTTGGGCAGCCGCCCGAGTGACAATGACAGGGATATTCGGCACACCGTTCAGCTTTGAAATGTTCTGCGCGGGAGCCTTTTTAAACGCAATTCCCGGAATAGCGCTTCAGCTTATTGTCATTCCCGCGATAATGGTGGCACTCAACAAAACAGGACTTGTTCCCTTTTCGAGCCACCGCGAAAAAACCGTTTCGGAGCATTGATATGAATGAAATTTCCAACCTCATCATCGCAAAAGCCGAAGAACTTCTCAAAACAAAGGAACGGATAATCATAGCGATAGACGGTCGCTCCGCATCGGGGAAAACCACCCTTGCCGCGGCTCTCAGTCGCCGTTTCGGCTGTGATGTTGTTCACCTCGATGACTTTTTTCTCCGCCCTGAGCAGCGAACCCAAAAGCGTCTTTCTTCCGCCGGAGAAAACGTTGACCATGAGCGTTTTCTGCAAGAAGTGCTTATTCCGCTGAAAGAAAGCGGCAGGGCGGGTTTTCGCCGATTCGACTGCAAAACGCAGTCTCTGCAAGAAACTCTTTTTGTCTCGGCGGGCAGAGTCGTCATTATCGAAGGCTCCTACTGCTGTCACCCGAGTCTGCGTGATTTTTACGACCTGAAAATTTTTCTCACAGTTTCGCCCAAACAGCAGCTGGAGCGGATAAAAATTCGCAACGGGGAAAACGCCGAGCGCTTTGAGTCGCTCTGGATTCCGCTCGAGGAGCGCTATATATCGGAGATGCAGATTCCCGCCTTGTGCGACATCACGGCGGAAATTCTTTTTTGAAAAGCGGAAAACGCGCTGTTGACCTATTCAAAACGGTCTCGGCGCGTTTTGTCATTCAGCCGAAACACAAAGCCGATTCCGCCGCATATTTTTCGCCCCACAACAGTATAAATGTTTTGAAAAGATTTATACATTGGAGGGCTTTTTGTGAAGGGTCTGCCTGAAGAACGAGCAGTTGAGCTTGCCGAATACATAATCGACCACAACGCCACCGTCAGGAGCGCGGCGGCGGTTTTCGGGGTGAGCAAAAGCACGGTGCATAAAGATGTTTCCCAGCGGCTGAAAAGCGTTTCGCCCGCTCTCTACGAGCGTTGCAGGCTGGTTTTGGACAATAACAAATCTCAGCGCCATATCCGCGGCGGACTTGCCACCCGCGAAAAATACGCCGATATTCGCGCCCGAAAAAGCCATTGCGCCCCCTGAAAGCACCCCGATTCGGCAGCGGCAGGCTCAACAGCGGAATGGGTAAAATAAAAAAGACCAACCGAAACGGTTGGTCTTTTTTGGTCTGAGTGACTGGATTTGAACCAGCGGCCTCTACCACCCCAAGGTAGCGCGCTACCATCTGCGCCACACCCAGATATGCGCTGTTTTTCGACAGCTTTATGAGTATAGCACACTATTCTGAGAATTTCAATACCTTTTTCGCAAAAATTTGAAATTTTATTCTACTTTTTTAAAAGAACACACTTTTGCGGAACCAACAGCCTCATTCCGGCGGGAATAACCTCCACCACGGGGTTGTTTGCGGCGGTAACTTCTCCGTCGCAGTTCAGCTCAACCGGCTCATCGCTGATATACCTCACCCTGCGGCAGCGAACAAATCTGACAAAATCATACATCGCAAGATGCTCTCCCCTGCGATAATGCTTTATCATCGGCAAAAGCTCAAGCCGCCGCTTTGCCGGAACCGCGATAAAATCTATAAGCCCGTCCTGAATATCCGCCAGCGGCGCCGCCTTAAAGCCGCCGCCGTAAAATCTGCCGTTCGCCGCTATCGCGAAAACGTAGTCATTCGGCATTTCAAATTCGCCGTCAACCTCCAGCGCAAGGCGGTATTTCACATTCTTGAAGAAGCAATAGAGTGTGGACAGTTTATATGCCGCCGCCCCGTTTACAAGCGGAAGCCGCTTGAATCTCGCGACATTTTTTGTCACCGAAGCGTCTAACCCCACCGAAACGATATTCAGCGCTACTCTGCCGTCGGCAAGCAGCATATCCGCGAAAACCGCCGAGCCGTTTTCCACCAGCTCGGTCAGCGTGAATTCGGCATCGCTTTCCCCTTTGAGACTACGCACAAAGTCGTTTCCCGTTCCCACCGAAACCGGCGCAAGAATCAGATTGCAGGCGCCATAAAGCGCCTGCGCGACCTCACAGAGCGTTCCGTCGCCGCCGCAGGCATACAAAACAGTTTCTTCTTCCCCGATGTATTTGCGCGCTATCTCGGCTGCATGACCCGGATAGCGCGTAAATTCCGTTTCGTATTTAATATTTCTTTTTCCAAACACCTTTTCTGCCTCGCAAAGCAGTTTTTGGGTGCTGTCTCTCTTTCCCGCGGCGGGATTCAATATCAAAATATGCCGCACTTCGCTCACCCTCTCAAGGCTATTATAAGTCATTGACAGGGCTGTCGCAAGCGGAATAAAAATCTCATAGGTTGTCGCTCATATTCCGCTCCGGCTCATAGCGTATTCCCTCGATATGCAAAAAACGTATCTCTCTGATGTCGTAGCTCGAAAGCGGGCGGCAGTTTGCGTCCTGCGAGTGGGCGGCGACATAGATGTTATTCATGTTGGGAACAAATCCCACTATCTCGGTTATCACAGGCGTGTGGTGAAACCGCTGTTGATTTTCGTTATTCAGCCAAAGCTGAATCAAATCTCCCGGGCGCATTTTTGTTATATCCGAGTCGCTCGCAAAAGGACCTGCTCCCTCATTTTCGGTGAGAAAGGTATAGAGATATTCCACACCTGTCCAAGCGGGAGCGCGGTCGTCGGCACTGATATAATACCAGCCGAAGGTGGGAGTGTAGTTCATCACCGCCCCGCCTGCCAGCAGGCATTGCGAGGCGAAATTGGTGCAGTCTCCCCCAAGTTTGGAAAAATCGTAAAATTCCGGATTGCGAAAATACGCCCATCTGTTAGCATAGGCTACCGCGGCACGGCGGTTGTAGTTCTTCACGGCAAGCGGCAAAGCAATATCCTCCTTTAAGATAAATATTCCCGATAAATACTTATGCGGAAAATCTCGATATTGCTACCCGAATATGCCTCAATTTTTCTCTTTAAAAAGGGGAAAAGGCAGTTTCCCGCCGTAGATTGCCGCTCCTTTTAACTGATGCTCTATCTCGATTAGTCGGTTATATTTTGCGGTGCGTTCCCCACGGCAGGGCGCACCCGCTTTTATCTGACCCGCATTTACCGCCACCGCCAGGTCGGCGATAAAGCTGTCCTCCGTTTCGCCCGAGCGGTGCGAAATTATCACCGAATAGCCGCCTGACTGCGCCGATGTTATCGCCGCGAACGTTTCGCTGAGACTGCCTATCTGATTCGGCTTTATCAAAACGGAATTGGCACAGCCTTTATCTATCCCCTCTTTTATCCGATTCGCGTTTGTCACAAAGAGGTCGTCTCCCACAAGCTGAACCGTTTTGCCGAGCTTTTGCGTCAACTGCCGCCAGCCCTCAATATCGTCTTCGGCAACGCCGTCCTCAATCGAAATGATGGGATAATTTCGACAGAGCTTTTCCAAACGGTCGGCAAGCTGCTCGGAATTGAACTCCTGTTTCCGCTTTGGGGTGAGGTATTTTCCTTTTTCGGAAACCCATTCGCTCGCCGCCGCGTCCAGCGCCAGCTTCACCGAATCGGTATCCAGTCCCGCGGCGCGTATCGCCGTTATGATAAGTTCTATCGCTTCCTCGTCCCCTGCCAAATCGGGGGCAAAACCGCCTTCATCGCCCGTCATTCGAGAATACCCCCGACTTTTCAGCAGACAGCCCAGCGCTTTATAAATTTCACAGCACCATTCCACAGCCTCGCCGAAAGTCGCCGCCCCTGTCGGCATTATCATAAATTCCTGAATATCTATATTATTCGCCGCGTGAACGCCGCCGTTTAAAATATTCATCATCGGAACAGGCATCACTCTGCCGTTTGTTCCTCCGAGATAGCTGTAAAGCTCTATCCCTTTAAAATTCGCGGCGGCACGCGCGCAGGCGAGCGAAACCGCCAAAATCGCATTTGCCCCCAAAGCGGACTTGTTTTCGCTGCCGTCAAGGGCGGAAAGCGCCGAGTCTGTAACCGCCTGCTCCGATGCCGAAAATCCCTTTAACGCGGCGGAAATCCGCTCTGTTATCCCCTCAACCGCAAGCCGAACACCTTTTCCGCCGTGACGTTTTTCGCCGTCACGCTTTTCATGCGCTTCAAAGCTGCCGGTTGAAGCTCCCGACGGAACCGCCGCCTCTCCCGTGACTCCGTTTTCCAAAATCACCTTTGCCTTTACAGTCGGTTTCCCTCGGGAATCCAATATCTCCACCGCGTCTATCCGCTTGATATACGGTTCGCTCATAATGACAGCACCTCTTTTTAAGATTTGCTATCAGTTTTTCCGAAAAGTCATGAAAAAAACCGTCAAACCGCCGCAATTATCTCCTTGGCGGCAAGGTCACGCATTTTGGGATAATCTTTACGGCAGCGGCTGAATCCCATCTTGTCAAAGGAATAGCGCCACATTCCCCAGTCATCTCTTTTCAGCTGACGCCGCATCGCCTTTTCGTCCATGCGGAAATCGGTTATCCAAAGCTCCTTTTGCCGCAGACGGTTCATATCGAGATAGGTCATGGCAAAGGCGGTGTATGTATCGAGTATGCCGATAAAGCCGGAGCGCTTTATCTCAAATAAAAACGCCGAAACGGTGTCTGTCAGCCCCTCTCTGCCCTGCCCTGTCAGACAGGGCAGATGCGTTTCCTTTACCGAAAGCGCTATCGGCAGGTCGATTTTTTCGCCGAATTTTGACGCGAATTTCGCCGCCCTGTTCGCCGCCAGATTTGCCGCGGCGGGATTTTTGCAGTAGCAGCAGAGATACAGCCCGATATGCAGTCCTGCATCGGCGGCGGCTTTGATATGCTCCTCGATTTCGTCGTCAAAAACCAGTTCGCCGTTATAACCCGCCCAGCCGAGTCTCAGCATCACGCCGTAAAACTCTTTTGCCAGCTTTTCCGGATGAAAACCGTTCTCCCTTATCTCATGTTCCGAAATATCCGCAATCAGCTTTTCCATTTTTGCTTTTCCTCGCTTTGCTTTTTACAACAGCTTATGCGAGAAAAAAGCCGACTATTCACCTTTCGGCGGCTTGCCGCTCTATTTGCTTTGCCGCCCCGCCCAAAGCGCCGCGCCGCGCGAACTCTGTCATGTGGTCGCGGTATCTCAGCGGAAGATGCGTTTTCTGGCAGGCGGGATTTTCTCTTTCCTTTATCGCTATCGCATCGAAATAGCCGCACCACAGCTCGCGATAAAGCTGTTCATCGGTCATCGCCTCCGGCTCGATAAAGTCGTCTATTCCCTCGACGATGACCCACCTGTTCGGTTTGTGAATAAGCGCGCTGTGGTGGGTTTTGTCGTATATCAGAAAAAGCTCGTTGGGCAGTCTGTCGCAAAAATGGGGCGCAATAGTCGGCAAAACGATGTTTTTCGGCTCTATCACCGCCACCAAACCGCCGTTATATTCCGAAAAGCGCATCACCTCTATATAGAAATGGCTTTCACGCTTTTGATACAGCACCGCCTTTTGAATGGCGTTCACTTCCTCCACCCCGAGCGCGGCGGCGGCATTTCGACCATGTGAAAATGCGAATATCAAAAAATCCAGCAGAATCAGTTCCATCTTCTCGCATCGGCAATAGAATACGTTTTTCGTGAGATACATCGCCTCGGGAGAGAGCTTATTCGCTATTCCTCTAAGCACCCTCTGCGCCTTCTGCTCGTCTGTCGCTATCCATTTTACCGACATCAGCGACGGCTCCAGCTCCTCCCCTCTGACTATGTCAAACGGTCGCTCCTTAGCCGAAAAGCTCTCGAAAACACAGCACAAAAGCCCGAAAAAGCTGCCGTCGTAGCAGTATATCATATCTGACCTGTTATGCACTTTGCCACCTCCTCAAAGGGCAATCTCTCGGGGAACAGGCTGAGCTGTTCCCCCTGCTCGGGCAAAAAGCCGACACTTTGCGGCGTTATCAGCGCCCGCAGAATATTGTCCGGCTCAAGCCGCACTCCCTCCATCATCTTTCCGGAGCAGGTTAAAAAGTAGCGCGCCCTCTTTAAAACCACGCCTATCTTTTTGAGACTTTCCCAGTTTAAAGAGCGCTCCTTTCTTGCGCGAATTATCTTTATCGCGCTGTTCACCCCTACCCCGGGAACACGCAGCAGCAGTTCCTTTGGGGCGGTGTTCACCTCCACGGGAAAAACCTCCATGTGGTTTATCGCCCAGTTGCATTTGGGGTCGATGAGGGGATTTAATGTGGGGTGAGCCTCATCGAGCAGTTCGCCCGCTTCAAAGCCGTAAAAGCGCAGCAGCCAATCTGCCTGATAGAGCCGATGCTCACGCAAAAGAGGCGGCTTGGTGGTGACTGCGGGCAAAAGCGGGTTTTCCGCCAACGGTATATACGCCGAATAAAACACCCTCTTCATCGCGAATTTCTTATAAAGCGCCGCCGAAAGTGTTAGTATCTGATAGTCGCTTTCGGGAGTTGCTCCGACAATCATCTGGGTGCTTTGTCCCGCCGGAACAAACGGCTCCGCCTTTTTATAGCGTATCATGTCGGTGGAATTTTCCTTTATTCCGTCCCGCAAAAGCGCCATCGGGCGGGTTATCGAGGCTTTTGTCTTGTCGGGGGCGAGCTTTTGCAGGCTTTTCTGCGATGGAAGCTCAATATTCACGCTCATTCTGTCGGCGAGCCGCCCCAGCCACGCAAGCAATCGGTCGTCCGCCCCGGGAATCGCCTTTGCGTGGATATAGCCGCGAAAACCGTATTCCTCACGGAGTATTTTCAGCGTTTCTATCATTCTTTCACAGGTGTAGTCGGGATTTTTCACCACCGCGCTGCTCAAAAACAGTCCCTCAATATAGTTGCGCCGATAAAACTGAATAGTCAAATCCGCAAGCTCCCTCGGTGAAAAAGTCGCTCTGGGAATATCGTTTCCCGCGCGGTTCAGACAATAGCTGCAATTATAAACGCAGGCGTTTGACATAAGCACCTTTAAAAGGGATATGCAGCGTCCGTCGGCGGCAAAGCTGTGGCAGATTCCCGCGGCGGCGCAGTTGCCTATATTGCCGCCCTTGCCGGAGCGGTCAACTCCGCTGGAGGTGCAGGCAACATCATATTTTGCGGCATCTGCCAAAATTTTGAGCTTTTCAACTGCGTCCAATTTCACCACTCCAAAACGAAACATATATTCGGAACATCTGTTCAGAGTTTACCACTCTTTCAACCGCTTGTCAACCGAAATGCCGATTCCGTTTTGTTAAAAAGCGAAAGGAAACAAAAAAAGAATGGGTTCGACCTGAGCCGAACCCATTCTTAAAAGCAATAATATTACGACTTATGCAGCCTTTTTGCGATTCATAAAGGCTTTCTTTATCTTGCCGCCGAAAAGGCTGATAAAGATGAGCGCGATAAAGAACCAGCAGATAACGGAGGAGAAGAATACAGCAGGGTTGCCGCCCGACTTGAGCAGTGCGGTACGGAAGTTCTTCTCTGCCATCGGTCCGAGTATCAGACCCAGAATAGCGGGGCTGGTAGGAATCTTTATCTTGCCGAAGAAGTAGCCTACGATACCCGCGATTATCATTACCCAAACATCAAACAGGCTGTTCTTCATAGCGTAGGAGCCGATGATGCAGAGAACAAAGATAGCGGGGGTGAGGATAACCTTGGGCACGCTGAGAACCTTGGTGAAAAGACGGATTCCGCAGAAACCGAACAGGCACATCAAGGTGTTGGCAACGAGCATACCGATGAAGATGGTGTAAACCAGAACTCTCTCGGTCTTGAAAAGCATCGGGCCGGGGGTAAGTCCCTGAATGGTGAGCGCGCCGATCATGATAGCGGTAACAGCGTCACCGGGAACACCCAAAGTGAGCATAGGAATCATAGCGCCGCCGGTAACGCCGTTGTTGCCGCCCTCGGGGCCTGCAACAGCTTCAACCGAGCCTTTGCCGAACTGCTCGGGCTCCTTGGCGATGCTGCGTGCTACGTTGTAGCCTACGAAAGAGCCGATGTCGGCACCGGCGCCGGGGATAATACCGATAAAGGTACCGATAAGACCGGTTACGGGAGCGATGCGGAAGATGCTCTTGAGGTCTTCCTTCTTGGGAAGAATGTTGGTCAGCTTTGCCTGAATCTCTTCTTCTTCAAAGATGGTCTCGATATTCTCAAATGCCTGGCTCATAGCGAACAAGCCAATCATTATCGGAATATAGCTGATGCCGCCCATGAAGTTGTAGTTGCCCTCGGGGGAGAAACGGATATAGCTGGTAACGCTGTCGATGCCGATGGTGGCAACGAGGATACCCAGGCATCCGCAGATAAGACCCTTTTCCACGCTGTCACCGGAGATATTGCCGATGATGCACAGACCGAATACGGCAAGCAGGAAAAACTCAGCGGAAGAGAATCTCAGCGCGAGCTTTGCAAGCTGCGGAGAGATAAGGATAAGACAGCCGACAGATACAAGTCCGCCGATGTAGCTGGCGAGAGTAGCGGTGCCGAGCGCTCTGCCCGCTTCGCCCTTCTGAGCGAGAGCGTAGCCGTCGATAGCGGTGGCAGCAGAGGCGGGGGTTCCGGGGGTGTGCAGAAGAACTGCCGAAATGGAGCCGCCGTAGATAGCGCCGCAGTAGATGCCCAACAGCATCAGAATACCCTGAGCCGCGCTCATGCCGAAGGTCATCGGCAGCAAAAGCGCAACACCCATGGTAGCAGTGAGTCCGGGGAGTGCGCCGATGCAGATTCCCGCCAGAACACCGCCTGCCATATAAAGCAGAACTATGGGGGTCAGGCTGGTGGTGAAAATTTCAACAAGCATACTTATACTCATGTTACCTAACCTCCCTTATCAAATTACAAATATGCCGAAGGAGTCTATCGGCACGTTCAATGCAAACTTAAATACAAAATAAACAACCATAGTTATAGCCAAAGCAATCAAAAGGGTTATAACAGGCTTCTTTTTTGCAAACCACTGAATAAACACAAATTCCAACACGGTGGTGGAAATGATGAAGCCAACCGGCTCAAGCAAGAGAAGATATACAACGAGGATAGCCATTGTGATATACACGCGTTTTGTGCCGCTGTTCCAAAGCTCGAGAGGCATTTTATTCTCAACCTTGGTATTGGTGCGGAACCACATCAGAACCACACAAGCCAGCATGACAATACTGATAACGATGGGCCAAAGTCCGGGGCCGGGAACGCCGGTTCCGTAATCCTTGGAATTGGGATAGCCCAAGGCTGTTACTATAATGACAACAGCCAACAATGTACAGAGCGCCGAAAAGACAATATTGCCTTTCTTCATAGTCCTTTTCTCCCTTAAAAAGTCTCGGTTTACGCAAGGTTAAAACGATGGGGAGCGGAGGAAATGCTCCGCTCCCCCTTTGGTCAAACAGAATTTAAAGGTCAGAGCTTTAAATTAAGCGGCAACCTTAAGACCAAGCTCGTCTACGAGAGCGGTGTACAGCTCGCGCTGCTCGCCGATCATCTTGTAGAAGGACTCGCCGTCCATGATGTCGATAACGTTGTTGCTGTCAGCCATCTTGCTCTTGAAGAAGTCAGAAGCAGCAGCCTCGGAGAAGATGCGGTAAAGCTCGTCAACAACCTCGTCGGGAGTGGAAGCGGGAACACCGAGACCTCTCCAGGTGCCGAGAACTGCGTCATAGCCGCACTCCTTGCAGGTGGGAACGTCGGGGATAGCTTCGAGACGGTCGTTAGCCATAACAGCAAGAACCTTGAAGTCGCCGGACTGAACAAAGTTGTTTACCTCAGCGTAGGAAACTGCAACAGCGTCGATGTGTCCGCCGAGAAGGTCAGTGATAGCGCCGTTAGCGCCGTCGTAACCAACGTGCTTGAAGGAGGTGCCTGCATTCTTTGCAAGACCTGCGGCAGCGAGGTGCCAGATAGCGCCTATACCGGAGTTACCAACCTGAACTTCGTTGGTCTTGGAGTACTCGATGAAGTCCTGGAGGGTGTTGAAGCGCTCGTCGTCAGCTCTTACAGTGATAGCGGAAGCTGCGGAGTTAACCATCATGATGGGCTTGAACTGGCTGTAAGTAAGACCTGCGTTGTTGCCCATAGCCTCGAGGGTAGCAAGCTCAACGGTGATCATGGTGATGATGGAGCCATCGGGCTTAGCGTTAGCGCCGTAGAGCATACCGGTAGCGCCGCCTGCACCGGAACGGTTCTCAACAGTGCTGTTCTTGAAGTTGCCCTTAGCAGCCTCAGCGAGGAAACGCATAACAGCGTCAGTGCCGCCGCCTGCATCATAAGGAACAACATAGGTAACGTTCATCTTGGAAAAATCGGTCGATGCGGAAGCATCGGCGGGAGCTGCAGCAGAAGCTGCGGGTGCTGCGGGAGCTGCCGAAGCCGCGGGAGCTGCGGAAGCCGCGGGCTTGCTGCTGCCGCCGCAAGCTGCGAGGGAAAGTACCAGTGTGGCTGCAAGAACCACTGCAAGGATCTTCTTCATAAGAATTCTACCTCTTTCTTTTTGTTTTTACGGTGTAAACCGTTTTATATTTGACATCTTAACGATGTTCAAACCTTATTATCTCTGAACACGTCCCGAGGCGTTGCCTGCGGCAAGCGCGGAAACCTCGGAAACCGACATCTGGTTAAAGTCGTGTTCAATGGTGTGCTTCAGGCAGGAAGCGGCTACCGCGAAGTCAATCGCCTTCTGGTCGTCGTAGTCGGAGAGCAGGCTGTAAATCAAGCCGCCGCCGAAGGAGTCGCCGCCGCCAACGCGGTCAACGATATGAACGCGATAGGTGGTGGAGAACACCGCGCTGTCGCTTTCCTTGTCAAACAGCATACCCGCCCAGTCGTTATCGGTGGCGGAAATGGAGCCGCGCAGGGTGATAGCAACCTTTTTGCAGCCGAATCTCTCCGCGAGCTGGCGAGCCACGCTGATATAGCCCTCATGATTGAGCTTGCCGCTGTTTATATCGGTGTTTTCCGCTTCAATGCCGAAAACGTCCTTTGCGTCCTCTTCGTTTGCGATGCAGACATCAACATAGGGCATCAGCTTTGCCATTGTTTCGCCCGCCTGCTTGCTTGTCCAGAGCTTCTTGCGGAAGTTGAGGTCGCAGGAAACGGTAACGCCCTTTGCCTTTGCCGCCTTGCAGGCTTCAAGGCATATCTCGGGAAGATTGCCGCCCAGAGCGGGGGTGATGCCTGTCCAATGGAACCAGTCGGCTCCGTCGAATATCTTATCCCAGTCAAAATCCTCGGGAGAAGCCAGCGCGATAGCGGAATTTGCTCTGTCGTAGATTACCTTGGAGGCACGCTGAGAAGCGCCCTTCTCGCAGAAGTAGATTCCCAGTCTGTCGCCGCCGCGAACCATAAAACGGGTGTCAACTCCGTAACGGCGAAGCTCGTTTACCGCACTCTGTCCCACCTCATGCGCGGGAACCTTGGAAACGAAAGCAGCGTCAACGCCGTAGTTGCAAAGCGAAACAGCCACATTGGCCTCGCCGCCGGCGTAGGTCGCCTCAAACTTTTCGCTCTGAACTATTCTCAGATAGCCCTCGGGATTGAGTCTCATCATTATCTCGCCAAAGGTTATAACTCTCTTGCTCATAGCTCTCTCCTGTAAAATCACTTAAATTCTTCAACTGCCGCAAGTATAGCCTTTGCGGCATCGGTTATCTTGTCGAACTCGCCCGCCTCTATCCAGGTGCGATTGGCGAGATTTCCGCCTATTCCGGCGCCGACTGCGCCCGCCTTGATAAAGTCACCGATATTCTTTTCGTTTATTCCGCCGACAGCCATCATCTTAACATGGCTTATCGGAGCCTTTACAGCCTTGAGATAACCGGCGCCCAAATCGCCTGCGGGGAACAGCTTGACTATATCCGCTCCCGCTCTGTGGGCGGTCATTATTTCGCTGGGGGTGAGCGCGCCCGGCATCGAAACCATTCCGAGTTCGCGGGTTCGCTTTATCACTTCAACATTGGTATCGGGGGAGATGATAAACAATCCGCCCGCCTCATGGGTCATATCCACCAGCTCGGGGGTGGTTACGGTTCCCGCGCCTACCAGCAGTCTGCCCTCAAACTTTTTTGCAATATCGCCTATCGCCTTTGCGGTAGAAGCCCAGCTCTCGGGGTTCTTCTGGTCGTAGGTCACTTCCATCAGCCTTATGCCGCCGTCGTAAAGCGCCTGCGCCACCTTCATACATTTTTCGCTTTCCACTCCGCGCACAATGGCTATCACCTTTTCACGCAGAGCAGCCTCGATTACCTTTTCGCGCATAAATATCCTCCGTTTCCGTTAGAAAGATATGCCATAAAATCTTTTTACTTCTCTTAGCGCTGTCTTTTCAGCCGCTATACTAAGGTTATCAAAAATGACTTTCTATTTCAATTTTATTTCGGTGATAATTTTGTCGTGTTTAAGCACATTTTTGTTAAAGAATAGTAAAATTTTGTCCTCGCCGTAATATCCGCTCTTTTCACTTTCCAAACACGGCACGCAGTCCGGCAAATGGCAAAAAAGCTCATCTATATTGCAAAATCCCGCCGCATGAAGCATAATAAAAGGTACAAAACCCAAAGCGAATGAGGGATAAAAATGATCTCTGCAAAAAACTCCAAACAGGCTGTTTCCGACCTTTCGTTGATATTCTCGGGAAAGCGTATGCTGCAAAGGCTTTTCATCTCCAAAAAGAATCTGCTTTCGCTTTTCAAAAACGAGCGGTTTCTCTCCTCGCTCGCCGAAATTTTTCCGGTTCGCCGCCGGTGGAGCTGCCGCGAGCTGCTGGATGCCTGCCGCCCGATACTCGATGAGCTTTTTCCCGAGCCGGAATCGGGCTGGCTCAACTACACCTACCGCTATGCCATAGGACTTAACTACCCCGACCGTGAAGATACCTCCTCCTGCAAAAAGAACGACTGCCCCCTCATACTGTTGTCGCTCATGCGGCTCACCTTTGAAAACGAGCGGCAGAACCTCCCCTTTGACCCCGCTCTGGACTTCGCTTTCCTCGATGAAAGCGAGGCGGCGGAATTTTCCTGCTCGGAGGAGTATTCCCGCTTTATCTCTGAGTGGCGGCTGGATTTTGTTTACGAAATGATGCGTTTGGGAATGGAGGTCACTCCCTTTCGTACCCTCGAGCATATCGCGGGGGTGCATCATATAGCGCTCACCGTTTCCCGCTCGCTTGCCGCCGCGGGAACCCCTGTTGACCTCGCCCTCGTTTCGGGCGCGGCGGCAGGTCACGACCTGGGCAAATTCGGCTGCCGCGCGGGAGAAAGAGTTCCCTATCTGCACTATTACTACACCGACAGATGGTTTTCCGCCCGCAGAATACCCGCCATCGGGCATATCGCCGCAAACCATTCCACATGGGATTTGGAGCTGGAAAACCTTTCAGCCGAGTCGCTCGCGCTCATCTATGCCGACTTCAGGGTAAAGCAGGAGCGGGGCGAAAACGGCGAGGAGATAACAAAAATTTATTCGCTCGGCGATGCCTTTGACGTGATTTTGCAAAAGCTGGATAACGTTGACGAAACAAAACGCCGCCGCTACCGCTTTGTCTATTCAAAGCTGGTGGACTTTGAAAGCTATATGCGAAAAAAGGGAGTTGACACCGAGCTTGGCGGAAAACTTCTCCCGACACCAAAGCCTGTTGATATATCGCTGATGACCCAAGAGCAATCGGTTGAAGCGATAACTCTGCTCGCCGTTGAACACAACCTCGCTCTGATGAACCTGCTCGCCAACGAGCGCCGATTCGGAAATATAACAGAGGCTGCCCGCAGCGAAAAGAACTGGAAAAAGCTGCGCGCATACATCAGCATATTCGATGAATACTTCACCTATCTGAGCGCCAATCAGAAGATAGAAGCTCTCGGCTTTCTTTATGAGCTTTTGATGCACCGTGAGGGCGATATACGCCGACAGGCGGGAACGCTGATAGGCAAAATAATCGCGAAATTCAATATGGATTATCGCAAGGAACTGCCGACAGACGCAGACCAGAGCGCCGAGCCGGAGCATTTTTCGCTGTGGTCGCAGTATATCAATATGATACTCTGCCCCGACCACAAGCTGACCCCTCAACACAAGAGCTTTATCAGCTACACGCTGAAAATAGTGGTGGAATCTCTTTTGCAGCACTGTGACAAAGCCGATGCCCGCCGATATTTTGAAACTCTGCTCAAATACTACGAGCGCCCCGAAACGCTGGACAGCGATTCCGCATTTTATCTGCTCGATACGCTGCTGTATCTGCCGATTTCGCTGAGTACCGAGTCGGAGCTGATGATGATATGCCGCTTTGTCAAAAAGTTTGCCGATGACGGTTCCGTCGAGATGCAAACCGCCGCCCTGCGCTTTTTAAAGCTGTTGAGCGAGAGCTTTGCCGCAGATGCGCCCTATTGCGTTATGGCAGGCGAAATAGCGCTGACCTTTGACTGCAAAAACAACATGACCCTCATCTTTTTGCAGTGCAAGATACTCGAAAATCTAAAGCTCGATGCCGCTTTGCAGCAGGATATTCTCTACGGGCATGATATTGTGAGCGACATCTTTCTCGACAACCTCAAAACCGCTACCCCGTGGATAACCAAGGCGGTTAATATCGAACTGCTTGCCGACCAGATTGAGCGCGGTCACACCGACCATATTCTTCATATATCGGCTCACCTTTCCAATCTGATAAAGGTGGGAGAACGTGTGGTGGTTCGCCACAGCGCCGGCAGAGCGCTGATAAAGATTGCCCCTCTCCTTTCGCTCGACCAGCGAAACGAGATAACGGTGGAGCTTTTAAAGGGACTTGAGGTGGGCGAATACGAAGTCTCCAAATATATTCCCGAATATCTGGGCGAAATTTCGCTCTTTCTCCACCCCGATGAATTAGACGAGGTTATTTCCCGTCTGCGCGGGCTTTTGGGCAGCTCCAACGACAGAATCGTTTCCGTCGCGCTGAACACCGTCGGACGGCTGATAGAATGTTATCCCGAATACAGAGGGCGTTTTCCCGAGACGGAAAGCCGCTTTGAGAGCCGCCGCCGAATTCTCGCGGGAATGTTGCTCAAAGGACTTGCCGGCTATCGTGAAACAGTCCGTCAGGAGGCTCTGCTGGTTTTCGGTCGATATATATTCGGCTCCGACAGGCTCTCCCACGCCGACAAGTCGCATCTTTTCGCCCTCTGCATCAAAAAGGCACTCTTTTTAATCAGCGAAAGCTCGGGCGATGAGCTGACCTTCTTCTACCGTGCCTCGGCACTTTCGCAGATATACCGATTTATCACCCTGCAACGGCTGGATTACGGCAATTTCAGCTTTGAACACAGAAAAAAAGCGGCGTTTTTCCCGGGAACATTCGACCCCTTCACCCTTTCCCACAAGGGAATAGTCAGAGCTATCCGCGACTTGGGCTTTGAGGTGTTTTTGGCGGTAGATGAGTTTTCGTGGTCGAAAAAAACTCAGCCTCACCTTATCCGCCGCCAGATAGTGAGTATGTCGGTGGCAGATGAGTTTAACGTCAACCTGTTCCCCGATGATATTCCGGTGAATATCGCCAATCCCGCCGATTTAAAGCGGTTGCATGAGGTTTTTGACGGATATGAGCTTTATATAGCGGTCGGAAGTGATGTTGTAGCAAACGCTTCCTCCTATCGCAATCGCCCCGAAAAATATTCGATACACTCGATGAACCACATCGTTTTCCGCAGAGAAAGCGGTCAGGAGGGGAACAAATCCTCTCAGGAAGACGACCTCTCGATGATAACGGGCGATATTATCAGGCTTTCGCTCCCCTGCCACCTCGAGGATATAAGCTCCACCAGAATAAGAGAGAATATCGACCTCAACCGCGATATTTCCAACCTCATTGACCCGGTAGCGCAGGAGTTTATCTATCACAACAGTCTCTATCTGCGCGAGCCGCAGTATAAGGCAACGCTCCGACCGCAGGACATCGGATTTGAATATGCCGAGGCTCCCACCGCCGAGCTGCTCACCCGATTGAAAGAGTTTCTCATAGCGGAACAGCTTGATGCCGATTTCGCCTTGACATCGCTTTCCAAATTTCCCGACAGACTGATGATAATGCAGGATACCCGCCGCAGAAATTCGGTTATCGGCTTTATCCGCTTTTGCGAAACAGGTTCCTCGGGTCTGATGCGTATTCTCGGCAGTGCCGAGCGCGCCGATTGCATCAGGCGCAGCGCCAGCGGCAGGATACTGGTTATCAGAGGCATCTATTCCCGCCGAAGTGACAGGAATTTCGATTATGAACAGCTTTTGTTCTCCGAGGTGCTGGCAAAAGCTCTCGAGGACGATTGCGGCTTTGCCATCTTTTCCCCCGATGGCGGCGCTCTCACCCCCGAAAAGCAGAATCTGCTCCTGCGCCACGGCTTTTCGCCGCTGAAAGAGGAAAACGGCGCTTCTCCCCTCTACACGGTGGATATTCGCTCGCCGCTGGTTCTGCTCCAAAATCTCGAAACCACGATAAAAGAGCCTTTTGCCTCAAACGAAAAGGTGCTTTCCGCCGTGAGAACGGCACATCACAAATTGCAGATGGCGATGACAGGTCTTTATCCCGGGAATCTCGTTCTCTCACTCAGCTCGGCGATGATACATCACCGCCTGCTAGGCAAGATAACCGCCATAAACCGTGTTCCCGAAACGCCCACCGTTCCCCGCGTTCTCGGAAAATATATGTGTGTGCCATTCGGCAAGATACTGCGCGGAAAGGCAGTTCCCAACACCGTCACCAAAACGCTCCACACCGACAAGGTGTTTGAATCCGATCTCTCGAGCAGCAGCATTGAGGCTTTTCCTTATTACACCCCTCTGCAAAGCCAGATAAGAACAATACATTCCTTTAACAGAGAGGTTATACTGGTCGATGACATTATGCACAGCGGCGACAGATGGAATGTTCTCGCCCCGCTCATCAAGCAGGAGGGAGTAGGGGTAAAGACCATTCTGGTCGGACTTTTATCCGGTCGCGGGCGCGACCTTATGGAAACACAGCATCAGTCGGTGGACAGCGTTTACTATCTGCCCAACATGAATCGCTGGTTTGTCGAGTCCACCCTCTACCCCTTTATCGGCGGCGACACCGTTCGTCGGGAAAAATGGCCTGTTTCGGGATTGCAGCCCGCAATCAACATGATACTGCCCTATGCGTCGTCAAAGATACTGTCCGGCTGCCCTAAAAAGGCTGTTTACGAGTTTTCCCGCTGCTGTATCGAAAATTCCCACGATATACTCATGGCGCTCGAAACGCAGTATCGTGAGCATTTCGCAAGAAATCTCACCCTCAGCCGCCTTTCTGAAGCGGTAATACTCCCCCTCTGCCCCGACAAAGGCTCCTGTATGTCCTACGACCCAAATCTAGCGGCATCGGTCTATCTCGAAAACGATTTGCAGATGCTTGACCGTATTCACAATCAGATGACCTGAAAGGAAACCGAAACTATGTTTTTTTACAGCTTTGAAAATGAACTTTTGGCATCTTCCAAGGAACTTTCGGACTTTGCTCCCGCCTCTCTCGAGCATTTGAACTCTGCCGAAAGGCTGACATATCTCTTTGAGCGCGACCCGCTCAACAGCCGCGCCCGCTTTGCTCCCAATGATCTGCGTCAGCTCACCGCCGAAAAGGAGGACTGCCGCTTTCTCGACTGCGACAGACTTGCTCCCCACAATTTTTCCGCAAAGGACGCCGATATTCTCACCCGATTTATGCAAAACGGCTCTCTCTCGGCGGTAAACGCCGCCCACCCCCGCTTTAAGGAACTGCTTTCCCCCGCAAAACCGAGCGGCAAAAAGCGGGTGAATATCCTCGCCATAGGCGATGTGGGCAGCTCTCTGCTCATGGGACTTAATCTTTTGGGCGGCGATGTGATAAGCTCTATCGGAATATGCGATATTTCCGACAAGGTTACCGCCCGCTGGGAATTTGAAATGAATCAGATGTCCCTCCCGTGGGAATATGACGCTTTCCCGCCGGTAAGAGTGGTTTCTCCCGATGAGCTTTTCGACTGCGATGTTTTCGTCTTTGTCGCCTCAAAGGGAATACCCCCCGTCGGCTCGGGAATAAAAGACGTGCGTATGGCACAGTTTGAGGCAAATTCCGCGATAGTGGCGCATTACGCGCGTTTGGCGAGAGAATCCAAATTCAAAGGACTTTATGCCGCCGTTTCCGACCCTGTTGACCCGCTCGCCAAAAAAGCTCTTTTGGAAAGCAACAAAAACGAAAACGGCGAGTTGGATTTCAACGGACTTTTCCCCGAGCAGATACAGGGATTCGGTCTCGGCGTTATGAACGCCCGTGCCGCCTATTACGCCAAGCGTGACGAGCGGTTTTCTTCCTTCCTCACGGAGGGACGTTCCTTCGGCCCGCACGGAGCGGATCTCGTCATCGCGAACTCGGTGGAAAACTACGACGACGCACTTTCCCGCGAGCTGACACAGCTCACCGTAACCGCCAACCTCGCCATGCGGGAATTGGGCTACAAGCCCTACGCCGCGCCTGCCATTTCCTCGGGAGCGCTCTCTATACTGCTTTCTCTCCGCGGAAAATGGCATTGCGGCTCGGTTTATCTCGGCGGGGCGTATATGGGGGTTAAAAACCGCTTTACCCCATCGGGAATAGAAGCCGAGGCTCTCAAAATGCCCGACCCGCTCTTTGAACGGATAGAATATGCCCACGGCAAACTCCTTGAAATAATCTGACGGAGATGAAAAATATGAGCGGCATCACGGTTATCTATCCCGACGACGTTGAAAGCGACCACACCCGACTCGATTCCATGCTGGAATATGCTCTCGACGGCATAGAGCATCGCTTTATCACCCATGCCGATGAGCTTTGCAAGCTGCATGGCGAAAAGCTGCTGTTTGCGATTTCGCTGGGAAAATTCGGCATAAATCGGGAGTATTACGCCATGCTCGGCTATATTCGCAGCCACGCGGGTTGCTTTAGCGGCTCGATAGGCGGTATAATAGTAGACGGTGAAAGTGAGCTATATACAAAATCGCTTGCACGAGAGCTTGTTTTCGCGGCGAATATGTCCGGCTGTGCCTTTGTCGGCCGCCCGCTTGTTGAGGGAACCGAAACGCTCGCAAACTACACTATTCTCGCGCAGCTCATGGAAACCGACAATCCAGGCGCTTATCGCAAAAGCTGCCGCATACTCACCGAACAGCTTATGAGCTTTGATTTTCGCAGCTTGAAAAAATCCGATTCAAAGCCGAAGATACTGGTGCTTCACGCCTCCAGTCATAAAAATTCCAACACCTTTGCGATTTGGAGCCGCGTTAAAGAGCATCTCGGCGAGCGCTTTGAGATAAAGGAAATCGGCTTGCGAAACGGAACTCTTTCCGACTGTGCCGGCTGTCCCTACACCACCTGCCTGCATTTCGGCGAGAGGGGGAGCTGTTTCTACGGCGGAATAATGGCAAACGAGGTTTATCCCGCTGTTTTGGCGGCAAATGCCGTTGTTATGCTCTGCCCCAACTACAACGATGCCCTTTCCGCAAATCTCACCGCCTGCATAAACAGGCTCACCGCCCTTTTCCGAACTGTGAGATTTTACGACAAGGCGCTGTTCGGGATAGTGGTGTCGGGTTATTCCGGCAGCGACATAGTGGCGCAGCAGCTGATAGCCGCCCTCAACATGAACAAAACCTTTTTCCTGCCGGCGGAGTTTTGTATGCTCGAAACGGCAAACAATGCCGGAACGGCGCTCAAGCTCGACGGAATAGATGAGCGTATATCGCTTTTTGCCGAGAATATCATCAACACACTGACCTGAGGAGGTCGTTTTGAAAATATGGCTAAACAAAGCTGGAAGGGCAGTACCCTTTTAGGCCCTCTGCCGCCTGTTCTCGTAACCTGCGGCAGTATCGAAAAGCCCAATATCCTCACCATAGCATGGACGGGGATAATCAACACCCACCCGCCCAAAACCTACATTTCGATACGCCCCGAGCGTTTTTCCTATCCGCTGATAAAGCAATCGGGCGAATTTGTGATAAATCTGCCGACAAAGCCGTTGGTTAGAGCGGTGGATTTCTGCGGAGTAACCTCCGGCAAAAACACCGACAAATTTGAAAAATGCTCGCTCCATGCCGAGCCCGCTTCACAAATCAGCGCCCCCATGCTTGCGGAAAGTCCTCTCTCGCTCGAGTGCCGAGTCACCGATGAGATACCGCTCGGCACGCACAATATGCTGCTCGCCGATATAGTGGCGGTAAACGCGGATGAAAGCCTGCTCGATGCAGGCGGCAGACTGGATATGAGCCGCGCACAGCTTATCGCGTTTGCCCACGGAGCATATTATGAGCTGGGAAAAGAACTGGGAAGATTCGGATACAGCGTTGAGAAAAAGTCCACCCAAAGGCGCAGAAAAGCGCTTAATCAAAGCAAAACGAAAGGAGACGGAAAGAAACAATGGAAAAGGTGATTAAAATAGGCGGATTTCCGCTCGCACCCCTGCCGGTAGTGCTTGTTTCCTGCGGAACTATGACAGACCCCAAGGTTTTAACCGTTTCGTGGACGGGTATCGCTTCTTCAAACCCGTTCAGACTCTATATATCGGTTCAGCCTGTTCGCAACAGCTTTCCCTACATCAAGGAATCGGGGGAATTTACCGTAAATATCCCCGATGAAAGCCTCCTGACGATAGCCGACTACTGCGGAACACATTCCGGCAGAGATGTTGACAAATTCGCCGCCTGCCACCTCACCCCCGAGCAGGGAAAATATATCTCCGCACCGATGATAGCCGAATGTCCTGTTTCCATCGAGTGCAGAGTTCATCAGTCTATCGATCTGGGCAGTCATGAAATGTTTATAGCCGATATTCTCGCCACCCACATCGCCCCCGACGCGATGAACGGCATCAAATTCGATTTCGGCAAGGTGCGCCCCATCGCATACGCAAACAGCAACTATTACACGCTCGGCGGTCATTTGGGCAAGCTGGGTCAGTTTAAGGACGAATGATATGACAATGAGCGTTTTTTGCTGTCCCGTATGCGGCGCTCTCCTCGCCGATGAACCCAAGCGGCTGCTATGCCCCAAGGGACACAGCTTTGACAAGGCGGCTCAGGGGTATGTTCATCTTCTGCCCTCAAACAAAATGCACGCCAAGCTCCCGGGAGACAGCAAGGAAATGGTAGCCGCGCGCAGGCGCTTTCTGGAGCTGGGCGCATACCGACCCTTTCGCGACGAGATATGCCGCATAGTCACCGAGCAGCTTCGCGCTGTTGATTCTCCCGTCCTGCTTGACGCGGGCTGCGGCGAGGGATATTACACCTGCGCTATACTCGATTCGCTCAAAGCGGCGGGGAAAAACGCCGTCGTCTGCGGATTTGACATATCCAAATTCGCCGTAAAATCCGCCGCGGCAAGGAGCAGAGAGCCGGCTTTGGCGGTTGCGAGCTGTTTTTCCATTCCGGTCGCGGAAAACAGCGTTGACGGTCTTGTTGCCGTATTTTCGCCGATAGTCCCCTCGGAATTTGCCCGAGTGGTGAAGAAAGGCGGGTTTTTGCTGCTCGCCGTTGCGGGGGAACGCCATCTCTGGGGACTCAAACAGCTTTTATACGAAAAACCCTACCTCAACGAGGTGAAAGACACCGAATATGAGGGATTTCGGTTTGAAGAACGTATTCAGGTGAGAACCGAGCTTTCCACCGATTGCAACCAAACGATACGAGACCTCTTTGCCATGACTCCCTACTACTGGAAAACGCCCGTCTCGGGCAGCAAAAAGATAGAGCAAGCCCAAAGCCTTTACACCGAATTAGGCTTCGACCTGCTCATCTATCGCCGAATATGAATCCGAAAAGGGGGCAATTCCCATGAAAAAACGCCTGTTGGCAGCCGCTTTAACCGCCGCCGCGGTAAGCCGCTGTCTCTTTCTGCACGAAAACAGGCTTTCTGTCAGCCGATACAGCGTTTTCGCCGATATTCCCCACCCGCTGAAAGCGCTCTGCCTTTGCGACCTGCACGGAAAGCAGTTCGGCAGGGATAACAGCCGCCTGCTCGAAAAAGCCCGCAGGCTCTCACCCGACATAATTCTCTTTTCGGGTGACACCCTAAGCGAGAATATGAAAAACCGCTTTAAAACTCTGCGAACCCTCAAAGCGCTCTGCCAAATCGCCCCCTGTTTTTTGATAGCGGGCAACCATGAGCATCGCTCCGGCAGGTGGAAGCGTCTCAAGGCGGAATACCAAAACGCCGGTGTCACCGTATTGGAAAACGAGCGCTGGGACGGTGAGATAAACGGCTCTCCCCTGCATATACTCGGTCTTGACGAGGGACTTGCCGTATCCCGTGCCGACTACATAAAGGCGGCGCTCGGCATACTCCGCCACCCCGACAACAGCGAGCCGCTGAAAGCGCTTTCGGCGCTTGACGGGGCGAGGATTGTGCTTTCGCATTTCCCCGAGAACTACGCTCTGATAGGCAAAAACTCCTACTGCCGCTTTGACTTTGACCTCATGGTGAGCGGTCACGCGCATGGGGGGCATTTCCGCTTTAACGACCGATACGCCTTTTTCGCAGCGGGGCAGGGTTTTCTGCCGAAATTCTGCCAGGGAATTTACGGCAGCCACCCCAAACTGTTTGTCAGTCGGGGACTGGGCAACGACAGCCCGCTTCCCAGAATCAACAACCGCCCCGAAATGGCGCTCATCACCCTCTCAAATTCCGCCGAGAACTGATAACAAATTGTATTTTTCGCCCAAATTCAACAACAGGTCGTGCCTTTTTTCAAGGCTCGACCTGTTTTTTGTCAGATAACGTCTCTTATAACTCTGAGCGCGTTTTTAAAGAATATCTTCTCAATCTCGTCGTCGGAAAATCCCGCTCTTTCCAGCTTTGCGGCGAGAATCGGAAAATCAGCGCTGTTGTCAAGCTCACTCACAGCGAAAAAGCCGTCAAAATCGCTCCCGAGCGCAACGGTCTCCGCTCCGGCAACACTCCGTATATAGCTGATATGCTCGATTATGCGGGATATTCGCCCAACTGAGTCATTCCCCAAAAAGGCGGGGTAAAAGTTTATTCCCACAACGCCGCCCTTTTCGGCTATGGCTTTGAGCTGTTCATCTGTCAGATTCCGCCTGTGGGGGCAAAGCGCCCTCGCGTTTGAATGTGAGGCGACAAACGGCTTTTTCGCGCGGCGGGCAACATCCCAAAATCCGCCGTCGGAAAGGTGCGAAACGTCCACCAGCATTTTCAGCCTTTGCATCTCATCGACAAATTCCATACCGAACGGCTTTAAGCCGCTGTTCATCACAGATTTGTCGTCGGAATTGGGATAGCCTATCGAGTTTTCAAAATTCCATGTAAGGGTTATCAGCCTTACACCCATTTCAAACAGCTCATGGAGCTGTTCGATAGTTTGGCAGACTCCACCCTCCTCCACTGTGAGAATCGCCGCGATTTTCCCCGCCGCTGTTATCCGCTCCAGCTCCTTTGCGGAACGGGCGTGGGCGATTTGAGCCGAATTTGCGTCGATTTCGCGGCAGAAAAGCCGATACATATCCCTTATCCGCTCAAAAGCCGCCTGCGAATCGGGATAGCGGTTCAGCTCGAGATACATGGCAAAAAACTGGCAGAACACCCCGCCGCTCCTCAGCTTTTTTATGCTTACTTTGAGGTCGTTTTCAAAGAGCGGCTGAGAGCGGTCGAGCATTTCGCACACAGTGTCGCAATGCAAATCAATTACAGGCACGTTATTCCCCCTAAACAGAATGATATATTGTATTCGGCAAATCAAATCCGAATACCAACTGCAATATCCATGTCGAATTATACCGAATTTGGAAAACGATTTCAATAACGCCGAATGTTTTGAGCTTTTTACTTGACTTTTTATGGCGCTCTATGATATAGTAATTAGGCTGTTTAAGCAAAATTTCGGGGTGTAGCGCAGTTTGGTAGCGCGCTTGGTTCGGGACCAAGAAGTCGGGTGTTCGAGTCACCTCACTCCGACCAAATAAAAAAGACCAATCGAAAGATTGGTCTTTTTTATTTGGTCTCGCGGCTGTTATAACAGCCGTTTATCCGCTCCGCTCAACGCGAAAGAGAAACCCGCAATGGTTTCTCTTTCACACTTTCTTTTCCTTGCGATGCGGTAGGTTTTCTACAACGCCTTTTCCTTTTGGCTGCGGTTTCGTTTGAAGATTGGTCTTTTTATTTGGTCTTGCGGCTGTTGAAACAGCCGTTTATCCGCTCCGCTCAACGCGAAAGAGAAACCCGC
>CAZNJJ010000006.1:0-9427 GCA_964573335.1 uncultured Oscillospiraceae bacterium | reverse complement strand
GCGGCTGTTGAAACAGCCGTTTATCCGCTCCGCTCAACGCGAAAGAGAAACCCGCAATGGTTTCTCTTTCACACTTTCTTTTCCTTGCGGTGCGGCAGGTTTTCTCCCACGCCTTTTCCTTTTTGGCTGCGGTTTCATTTGAAGATTGGTCTTTTTTATTTGGTCAAACCAATCCCGAATACGCAAAGCGCCCGCTGTTTCAAAAACGAAACAGCGGGCATATTCAGTCGAATCACCAATTCGCCAGAGCCTTGCCAAGCTCCTCGCAAGCCGCCTTGCCTGCTTCATCGGGAGCATCGTTGCAGATAAGACCGTTTGCGTCGTAGAGGTTTGCTCCCGCGTTGTTGCAACGCTCGCACCAATCGCGCATCCACTGACCGTCGCCCCAGCCGTAAGAGCCGAAAAGCGCTATTCTCTTTCCGCTCAGCTCATTCTCCAAGCCGGCAAACATCGGCTCAAACTCGTATTCCTCAAGCACCTCGGAACCCATTGCCGGGCAGCCGAATGCCACCGCGGAATAGTCCGCAAAGCCGGAAAAATCCGCAGGCCCCATCAAAACAGCCTCACCGCCCGCCGCGGTTACACCCGCCGCCACGGAATTTGCCATTGCCTCGGTGTTGCCGCTTCCGCTCCAATATACGATAGCTATCTTGCTCATTGTTGAATTACCTCCCGAAATTTATTGCCATATTAGTTAGAATAAGCTAACTTGTTCGTAAAATTTTCGGCTTGTCTTCTTTTTGATAAGCCGTTTTAATAAGTTAGATATTACTAACTGCAAGAACAAAATATCACATTCCCGCCGCCCTGTCAATACTCTTTTGCAAAATTGGGCAGCAAAAAACCTGCCGACTTTAAAAAGCCGACAGGTTTTCACACAACAAAAGCGGAAACAAATTAAAGCAGAATAACTCCCGCGTTTTTGCAGGCGGTGAGAGTTTCCTCGTCCCAAACGCTCGCCTGAACCTCTCCGATATGCGCCTTTCCGAGCAGCAGCATCGACAGGCGTGACTGTCCTATACCGCCGCCTATAGTCAGCGGAAGCTGACCCGACAACAGCATCTTGTGGAACGGCAATTCCCTGCGGTCGTCACAGCCGGCGATGGTGAGCTGGCGGTCAAGCGACTCGGGGTCTACTCTTATTCCCATAGAAGAAAGCTCGATGGTATGCTCCAAAACGGGATTCCACAACAGCAAATCGCCGTTCAAGCTCCAGTCGTCATAGTCGGGGGCGCGGTTGTCATGCGGCTTTCCCGATTTGAGAGCCGCGCCTATTCCTATGAGGAAGGTGGTGGGGTGATCCTTCACCCAAGCGTCCTCGCGCTGCTTGTCATTAAGCTCGGGCCAAAGATCCTCGAGCTGCTGCGCGGTGACAAAGCTGACTTCTCTTTCTATCTGCGGCAAAACGCAGAGCTGAGGGAAAACCGAGCGCAGAGTGTTCTGTGTTTCTCTCACAGCGCCCACTATCTCGCTGACGGTTGCCTTGAGGTATTCTATATTGCGGTCACGCGGGGCGATAACCTTTTCCCAGTCCCACTGATCCACATAAACGGAATGAAGATTGTCCGGCAGCTCATCGCGGCGAATGGCGTTCATATCGGTGTAAAGTCCCTCTCCCACCGAGAACTGGTAGCGCGAAAGGGCAAGCCGCTTCCATTTTGCCAGCGAATGAACCACCTGCGCGTTGCGGTTTGCGGCGGGAATATCAAAATCCACCGCACGCTCAACGCCGCTGAGATTGTCGTTCAAACCGGATGCCGCCTCAACAAAAAGCGGAGCGGAAACACGTCTGAGGTGCAATGCGCCGCCGAGGGTATCCTCAAATATTCTTTTAAGAAGGCTGATAGCCTTTTGCGTTTCATAAAGTCCCAAAATCGGGGCATAGTTCTTTGGAATAACAGTCTTTTCGCTCATTTAGCTGCTTCCTTTCCGAAAGAGGTTTTAACTTAAATATTATACGATGCCGCTTTGAAAATTGCAACATCGTCGTGGCGAAATTGCGTTTGCAAATTTCGTTTTGCAGCTCAACCGATTTGCCGCTGTTGACAGCGTAGTTTCGTCGGTGTATCATTTTATTGAATCGCAAATCGGCAAATCTGCGCTTTAACGGAGGTTAATTTATGATAGATTTGAAAAGCAAAAAGCTGTTTCTGCTGGATATGGACGGAACTATTTACCTCGGCGATGAGCTTTTTGACGGAACCGCGGATTTTCTCAAAGAGGTTCGCGCTCGGAGCGGAAAATACCTCTTTGTCACCAACAATTCCTCCCGAAGTGTCAACGCTTATGTTGACAGGCTGCTCAAAATGGGAATTTCCGACACCATTGCCGATGATTTTCTCACCTCGGTTGACGCGCTCATCTGGTATCTGCGCGAAAACGGTTTTGAAAAGTCGTTTATCTACGCCTCCGGCACCGAGACTTTCAAGCAGCAGCTCAGCGAAGCGGGATTTCGCATCACCGATAAGCTGCAAGACGGTATCGACCTGCTGATTCACGGCTTTGACACCGAGCTGACCTTTCAAAAGCTGGAGGACAGCTGCAAGCTGCTCATGCGCGGAGTGGACTTTATCGCAACCAATCCCGACTGGGTCTGTCCTACCTCTTTCGGCTCTGTGCCGGACTGCGGCTCGGTTTGCGAAATGCTCTTTCGGGCAACGGGCCGCCGCCCCAAATTTATCGGCAAGCCCGAGCCGGACATGGCTCTGCTCTCGATGGCTAAATACGGCTTTTCCAAGCAGGAAACTCTCCTCATAGGCGACCGTGTTTATACCGATATTGCCTGCGGCGTAAATGCCGGAATAGACACCGCTTTTGTCCTCTCGGGAGAGGGCGTTGTCGAGGATATTGAGAAATTCAACGTTCACCCTGCGGGAATTTATCAAAATATCCGCGAGATTTTGAATAAAATGGTGTAAGGCGAAAATTTGCCTGCCTTCTTCAAAAATCAGATTAAGTCAAACAAAAAGGACTGTGCGAAAGCACAGTCCTTTTTCAGCCGAAAATCAGATTCTCGCAACACCGGTTCTGCGGGCGGCATCGGCAACCGCCTTGGCAACAGCGGGGCCTACCCGCTTGTCAAACGCCTTGGGAATTATGTATTCCTCGTTAAGCTCCTCATCGGAAATGAGGTCTGCAAGGGCTTTCGCCGCCGCCATCTTCATTTCCTCGTTGATGTCGCTTGCGCGAACGTCAAAAGTTCCGCGGAATACGCCCGGGAAAGCGAGAACGTTGTTTATCTGGTTGGGATAATCGCTGCGTCCGGTGGAGATAACCCTTGCGCCGCCTGCCTTGGCATCATCGGGGAAAATCTCGGGAGTGGGGTTGGCGCAGGCAAAAACGATAGCGTCCTTATTCATCGTCTTTACCATTTCGGTAGTGACGGTTCCGGGAGCGGAAACGCCGATAAACACGTCCGCACCGACCAGCGCGTCCGCGAGGGAACCGGCTTTCTTTTCGAGGTTGGTCACTTGAGCCATTTCCTCCTTTATCCAGTTAAGACCCTCTCTTCCCGCGTAGATAGCGCCCTTGCGGTCGCACATGGTAACATTCTTAAAACCTGCCGAAAGCAGCAGACGAACTATCGAGATAGCGGCGGCACCGGCGCCGGAGGTAACTACCTTTACCTCCTCCTTCTTCTTGCCGACTACCTTGAGCGCGTTGGTAAGTCCCGCAAGGGTGATGATGGCGGTTCCGTGCTGGTCATCATGGAATATCGGAATATCGCACTTTTCTTTCAGCTTTCTCTCTATCTCAAAGCATCTGGGGGCGGAAATATCCTCGAGGTTGATTCCGCCAAAGGAACCCGAAATGTTGTAAACAGTCTCTACAAACTCGTCAACATTCTTGGTTTTTACACAGAGAGGAAATGCGTCAACATCGCCAAACGCCTTAAAGAGAACGCATTTGCCCTCCATAACGGGCATACCCGCCTCGGGACCTATATCGCCCAATCCGAGAACGGCGGAGCCATCGGTGATAACGGCGCACATATTGTGGCGGCGGGTCAGCTCATAGCTCTTGGAAATGTCCTTTTGTATTTCGAGACAGGGCTGCGCGACACCGGGGGTGTATGCGAGAGAAAGGTCGTCCTTGGTGGAAACGGGAACAGTGGCAACTACCTCTATCTTGCCTTTCCATTCACCGTGCAGACGCAGAGATTCTTTTGCGTAATCCATTTTTGAAAATCCTCCTGTTATAGCTTTTAAAAAGATATTTATTTCTCAAAGGGGAATTTATAATCCAGCTTCAGCTCATCGCGCAGAGCGATAAACTCCTTTTGAATAGCCTCTCCCACCGGAACGCCCTTATCCTTGCGGTCGAGCCATGCGAGATGCTCCTTTTCGCCCGCGGTGTAGATTCTCTCCTGACCGGGTGCCTTTTTGGAAGCGCGCAGCTCACGGCAGATTCCGCCGGCGGTCTTTTCAAAGGTGTCGAGTCCCATAAAGAACTCGGGGTTGATAACGATAAAGAAATGCCCCAGACGGTACATACGGTTTTCGCCGTTTTCGTCCTTGCCGCTCAGCTCCTTCATATAGGGGCCGCCCGCCAGTGCCGCGGAAAGTATCTCAACTATCGTTGTAAAGCCGTAGCCCTTGTAGCCGCCTGTTTCCTCGCCGAGTCCGCCCAGCGGGAGCAGAGCGCATTTGCCCGCTCGCATATCCTTGAGTATCTTGCCGGAATCGGTCATGGTATCGCCGTTTTCGGTTACCACAAGTCCTGCGGGGGTGGGCTTTCCGCTTCTCTCATAGTATTCTATCTTGCCGTTTTGAATGGTGGAAGTAGCGCAGTCAAAGTTAAAGGGGAACTCCTCATCGGTCGGCATGGTAAAGGTGAGGGGATTTGTTCCCATCATAGGCTCAACGCCGAGGGTGGGCGCTACCGACGGACGTGCATTGGTTCCCGAAATGCCTATCATTCCCGCCTTTTCAGCCATGGTAGTCCAATATCCGGCAATGCCGTAGTGGGTGGAATTTTTTATTGTTCCCGCCGCCATGCCGTAGGTTTTAGCCTTTTCGATGAGCATTTCCATCATCTTGTGGGAAGCCACCATTCCCATGCCGTTGTTCGCGTCCATAACTACGGTGGTGGCAGTCTCCTTGATAATGTCTATCCTGGTGACAGGCATCAATGTACCGTTCTTGATTCTGTCGAGATAGATAGGCTTAAAGCGGTTGCAGCCGTGACTTTCTATTCCGCGGCGGTCTGATTCCAGCAGAACATCGGCGCATATTTTGGCGTCCTCCTCGGGAACACCGTAGCCCTTAAATACATCGACCATAAAGCTGTTGATAAGCTCCCAGGGTACAAAAGGTCTGGTTTCCATAGCTTTGTTCTCCTTTTCAACGCATTTTGTTTACGGCAGTCGGATATGAAAAAAGAGCGCAACTATCCTGCGAAACCGCAAGTTGTTACACTCATCTCATCACAACTGTTTAAGTCAATTAAAATTATAGCAAAATTGATGAGTATTTCAAGGCTTTTTCAAAGGTTTTTCCACAATTTTTCGCAGGTGGTGGAGATGCACTGAGCGCCCGCCGAGAGCGCCGAGATAACGTCCTCCTTATCCGATATTAAGCCGCCGGTTATCACCGGCAGAGACAGTTCCTCACAAACCCGCTTTATCACCTTGGGCATAACTCCCGGCATTATCTCCACAAAATCAGCCGAGCAGGAATCCGCCTGCTTTTTCAAACCGGAAAGTGAGAGCGAATCCACCAGAAAAACGCGAAAAACCGTCACCAGTCCCAAACTTTTCGCATATTTGATGAGGGCGGGGCGGGTGCTTATCACCCCGTCTGCCTCGGTGAATCGGCTGACAAAATCGGCGGCTATCTCCCTGCCGGACAGTCCCTGCGTCAAATCGAGATGAACAAACGCCAGCTTTCCCGCCGATTTCGCTCTGGAAACCAAATCCCCTATGCTGCAAATGCTGCCGAAAAGGAAAAAGATTATATCACAGTCGGAAGAAAGTGCCTTTTCGAGCTGCTGCTCGTCTTTAACGGCGGCTATCACCGGATTCACCTCAAAAAGCTGCAATTTTTCCCGCATAATCTTCTCCTTTCCGACACGCTGTCTGATATTTTCACAGCCTTATCAAAGCTCAAATTCTTCGTCGTGAGCGTTATCCTCCATCGCCTCGCGGGCGTAGATGCGCTTTTCGCTGCGCTGCTGCTCCACCATATCGGAGATAAGGTCTTTCACCCGCTCGGAGTCTTTTATCCTGACTATGTCAAAGTCGGGGGTGGATTTGTCCGCCGTGCAGCAGTGAATGGTTCCGAGTCCCCACAGGCGCTGTCCCAGCGGGCGGTGCAAAGTGAGATCCATTATCCGATAAAGCCGCACTTCCTCCTGCTTTTTGGAGAGAAAACCTGTTTCCACCAGCAGTTTATCCTGCTTGAGCTTGTAAACGGTAAAGCTCCACGGCAAACCGAATATAATTCGCTTTCTGTCCTGCCAGACGTATTCTTTCTTTTCCATGACACAGCCCCGCCTTTCTTTTGATAGCCTTATTCTAAAATAATAGCATATTATTCAATCATACGCTATACACAGTTTCGATTGGCGGCAATAATGATTTTCGGTTGCCGAGCAAGCCGATGTATGCTAAGATATTGCTAAAACCGTTTGACTTGAAAGAGGTAACACACGAGTGACAATAAAATTTTCAGACTATCATTCGCACAACAACTCGCTCATAGCCAAGCGGCTGTGTATCGGACTTGCCCTCTCGCTTTCGGCGGCGGGCTTTATCATCGACACGCCGCAAAACATTCTCAGCGGAATCATCGCCTTTATCACCTGCCCCGACACGCTGATAACCGACTATTTTGTTATCGGCTCTATCGGCGCGGCGTTGGTCAACGCGGGAATAGTCACCTTCATTTCGATAGCGCTCACCCTCATCATCAAAACGCCCTACACAGGCAGCACCATTGCCATGATATTTTTGATGGCGGGTTTTGCCCTCTTCGGCAAAAATCCCTTTAACATTCTGCCGTTTTTTCTCGGAGTGTGGCTCTATGCAAAGCGGCACGGTCAGCCAATGGCGCGCTATACCAACGCCGCGCTTTTTTCCACGGCGCTTGCACCCGTTGTCAGCGAAATAATGCTCGCCTGGATAGAACAGCCTTTTTTAGGGCTGATAGCGGCGATTATCGGCGGCGCGGCGATAGGCTTTCTCATCATTCCGCTGGCGGAACACTCCTTCTCCTGCCACATGGGTTATTCCCTCTTTAACTACGGCTTTGCCGGCGGATTGATGGCGCTCATTATAGCCTCGGTTTCGCAGGGATTGGGGCATCCGATAGAAACGGTGATGATTTGGAACAAAGGGGTTCCCGCTTCTATACTCAACTTTCTTGTCGGAATGATAATCGTTCTCTTCGTCGGCGGCGCGCTGCTTACCCACCGTTCCCCTATGGAATACCTTCGCATCTTCCGCCACTCGGGCAGAGCGCCCACCGATTTTATGCTCACCGACGGAATAGGTGTCACCATGATGAATATGGGTGCCATGGGCGCTGTGTCGCTCGGATATGTGCTGCTGGTAGGCGGCGACCTCAACGGTCCCGTCGTCGGCGCGGTGCTTACCGCCGTCGGATTCGGCGCGGCGGGAGAACACCCCAAAAACACCATTCCGGTTATGTTCGGCGTTTGGCTCGCCTCAAAGGTGCTTATTCCCCTTGATACCGACCCCGGTATGCTGCTCGCCGCCCTTTTCGGAACGGCTCTCGCACCCGTTTCGGGAACTTTCGGCGCGTTTTGGGGCGTTGTCGCGGGATTTACCCACGCGGCGGTGGTTCTCGTTGTGGGAACTCCCTGCGGCGGCTACAACCTCTACAACAACGGCTTTTCCTCCGGCTTGGTGGCGTTGGTGATGGTATCCGTTTTGCAGGGGCTTGATGTTCTGCGCCACAAAAGCTGAAAATTTACAATTTATACTTTATTCGGCATTATTCGCGCGGTATAATCCAATCGAAAGGGTGATTTGATAATGACATTGATTCAAAGTGCGCTCGGTTTGGCTGCGTCACTGATTGTGGCTATCGGCTGTTCTCGATATGACAAAAAACACAGCGGAGACAAGCTCCGCGTGTTAACCGCCATAGCGGGAATTATGGCGATGATGTGCCTGTTCTTCTTACTGGTTCATATTCTGTTAGTGAGCGGCGTTTTAAAATAACGGCTCTCCCCCTGCTTTTATCTAAAAGCGGGGGGATTTTTGTATTGATTTTCCAAAAAAGAAACGCCCCCTTAAACAAAGGAGGCGTTTTTTCATCACTTTTTGAGCAAATCTCTTATCTCTCTGAGCAAAACAATATCCTCAGACGGTTCTGCGGGAGCCGCAGGCTCGGCGGGCTTTTCCTCCTTTTTGCGGCGCAGGCTGTTTATCAGCTTGACTACCGAAAACACCACAAAGGAGAGGATAAGGAAGTTTATCACCTGATTGATGAATGTTCCGTAGAGAATAGCCACTTCCGCAGCATCGCCCTGCGCGGGGGCGAGAACTATCTTGAAATCGGCAAAGTCGATTCCGCCGATGAGCCAGCCGATAAAGGGCATGATAATGTCCTTAACCAGCGAATTGACTATCGCGGTGAACGCCGAGCCGACAACTACACCTACCGCCATGTCAACGACATTTCCGCGAGAGATGAACTCCTTAAATTCCTGCATAAACTTTTTCATGGCACTTATCCTTTCTTTAAATTAAAATCCCATTTCCAAAAACTCATCATAGCTGCACATTCTGTCGATGCAGCCGTCATCGGTGATTTTGATGATGCGGTTGGCGACAGTCTGAATGAGCTGATGGTCATGCGAGCAGAACAGCACCACTCCCTTGAAATCGGAAAGTCCGTTATTCACCGCGGTTATCGACTCAAGGTCGAGGTGGTTGGTGGGCTGGTCAAGCATGAGAACATTGGAGGAGGAGAGCATCATGCGGGAAAGCATACATCTCACCTTTTCGCCGCCGGAAAGCACCTTTACCGGCTTTAAAACCTCATCGCCCGAGAACAACATTCTCCCCAAGAAACCGCGCAGATAGCTCTCGGAATCATCGGAGGAATACTGGCGAAGCCATTCGATAAGATTGAGGTCGCAGTCGTTGAAATAATCGGAATTGTCTCTCGGAAAGTAGGAACGAGAGGTGCTAAGTCCCCACTTAAAGGAGCCGGAATCAGGTTCGATTTCCTCGAAAAGTATCTTAAACAGCGCGGTCGCCGCCTGGTCGTTGTCGCAGAGTATCGCAACCTTGTCGTCACGATTGAGGCGGAAAGAAACATTGTTGAGCAGCTGAACTCCGTCTATCGTCTTGCTGATATTCTCAACGAACAGCGTATCCTTGCCTATCTCACGCTCCGGCTTAAAGGAAACCCAAGGGTAACGGCGGGAGGATGCGGGCAGTTCCTCAACCGAGAGC
>CAZNJJ010000005.1:43946-45760 GCA_964573335.1 uncultured Oscillospiraceae bacterium | reverse complement strand
GAAAAGCGCTTGCCGACGCGCTGAAAGAGGCGGGGATAGAGGTCGGCGGTTCAAAGCCGAAGGACAATGACGGTGACAAAAAGCCGAGGGACTTTGACTTTGACGATTTAGTCGAAAAGACAGCCGAAAAGCTGGAAAGCGTCACCGATGAAGAACTGAAATCCGAGCTAAACTCTCTGCTTGAAGAATATAAAACCGCCGCCGCCGCTCTGCAAGCCGCGGTAGAAAGCAAGGAAGATGAGCAGTCGCTGAAAAGCCTGCGCGAAAGCACCGATTCCGCCCGAAAAGCGCTTGCCGACGCGCTGAAAGAGGCGGGGATAGAGGTCGGCGGTTCAAAACCGAAGGACAATGATGGTGACAAAAAGCCGGATAAGATAAAGCTGTCGGAGCCCGCCGAAAGTGAAACGTCTGCCGAACAGGAAAGCGGCAGCGGCGGGTTTTTCTCGGCGATAATGAATTGGTTCGGCAATCTCTTTAAATAATAATTAAATCGGTTTTTCAACCGAAAGCAAAAAGCTCCGTAAAGGGTTTTACCCTTTACGGAGCTTTTTAAAATGTCGGAAAAACGAGTATCACTTTGCCGCGAGCTGTCTTTCAAGCCAGATAGAAGCGATGTTCAGCGCGTTGTAGAGTCCGTTTTTCTCGGTCTTTTTAACTATGCGCTGACTGCTCAATACCGAATCGTCGGTGGAGATTATCTGAACAGAAACACGATTGGCGAGTGTGATGTCCTCAAGCTGCTCGGTGGAAATAATCTGCATCATGGCGATATACTTCTCGGAAGGATCGCCGTAATAGAGAATATTGCCGGAGCGCACCAACGGTTTTCCCTTATAGGAGGGAAGCTCCTGCTTTTTGGTTGCTGCCAAACTAATGAGCCCCTTTCGATAAAAAATTTGCCCGTTTTATAAAAATCATTCTCCGAGATAGCTCCTGACAAGTATCTGCAAAAGCTCATCGCGGTCAATCCGTCTGATACGGCTGCGGGCGTTATTGTAGGTAGTGATATAGGTGGGATCCTCCGACAGAATATAACCCACTATCTGATTGATGGGATTATAGCCCTTTTGTTTAAGCGCGTCATAAACATCGGTAAGTATCTCACGAACTTCGGCCTCTTTATCTTCGTATATCGAAAAGGATCTGGTCGGGTCGTTCATATTATCACCTCTCTTTACTATCTTACAACATCAGCCGCTCGAATACAAGCGAAATTTACGCTCTAAGCTCCGCGCCCAGTTCTACTACCGCCTTGAGAGCGGAATCCATAGCGGAATTTACCTCCGCGTCGGTGAGGGTACGGTCTGCCGCGCGCATGGAAATCGCGAAAGCAAGGCTCTTTTTGCCGGCGGGAATCTGCGCGCCCTTGTAGTGGTCAAACAGCTCTACCGATTCCAAAATGCCGCCGATGGCGTTTTTAACAGCCTTTTCGATGGTGAGAACAGGGAGACTGTCATCACAGAGCAGGGCAATATCACGGGTGGAAGCGGGGAATCGGGGGAGCTGATGATACTGCTTGTTCTCAACCTCGGAAAGCTCAAACAGCGCCTGCATATCAACTCTGCCGATATAGGCTCTAACGTCCATATCATAATTTGCGCGAACAAGGGGGTGAACCTCACCGATGATAGCTATATATCTGCCGTTCTTGGAGATAACGGCGCAGCGGCCGGGGTGGAAGGTGGGGTTGGAGCTGTCTGCCTCAACATCGTAGTCCTCTATGCCGAATGCTTCAAGCAGCTGCTCCAAAACTCCCTTGAGCGAGAAGAAATCATATCTTTCACCGAACATACCGAGCGAAATCATGTTGTTTT
>CAZNJJ010000005.1:0-43886 GCA_964573335.1 uncultured Oscillospiraceae bacterium | reverse complement strand
GGGGATAAACTCCTTGGCAATCTCAAAGAAAGCGCCCTCGGCATTGCGGTTGTTGTAGTTGCGGGAGAGAACCTCCATCATCGAGGGGTAAACGATGGTTCGCATAACGCTGGTATCCTCGCCGAGCGGATTGAGGATATTGACAGTCTTTCTCAGAGAGCTGTCGGCGGGAATACGAATCTTATCAAATACCTTGGGGGAAACGAAGGTGTAGGTGCAAACCTCATACATTCCCTTGGCGAGCAGGGTTTTCACCGCGAGACGCTCGAGCTTCTGCTTTGTGGTGATAACAGCGCAGGCACCGCCCTTGTTTGCGGTGGTGGGAATTTTGTTGTAGCCGTAAAAGCGTGCTACCTCTTCGGCAAGGTCTGCCTTATGTTCAATATCTGCACGCCATGTGGGGGCGAAAACGTTATCCCCCTCGATAACACAGCCAATATCGGTGAGGGTCTTTACCATATCCTCGCGGGAAACGTTTATTCCGAGGAAGGAGTTTATCCATTCCGGCTCGAGCTTTATCGCTTCGGCGGGCTTGGCGGTGTAGCCAACGTCGATAACTCCGTCTACCGGTTCACCTGCACCGAGCATAACAGCCAGCTCGCAGGCACGGTCAGCCGCCGTCTTGCAGACTGCGGGGTCAAGTCCCTTTTCAAAGCGGGAAGAAGCCTCGGTTCTCATGCCGAGCTTTTTGGCGGTGGTTCTGACAGAGCTGCCGAGGAAGTTTGCCGACTCGAACACAACGGTAACGGTGTCATCGTGTATGCCGGAATTTTCGCCGCCCATAACGCCCGCTACGGCAGAGGGTTTTTCGCAGTCGGCGATAACCAGCATTTCGGGAGAGAGCTTTCTCTCAACGCCGTCTAAGGTGAGGAGAGTTTCGCCCTCCTTGGCATTTCTGATGACCAGCTTGCCGCCTGCTACGCAGTTTATGTCAAACGCGTGCATAGGCTGGCAGTATTCCAGCATAACATAGTTTGTGATGTCAACGATGTTGTTTATCGGGCGAACGCCGCTCGCTCTGAGTCTTTCTCTCATCCAACGGGGAGAGGGGCCTACCTTTACGTTGGTTATCGCGCGGGCGACATAGCGGCGGCAAAGCTCGTTATTCTCCACCTCAATCTTGAGCATATCGTTGATATTGCCCTTTCCGGCGGGAACGACAGGCTCCTTGACCTTCAGCTCCTTGTTAAAGGTGACAGCCGCTTCACGCGCGAGACCGATAACGCCGAGACAATCGGGGCGGTTGGGGGTTATCTCAAATTCAACCACCATATCGTCAAGACCGATGGCTTTCTTTATATCTTCTCCGAGGGTGAGATTTTCTTCCTCGAGAACAAAGATGCCGTTTTCAATCGCATAGGGGAAATCATGAACGGTAAGACCCAGCTCGCCGAGAGAACAGAGCATACCTTCGCTCAGCTCACCGCGCAGCTTGGAGGTCTTGATGGTGTGTCCGCCGGGCAGCTTTGCGCCGTCAACCGCTGTGGGAACTATATCCCCGACCTTGAGGTTGTTGGCACCGGTGACTATCTGAAGCGCTTTTTCCCTGCCGACATCAACTTGGCATATCACCATGTGGTCGGAATCGGGGTGGTCTGTGATGGAGAGTATCTTGCCTACAACGACATTCTCTATCTCCGCTCCCTCAAAAGTGTAGCCCTCTACCTTGGAGCCGGACATTGTCATAGCCTCGCAGAAGGCTCTGGGGGTCATTTCATCAAGGCTGACATAATCGCCGAGCCATCTCATAGAAAGATCCATAATAGTTTACCCTCCCTGATTAAAACTGATCGAGGAACCGCAGATCGTTCTCAAAGAGAAGGCGCAGGTCGTCGATATTGTATTTTCTCATGGTAACGCGCTCAAGACCCATTCCGAGTGCCCAGCCGCTGTAAACCTCGGGGTCAATGCCGCCGTTTTTCAGCACCTTGGGGTGTATCATTCCGCAGCCGAGCAGCTCAATCCAGCCCTCGCCCTTGCAGAGACGGCAGCCCTCGCCGTGGCAGGCAAAGCACATGATGTCCATTTCCGCCGAAGGCTCGGTAAAGGGGAAGTGGTGCGGTCTGAAACGGGTTACGGTGTCCTCACCGTAAAGGCGCTTTGCAAAGGTATCAAGCGTTCCTTTAAGGTCGGACATGGTAACACCCTTGTCTATAACCATTCCCTCTATCTGGTGGAAGAGGGGGGAGTGGGTGGCGTCTACCGCATCGGAACGGTAAACCTTTCCGGGGGCGATTATGCGAATGGGGGGCTTGCGATTCTCCATGGTTCTTATCTGAACAGGGGAGGTCTGTGTTCTGAGAACAACGTCATCGGATACATAGAAGGTATCCTGTGTGTCTCTCGCGGGGTGATCCTTGGGGATATTGAGCGCCTCAAAGTTGTAGTAGTCCTTTTCAACCTCGGGGCCTTCCACAACGTCAAATCCCATGCCGAGGAATATCTCCTTTATCTCATCGGCAACGATATTCAAGGGGTGGCGCTTGCCTATCGGGGAATGAGAGCCGGGCATGGTAACGTCGAGAACCTCTTCTTCAAGTCTGGCGTTCATTTCCGCTTCTTTCAGTTCGGCGAGCTTTTGGTTGAGGGCGGTTTCGATAACGGTTCTCGCTTCATTAGCCGCCTGACCTACCTCCTTGCGCTCCTCGGGAGAGAGCTTGCCCATTCCTTTCAAAATAGCGGTAAGCTCGCCTTTCTTTCCGAGATACTTTACTCTTACAGCGTCTAACTCGGCAAGACCCGCCGCCGCGAGCAGCTCTTCGCGGGCAAGGTTTACTATGCGGCTGATAGATTCGTTCATAGATTATCACCTCAAAAAATTGTTTTACGGTTTGAAAGGGTGTATTTACCGGGAAATAAAAAATCCTCCCGCCCCAAAATAAAGGGACGAAAGGACGTTTAAAGCGTTTTCCGCGGTACCACCCGTGTTTTCCGAATAAATCGGACTCTCTGCTCTCTGTAACGTGAGAACACGTCGGCACCTAATGGGAAGAAACCGGTTCAGCGCCGCCGCTCGGGAGGGAACTTCGACCTCTTTTACCGCAAACGGTCTCACAGCCGATGAACCGTTTTCTCTGAATACGATATTTTAAAGAGACTACTTTCTCCGTCAAAGCGTTTTCAAATATCGTGAAATATTCTAACATATTATCTAATGTGATGCAAGCTAAATTTAACTTTAATTTCTTTTCGGAGGTGTTTTTCATCAAAAAACTGTTTGCTTTTATATTGATTTTTCCGCTTTGCTGTTGCTGTAAAAGCAAAGCGCCGGAGAAAATTTACGATGCCGATTTCAAATCGGAAATAACGCTCACCGTTTCGGGCAGGAGCTATGAGGGAAGTTTGATAAAAAACGGAGATTCGCTCGAAATGTCGCTTTCGGGCGGTAATCTGACTTCGCCTCTCGGTTTTTCGACAGAGAACGGTGGATTTTGCTTTTCAAGCGGGGAGAGGTGTTACCGTGTTTCGGCAGAGGATTCGCCTGCGGGTGCGATAACCGAGATAAAAAATCTGCTCGATTCCATTCCGCTCGGCTCGATAGAACAAGAGAGCGGTGAAACGGTGATAACCGCGCCGTTCGGCAGTTTGAAAATCGACGAAAAAACAGGGGATTATCTCTCTCTTTACTCGCAGAGCTGTGAGGTGGTGTTTGAGAAATTTGAAAAAACAGATTCTGTTATCGTGAGCTGAAAGAGGGTTTTCTTATCCCGAAAATCACCTATTCCGCATAGAATGGCAGCAGGAGAATATTGTCTGACGGGATTTTTGCGGTGAGCTGATTAAACATCGGCTTCCGCGGTCAGAATATCTACCGAAAGACCAATCAAAACGGAGTGTGATGACAGTTGACGGTAAAACGCGGCGATATTTTCTATGCCGACCTGAGTCCGGTGGTGGGCTCCGAGCAGGGCGGAATCAGACCTGTTCTTATAGTGCAAAACGATGTGGGCAACCGATACAGTCCCACTGTTATAGCGGCGGCGATAACCAGCCAAAAGGATAAATCCAAGCTCCCTACCCATATTGAGCTGGCTTCCCGCAGCTGCGGGCTGTCCCGCGACTCGATAGTGCTGCTGGAGCAGATAAGAACGATAGATAAACGCCGCTTAAAGGAGCGAATGGGCAGGCTTGATGATTTGGCAATGACCAGAATCGACCACGCATTGGAGGTCAGCTTCGGCTTGGGTTCTCAGGGGTAGCTACATAAGCTGCCCCTTTTTGGTTTAACTGTCAATCGTCATTTTGGCATATTTCAACAGCTTCAACTGCTATGACATCATTTGGCGGGGATTTTTCTTTGCCTTTCTTTTGGACAGCGTCAGCGATTTTCTTTACACTGGATTTGGATGTATTGATAAATTCCGATACAAGCTGCTCTCTTTTTTCCTTTTGTTCGATTCGTTTAATGCTTTTATTGATTTCAGCCTGCTTTTTTTCGTCAAAAATACGCTGGCTCTCATCAATAACGGCTTGCGTTATATATTTTACCAATACAGTATCACCGGGTTTTACCTTTTGTCCGGCTTTAGGGTCTGTTGATATTACCTGGTTATCAAAGCAATCTTTGAATTTAATATCAGCTTCTTGGAGCTGTGTTGTTACAGCTACTGCTTTCAATCCGTAATTATTGAGAACTTCAAAAGCCTGATTAATTGTCAGGCGATATTCCCTGGAATAGAGTTTTGGGATAGAAACTGAAGTATTGTTTTTCTTTTCGTCATACATTAGTTTTAATATTGATGAAGCTGTTTGAGCAGTTTTGTTTATATCATTGAGAGTTGTTTTATTTTTACCCATTATGAGTTCATCTCCCATTTGCTATAATTCTCATAAGAAATATAGCATATTTAATAGTCATAAACAACGTTTTGAATAGAAAACAATACTACCCCGTCACCGTTTTGATTGAAACGGCGGCGGGGTGTGGTTTTTATCACAGCTCAAAGTCGCTCTTATCGAACTTCATCAGCGGCGGCTGCATTTTCGGGACTCGGCTCAACGGGTCGTAGACGAATTTTTTGCAGCTGTAATCGGCGGATACGATTCCCTGCTTGATGCAGAGAATGGAATCCTTATCCTGCGAGGGCGAGCCGAATTCGCAATAGGCACAGCTCGGCTCTATATCGTTTTTGAAAAGCTTTGACTTGAACATTACAACAACTTCCTCTCGCAGAATCTGTAAATTCAAGTCTATCACATATTCTGCCCGACTTCCATAGAATATCGTCATTTTTGGGAGAAATCCAGCTTTTGCATTGTCAAAAGCAGCATGGCGCAGATGCAAAACGCCCCCAGCAGCCTGTTTACAGACCAGACTGCTATCGGTTGGGAAAAGATATTCGCCGAGCAGAGGGCAGCATCGGTGAGAAGCAGCTTTGCCCCTGCTTTGGCGAACAGCATATTGAGAACACCAGCGAAAAACCGCTTTCGCCAAAAGAATATCGGCTTTATCCCCGACTTGGAGGCGATGGAAAGCACCTGAAAGCAAACCGAAAATCCGCCGAAGCCGATTAAAAACGCGGAAACCGCAAACGCCTGCGGAAAATTTACGGCGGATTTGCAGCCCAATGTCACCTCAAGCGGGAGCGCTATCAGCTTTCCGTGCGGCAGAAAAGCGGTGAGCGAATCCGATATAAAGCCAAACGTGAGGATATAGGCGAATATTTCGAGCATGGCGGCGGCGCTTTTGGAAACGGCGGTCACAAAGGCGCGCTCGGCGGGGAGAAATTCCCTGCCGTGGGTGATGTGCGGCTTTGAAAAGCCGCTGTCCGATAACGCCGTCAGCAAGAAGGAGCTTACCGCCTGCGATAAAAGCAATACAAGTCCCGCCTTTATCGAGCCGAAAATTCCTTTTCCCACCACCAAAAGCAAAAACGCGGGGCCGGGATTTATCAGGCAGGGGAGCAGTTTTTCGGCTCTTGACTCGGATATAAGCCCTTCTTCCGCCATTTGACAGAGACAGACAGCTCCGGACGGATAACCGCCGATAAAGGAGGAAAGCCACAGACCGATAGTTTCTTTAGCGGCAAACAGCCTGAGGAAAAACAGCGGGAGGGTCAAAAGCTCCCCCGCGCCAGACAGGGTGAGAAAAGAAGCTGTTATCATAAACGGAAAGAGCGACGGCAGGAGACTGTCAAAAAATATTCGGGCGGAATTGTGCAGGGAATCGGCGGTGAGGGCAGGTGCCGCAAACAGCACCGCACAGAAGAATGAGCAAATCAGCAGAAAGGATAAGCGTTTTATGGCGTGTCACCTCTTTTGAGAAATTCTATTGCAAAAGCTGCGGTAATATCACCGAAAAAGCTCTCATACAGTATTTTTCAGGGGTGATTTTCGATGAGAAAGCTGAAAACCATGCTTTTTAATGGGATAAAAACGGCTGAAAGCGGTTTTTTGCCCAGAATAGAGATAAATTCCGACAGAGAGGCGGTAATATTCGGGTGCAGGGGGATATTGGAATATTCCCCGGAGAGGATAAGGCTCATCACTTCTCGGGCAACTGTCAGAATAAGCGGCTGTGAGCTTGTGATGACCGGCATGGATAAAGCCGCCGTTACGGTGGCGGGTGTTATATCCTCGATAGAATTTTTGAGCTGAGGTGGCGCTATGCTGTTTTTGAATATACTGCGGTGGATTAGAGGAACGGTCGGGTTCATCATAATCGGCACATTCCCCGAACGGCTGATAACAGCCTGCCAGCAGATGGGGATAGCGGTTTGGTCGGCAAAGAGAAAAAACGACGGGATAGAGGCAAAAACCTACGCCGCCGATTATAAAAAACTGCGTCCCATTGCGAGAGAGAACAGGGTTAGGGTGCGGCTGACCGAAAAGCGGGGGTTATTCCTCTATCGAAAGCGGTTTTTCAGGCGAAAGGGTCTGGTTCTCGGGGCGGTGACCGCCGCCGCGTTGATGATATTCGCTTCCGCGAGGATATGGCGGATAGAGGTTATCGGGTGCGACAGCGACACCGCACAGGAGATAACCGAGGAGCTTTTTGAGCAGGGGATAAAGCTAGGCATCAAAAAGAAAGAGATAGATGCCAAGACAGAACAGCGGAAAATGCGGCTTAACGATGACAGAATTTCATGGATAGCGCTCAATGTGGTAGGCTCAACGCTATATGTCAGGCTGAGTGAGCAGACCCCCGCCCCGCCGCGGATAGACCCCGATGACAGGGTGGCCAACATCATAGCGGAATGTGACGGACAGATAAAATATCTCGAAATCTACGACGGAAAAGCGATGGTTGAGGTGGGAGAAACGGTGAGCCGCGGGGATATAATAGTCAGTGGGATAATGGAGGACCAATACGGCAAAAAACAGTTTAAGTTTTCGAGGGCGAAGGTGATGGCACAGTGCTATCAAAAGCGAGATGTTGCGGTGAACCTTTCGCAGCCGGTGTGGGAAAAAAGCGGCGGCCCGAAAAAGAGCTATTCTGTTGAGTTTAACGGAAAAAGCTATCGGCTGTTCGGCAAAGCGCCCGATTCCGCCTGCAAAATAACCGCCGAAAGAGAGCGGAAAACCTTTTTCACCCTTGTCACCACCGAATACACACCTGTTATCCTCAAAAAAATCACACTTTCCGAGCGGGAAGCAAAGGAAAAAGCGATAGAAATTCTTGAGAAAAACGAAATCGGTGAGGAAAAGGTAATATCCCGCCGGCGGCAGGGGCGTTTAGTCGGAAACAGCTATATTCTCACCGAGCAGAAGCTGGTGGAAAAGGATATAGCCAAAACCGCCGAAATCATCGTTGAAAGATGAACCCGAAACAAGATAATATTCTGTGACAAAACGGCGATAATGTGGTATACTATTCCCACTAATATCCGATTGCGGAATAGGAAAATTCCGCCACAGGGGGAAACGGAAAGTTAAATGACAGAACAGCTTATAAATGTTGAACGAATGGAACACGTTTTGGCGCTTTTCGGCAGCTTTGACAGCAATGTGAAGATAATAGAGGATACCTACAACGTCAGAGTGATACTGCGCGGCACCGACATCAAAATCACAGGCGATGCCGAGCAGGTGGAAAAGGCTGTAAAGGCGGTTGAGGCGCTCATTTCGCTTTTGAATACGGGAGAGTCGCTCACCGAGCAGAATATCCACTATGTTATGGATTTGGTGGGGGAAGGGCAGGAGCATAAGGTGGCTCAGCTTGCCGATGATGTTGTCTGCGTCACCGCAAAGGGGAGACCTCTGAAAGCGAAAACCCTCGGTCAGAAAAACTATCTCGATGCCATACGCAAAAATACGATAACCTTCGGCGTGGGACCTGCGGGAACAGGAAAAACCTATCTCGCGGTGGCGATGGCTGTGAGAGCTTTCAGAGCGCATGAGATAAACCGCATAATCCTCACCCGCCCCGCGGTTGAAGCGGGAGAAAAGCTCGGCTTTCTGCCCGGAGATTTGCAAAACAAGGTAGACCCCTATCTGCGTCCGCTTTATGACGCGCTTTTCGATATGCTGGGAGCTGAAAACTATCAGCGATATGTTGAGCGCGGCAATATCGAGGTTGCGCCGCTTGCCTATATGCGCGGCAGAACGCTTGATGACTCTTTTATCATTCTCGATGAGGCGCAGAACACCACCCCCGAGCAGATGAAGATGCTGCTCACCCGCCTGGGGCAGAACTCCAAGGCGGTGATAACCGGAGATGTTACCCAGATAGACCTTCAGGACAAAAAATCCGGTCTTATCGAGGCAGTGAAGATACTAAAGGGGATAAACGGGATAGAAACGGTTAGGCTGAGCGAAAAAGATGTAGTTCGCCACAGGCTGATACAGGAGATAATAAAGGCATACGAGCGGTATTATGACAACAATTCCCGCAAAAACGACAGAGGTGACAGAAATGGCAAGGGTTAATGTCAGAGAAACAAACGTCAAGGTGTATATCACCGACAGCCAGGATAAGCTCGAAATAACAAAAGAGGCAGAGCTTTTGGTGAAAAGCTGCTGTGCCGCCGTTTTAAAATACGAGGGCTTTACCGATTTGGCGGAGATAAGCGTCAGCTTTGTGGATAACGAGCATATCAGAGAGCTGAACGCCCGATACAGGAATAAGGATTCCGCTACTGATGTGCTTTCCTTTCCGCTCGGAGAAGACGGAATGTATGATATAAACGAGGAGACCGGAGCCTGCCTGCTCGGAGATATAGTGATTTCCACCGAACGGGCTATGGAACAGGCGGAGCAATACGGTCACTCACTGGAGCGTGAGATAGGTTTTCTCACCGTTCACTCTATGCTGCATCTTCTCGGCTACGACCATGAAAACGGCGAAGAAGAGGAGAGCATTATGAGAAGCAAGCAGAGCGATGTTCTCAAAAAGCTGAGACTGACCCGTGAATAATAATAATTTCAAAAAAGAGGAATGACAAAATGCCCAAGAATATATTCGTATCAATAGTCGGCAGACCGAACGTGGGAAAATCCTCGCTGTTAAACCGCCTCATGGGGGAAAAGATAGCGATAGTTTCGGACAAGCCGCAAACCACCAGAAACCGCATCACAGGCGTTCTCACCGAGGGGGAGACGCAGTATGTGTTTATCGACACGCCCGGACTGCATAAGCCTAAATCCAAGCTGGGAAAATTTATGGTGAAGCAGATAGGAGAGAGCGTAAACGATGTTGACGCCATAATCCTCGTAACCGAGTGGGATAAGGAGATAACCGCCGCCGAAAAACAGCTTGTGGAAAGCATAAAGGCAAACGGCGCACCCGCTATTCTCGCGATAAACAAGGTGGACGCTCTGGAGCAGAAGGAGCTTATGCTCAAAAAGATAGCGGATTTTGCGGCGCTGCATGATTTTGCCTCGGTGGTGCCTATATCGGCGCTGAAGGGAGAGGGCGTGAAAACTCTGCTCAAAGAGCTTGACCCCTTTTGCTGCGAGGGAGAACACTTTTTCCCCGATGATACATTGACCGACCAGCCGGAACGCGCGGTGGTAGCCGAGATGATACGCGAAAAGCTGCTGCGTAATCTGCGCGATGAGATTCCGCACGGAACTGCCGTAATGATAGAGCAGATGCGCGAGCGTGAAGACGGCAGCATGATAGACATTGACGCTACCATAGTCTGCGAGAGAGAGGCACACAAGGGAATTATCATCGGCAAGCGGGGCGTTATGCTCAAAAAGATTCTCACCGAGGCGAGAAACGATATAGAACGTTTCCTCGATATAAAGATAAACCTCCAGTGCTGGGTTAAGGTCAGAGAGGGCTGGCGTGACAGCGATACTCAGCTTAAAAATTTCGGATTCAGAGAAGAATAACCGATTTTGGATAGCATTGACTTTTTATAAAGGCTCATATAAAAATCGCTTTCGGAAAAGATAATTTCGGAGGCGATTTTTATGGAAAGCGACAAAGCCTGGGCTGTCTTTTTCAAAAGCGGACTGGTAATCGACTATCTGCGATATATAGATATTCTCGAGAGGGAAAAGGGAGAGTAGGAGACGGAATATGCGGTGTTCCACCGACGGAATAGTGATAAAAGTGAAATCGGTGGGAGACGACAGGCTGCTCACTCTGCTCACACGCGATTGCGGCGTTGTTTCTGCCGCCGCCCGCGGCGCAAACCGACCGAGAAGTTCGCTCGCTTCTTCAACGGAGCTCTTCTGCTACGGAAAATTCACTCTTTTTCGATATAAGGACAGGGTAACGGTCGATTCCGCCGAGGTGGAAAATTCCTTTTTCAAGCTGAGAGGGGATTTGACCGCCCTGTCGCTCGCTACATATTTTGCGGAGCTTTGCGTTGAGCTTGCTCCGCCGGAGGAGCCTGCGGGGGATTATCTGCGGCTGATATTGAACACCCTCTATATGCTCGCCGAGAAAAAACGCCCGATTTGGCTTTTAAAACCGCTTTTTGAATTGCGGCTGCTGACTATGGCGGGCTTTATGCCGGATTTGACAGGCTGCGGCTGTTGCGGCGGTTTTGAATCGGAAAAGGATATGCTTTTCGATATAGCGACGGGGGAGCTGCGCTGTTTGGAGTGCGGATTTGACAAATCCGTGTGCGAAAATCCCGTTCTGCTGCCTGCGGCGGTTTTGGCGGCGATGCGGCATATCATTTACAGCCGCTTTGAGGAGATATACGGCTTTTCTCTGCCGGAGGAGGGGCTTTATTCCCTCACGCAAATTTCCGAAAACTATCTCAAATATCATATTCAGCGGGAATACCGCTCGCTGGATTTTTTCTATTCGGTGGCGCGGATATGATGCCGCGCTTCACCTCGTTTTGAAGGAGGATAGATATGATACTGCAAAAACATTGCGATACGCTTGAGCTGCCGAGAGTTCTCGATATGCTCGCCGACTGCTGCGGCTGCGATGACAGCCGCCATCTCGCGCGACAGCTTTCTCCGGCGGAAAGCTACGAATCTGCTGTAAGGCTGCTTAACTTTACAGTTGCCGCGAACACGCTTTCCAACAGGTTTGGCTACCCCGCGGTCTACCGCATGGTGAACTGCGCCGGCGCATTGAAAAGGGCACAGCTCGGCAGCAGGCTTTCTTTGAGAGAACTGCTGGATATAGCGCTTATTCTGCGGACTATGCGTTCCCTTTACAACTGGAAATTGCAGTCTAAAGACGAAACGACTGCGTTAGACGGTCTTTTTGAATGTCTCTTTATCGAAAAGAGTTTGGAGAGCAGGCTTACCGATTCGATACTTTCGGAGGAGGAATTGGACGATAACGCCTCGGCGCTGTTATCCGATATAAGAAGAAAGATAAAAAACGCGGGGCTTAAAGTTCGCAGCCAGTTAGACGGAATGATACGCTCCACTACCTACCAGAAGTATTTGCAGGAGCCGATAGTCACCATGCGTGACGGCAGATTTGTTATCCCGGTCAAGGCGGAATACAAATCCGAGGTGAAGGGTCTTGTTCACGACACCTCATCGAGCGGTGCCACCTACTTTATAGAGCCGATGAGCGTTGTTGAATTAAATAACGAAATTCGAGTTCTGCAAAGCAAGGAGCAGCAGGAGGTAGACCGCATAATCATGGAGCTTTCCGCCCTTGTCGGCGGCTTTGCCGAGCAGATTCAGGGCGGATATGACTGCGCCGTGGAAATCGACCTTTATTTTGCCAAGTCCAAGCTCGCAGACAGGCTCAAATGCTCTGTTCCCAAGCTGATAAAAAGCGGAGAAACGGTTCTGAAAAAAGCACGCCACCCTATGATAGCGCAGGATAAGGCTGTTCCGATAGATATTGACGTCGGCGGGGAATATGATACCCTTGTTATCACAGGTCCCAACACGGGCGGCAAGACCGTAGCGATAAAAACGCTCGGTCTGCTGACGCTGATGGCTGTCTGCGGACTGATGATACCCGCTTCTTCCGAGAGTGTGGTTTCCTTTTATGAGCAGATATTTGCCGATATAGGTGATGAGCAGTCGATAGAGCAGAGTCTTTCTACATTTTCTTCCCACATGGTAAATATCATTTCCATTGCGGAAAACGCCGATGAAAACTCGCTGGTGCTCTGCGATGAGCTTTGCGCGGGAACCGACCCCGTTGAGGGCGCGGCGCTCGCCATTTCGATAATAGAAACACTTCGCAAAAAGGGCGCTAAGATAGCGGCAACCACCCATTATCCCGAGATAAAGCTCTACGCGCTCGAAACTCCGGGAGTGGAAAACGCGAGCTGCGAATTTGATGTGGCATCGCTGCGCCCGACCTACCGCTTGCTGACCGGTATTCCCGGCAGGTCAAACGCTTTTCTGATAAGCGAGAGATTAGGTCTTTCCAAGGGAATGATAGAGAGGGCGAAAAAGCTGGTTTCGGATGAGAACACCCGCTTTGAGGACGTGGTGAGCGAACTGGAATCCACCCGCCAACAGCTCGAAAAGGAGCGGCTCTCCGCGAAAATACTCCGTCAGGAAGCGGAGGAGATAAAGAAAAAGGCAGCTGAGGAGCAGGCAAAAATATCCAAGAGCGTGGAAAAGGAACTTGAGCGCGCCAGAAACGAAGCAAAGCGCATCATTGAGGAAACCCGTATTCACGCCGAGATACTTTTTGAGGAACTTGATAACATCAAAAAGGAAAAGGACAAGGAATCCTTTAACGAGCTTCTTTCCAACGCGCGCAGAGGTTACAGAGGTTCTATGAAGGAGCTGGAACAGCTCTCCGACCCTGTTTCCGAGCGGAAAGAGGGTAACGACGGCTATAAGCTGCCCCGCCCGCTCGAAAAGGGAGATATTGTATTCGTGCGGATGCTCAACAAGGAGGGCATAGTACTTTCCAAGCCGGAGGGACAGACCGTTTATGTTCAGGCTGGAATGATGAAAACCTCGGTGCCGCTTTCTGAAGTGATGCTCGGCGAGCGCCCCAAGGAGCCTAAACAGCCCAAGAAAGGCTCTATGGTGAGCAGAAAGGGCGTTACCTCCCGCGCCGCCCGCGATGTAAAAACCGAATTGGATATTCGCGGATACGACTCCGAGCAGGCGATAATGGAGCTTAACGCCTTTATCGACAGCGCCGTTTTGTCGGGAGTGCAGTCTGTAAGAATAATTCACGGCAAGGGGACAGGCGTTTTGCGCGAGGCGGTGGCTCAAAGGCTCAAAAGACATAAAAATATCGCCTCTTTCCGCTTAGGAAGATACGGAGAGGGCGAAAACGGCGTTACCATCGCGGAGATAAAGTGAAAATTTCAGTCGGATATAATTATTCCCCCGAGGCTGTCGGCTTCGGGGGAATAACTTATTCTATGGGAGAAAACCGCGGAACAGCTTTGCCGTTTACCTCAACAGTTTCACTCCACATTTTCGCGGGGCGAACCCAGATTTCCCGCTCGCCGTAGAGCGCTCTGTAAACTACCGTTTCTTCCAGCGTTTCGGAGTGGCGGGCAACGCCTATCACTTCGTATTCATTACCTTTGTAATGGCGGTATCTGCCGGGTGCTATATCGTATTTCATTTTTGTTCACCCTGTTCCTTTAAATGCTCTGCCATCAGCAGGTCAACCATTCTGCCGTAGCTTTCGATTCCGTCGGAAAGATCATTGGCTTTCAGATATGCGTCATTCACCGAGTTGGAAAGCTCTGCCGCCGGCGTGTTGAAATACTTGTCCCAATAGTCGGAAAGGAGTTTTGCGTCAGCTTCAACCGCGGGACTGTATTTTCTTCTCAGCTCGATAAAGCGCTCAACATCGGTTGCCGCCATCATGTTCATGCTGTGTATCATGGCGACATAGTATCCGCTGTATCGGATAACTGGGTCATCGGAGTTTTTGCAGGCGAGATAGCCTATGAAATTTGCCTCGTTTTCCAGCATAAAGCCGCGTGTGTGCGCCAGCTCATGGCACATGGTAAAGGGAAGCTCGACAAACGGCGCGTGAACATTGACATTCGCTTCTCCCGTATAGGGAAAATAAAATCCGGTGAGGTTAAGTATCGATAGAATTTCCGAGCCGATAAACGGCTTGGGGGTGGTTTTCGCGGTTCCGACAAAGTGGTATTCGTCGCTGAGCAAATCGAAAGCGGCTTTGGTTTTTGCCGCGAGATATTTTGTATCCTTTTCGGGTATGCCGTCAAAGTTTTCCCGCTCGGAATTGGTTTTCGCTATGAGCTTTTCGCACATATCATAAAGGTCATCGGCGGTGTAGCTTTCCAACACAAAGCCTGCCTGCTTCGCAAAGGGAATACGATAGTAGTTTGGCATACACAAAACCGAAAAGAGCAGAAAAATCGTTGAAATCACCGCCGCTGCCAGCAGAACAAAGCGTTTTATCAGATCGGCTCTGCCGCTTTTGAATATCAGCAGTATCAAAAAGCCGATAATAGCTGTCACAGCCGCCGCAAAAAGCAGATATATTATCAGTGAGGCTATCGAAAAGGGAACAGGTCTGCTTATTCTGCCGAGAGCCGATGATATGGGGCGAAAAATCCCCGCGGAATAAAACCTCTCCACCGTTTGGGGTGAGGAGAGCTTTAGTAACAGTGTGATGATTCCCGCCGCTGCCGCCGGAGAAAGGCAGAGCAGCAGCTTTATCCCGAATACGGGCGGGGCTTTGGTTTTGATGAAAACATATCTTTTCATTTGGGCGACCTTTTCTGATTTTATTTTGAAAAAAAGCTCATTTTTAAACAAACTTTGAAACTAATAATAACATACCTTAACAAGCCTTGCAATTTGATACCGCAATTTTTATAATAGACAAAAGCATACAAATAATGGAGGGAAAACCTTGGACAGACAAAAAGTGCGAAGCTGTGTTCAGCTGATAACCTATACGGTTCTGCTGGTGGCACTGCTGATAAAGATAGATACCGTGATAGAACTGACGGTGAAGCTGTTTTTACTGCTTGAGCCGATAATAATAGGAGCTGTTCTGGCATTTGTGCTGAAACTGCCGTTTGACCGTTTAACGGTGTTTTACGGCAAAATTCTGCCCGAAAAGCTCAAAAAGGCGGGATTTGCCGTTTCACTGCTGACGGTTTATCTGCTGTTGTTCGGCGCTTTTGCGGTGATAGCCGCTATCGTTGTTCCTCAGCTTGCCGAAAGCGTGATGATGCTGAAAAGCAATCTTACGGTGATGACCCCTTCGATAAACGGCTGGGTGGAGGACGCACAGCTCCTGCTCGCGGCGTGGGGGATAGAGCTTGCGGACTATGAGAAATTCCTGAGGGAATTTTCGGATATGCTGGGCAAGCTGCTTTTAGACAGCGTTCCGCAGCTTTTCATGGTGACCAACAGCGTTGTTCAAACGGTGACAAATATTGTTTTGGGGCTTGTGTTTTCGGTTTATATGCTGATATGCCGCCAAAAACTGGCAGAACAGGCGAAAAGGGCGATAAAGGCGTTTTTCAGCGAAAAAAGAGCGGCTGCTGTTTTGCATATTTCCGATGTCTGCAACAGAACTTTTACAAAATTTGTCGGCGGTCAGCTCACTGAGGCGGTGATTCTCGGCTCGCTCTGCTTTGTCGGCATGGTGATACTGCGGCTGGAATATGCTCTGCTGATAAGCGTTATGATAGGGGTCACCAGTCTTGTGCCGATAGTGGGCGCATTTGTCGGCGCGGCACCGGCGGCGTTTATTCTGCTGATGATAAGCCCCAGAAAAGCAGTTATATTTCTGATTTTCCTCGTTGTTTTGCAGCAGCTTGAGGGAAATATCATCTATCCCAAGGTGGTTGGCGGCTCGCTCGGCTTGCCCGCGCTGTGGATACTGACTGCGATAACGGTGGGCGGCGGAATGTTCGGCGTGGCGGGTATGCTTTTGGCTGTTCCGGTGACATCGGTGATATATCAGCTTCTCGGCGAGGAGATAAAGCGCCGTCTGGAGCAAAAACATAAAGAAAAAGAGCGAGGAGAAACAGCATGAACAGGATTCTAAATGATATTCGCGGGATAACAGATGAATGTATTGCGATGTATCTGCCGAATGTGAAAAAATCCGATTTGGAAGATGATGGGGCTGTGTTTTACATGAATGGGCAAAACGGCACCGAATTTGATTGGTTTGTAAATGACAGACTCCCGTATTTTATGGCGTTTTATAACGACAAAGAGAATCTGGGCGCGGTAAAGCTGGCTCTTTTGAACAGCGGAGAGGTGCAGATATATCTATACGGTGAAAACGGCAAAAAACTCATAAAGACAGAGAAAAGACAGTTGGATACCGACAGGGCAGAGCTGTTGGGACTGGCTGCGGTGCTGACCCGCGAAGCGGACGATAAAAAGATATGGGACAGAAGTATCGACAATATATGTTCAAACGCCGAAATCGCCGAGAATGAGCTGCGAGAGTTTGGCGAAAGAGAGAAAAACCATTTTGCTATGAAAAACAAAATGAATATCTGCCGGCTGTTTGCCGTTGTTTCAAAAAGAATAGCGGAGGACGGTTGGAAGGTCGGCTATATGGAAAGGAACAAGGTGCGCGACGGCGAAAAGGACAGCGGCTGGTTTTTCGCCTGCGGAAATGAGGATAACGAATATCTTTCAAATTCGGAAAACCTGATGCTTCTTCCGGTGGGAGCTGTGTGGCAGAGGTTTGACAGAGATATATTCGGATATATTGATATGCCGGTCGGAACAAGGCTCATCCGAGTATCTCCCAACGAATTTGAAGAGGATAAAAACGACAGAGAGATATATCCGATGAAAAGAGAATAAAAATATGCCGCCCTTTTTCCAAACGGAAAGGGGCGGCATTGTTGTTTTAAAGAGTAACCGAAAGACCGCGCGCACTGCCTGTGAGCTGATATTCGCCGGTGTCGGCGGGGATAAAGACAGAGGTTCCTTTTTTGAGAGCCAAGCTGCCCTTAGACCATTTCAACTCGGCTTCACCCTCGAGACATATCAGCAGCATAAAGCTCTTTTCGTCTATATTGAGCGTTTTGTCGCACCTGAATCGGTCAACGGTAAAATAAGGCGTTTTTGAGATGTGACCTACGCTTATCACCTTTTTTGAGGGGAAAAGGTTTATCACATCGTTGAGCTTATCAATATCGTCTATCCGAGAGGAATCCTCGGCAACGGGACGGTCATAGTCCCAAACGGTGTATGCGAGATCGCAGCTTTGCTGTATCTCCACCGCGGTGCAGCCGCCGCTGAGTCCGTGAATGGTTCCCGGCTCGATAAGAAAGGCATCGCCCTTTTTGAGAGGAATGACCTTTAACGCATGGGTGGCGGTTTTGTCATTCATGCGGGCGGAAAACTCATCAATGGAGGTAGGCTCCGAAACACCGTAAAAGATATAGCTGCCGGGGTTGCAGTCGGTTATGTAAAGCAGCTTTGTTCTTCCGCAGGAGTTTTCGTTTTCGCGGGCGTAATCATCATCGGGGCAGACTGTTATGGGTGTAGCCTGCTGTGCGTCGATAAACTTGACAAGCAGAGGAAACTCGGTTTGAGATTGCCATTTTGTTCCGATGGTTTCGAGCCAGCCGTATTTTTTCAGCGTTTCCGAAAAGGTGTAGGGACAGAGAATATCGTCTACCTTTGTTAAGCCGTCCGGGTGGCAGGAAAGCTCCCAGCTTTCGGAGATATTGCCGTCCTGAACCGATTTGCCGTAATCGGAGCTGAGCTTTGTTCCTCCCCATGAGTGGTGCTTTAGGTCGGGAATAAGAACAACAGGCCGCATTTTCATCTTAAAAGACCCCCAAAACAGATATATATAATCTATACTACCAATTTTATCGGCGGTTTGCAATAATGTTTTGCGCTCTAAACGGCAAAACCGCCGTTTTCATCTCGTTGAAAAGCGAAAACGGCGGTTTGACAACCGGTTTCAGGTATTGTCGTTATCCATTCGGCGGCGAATCACCAGTCTCAACAGCTTTTCGCCGTCAAAGGGAATAAGCGGGCTGAGATAGCTTCTTCCCGTTATTGTTGGGGTAAAGGCGATGAGCGCCGCTATCAAAATCAATCCGCCGATATATCCCCAAAGGTTAAAAATGGCGATGAGTATAATGAGCATCATACGGCAGAGCTTCAGCGCGTAGCCCAGCTCAAAGCTCGGCGTGGCAAAATTTGCCACCGCTACAAACGCCATATAGAGCAGAACCTCCGGCACAAACCACCTCGCCGTTACCGCGAAATCCCCCAAAATCAGCGCTGATACCACCGAAAAGGAGCCGCCGAGCGCGGTTGGGGTGTTGAGCGATGCCTGCTTGAGACAATCTATTATCAGTTCCACTATCATAAGCTGAACAAAAATCGGCACCCGATTCATCTGCTCAATGAGAATATAGTCAAGCCACGGCGGAACCCATTGCGGATTGCGGATAAGCAGATACCATGTGGGAATGAGCAGCAACGTAAGCAGGTAGATGAGATAACGGGTGATTCGCATATAGCTGCCCACCAGCGGCGGGAAATAATAGTCGTTGGTATCCTGAAAGAAATCGAAAAAGGCGGTGGGAAGCAGTATCGCGGAGGGGGAGCCATCAACTATCAGCACAATGCCTCCCTCGCAGATGCTCGCGGCGGCGGTGTCGGGGCGCTCGGTGTAGCGCACCTTGGGAAAGGGATTATACCAGTGATTGGGCAGCAGCGCCTCGGTGAGACTTTCCTGCCCCATCGAGAGGGTTTTTATCTCGAGGGAAGAAATCTTTTGGGTGAGCTGTTTGAGCGCCCGATTGTCGGCTCTCCCCTCAAAATAGCATATTACCACATCGCTTTTGGAAACCGAGCCGACAGAGTGATATTCTATCGTCAATCTCGGGTCGCGGATATGGCGGCGAATCAGCGCGGTGTTGAATATCAGTGTTTCGCAAAAGCTGTCTCTCGCGCCGCGCAAAACACGGTCACTGTCAGGTTCCTGCAAGGAACGGGTGGGATAGGTGCGTGCGTCTATCAAAATTGCCTCGGAAATATCCTCTATTATCAGCGCGAGCTGACCCGATAAAACCTGAGATACTATCTTTTCTATATGGCTTTCACAATCCACCTCGATGTAGGGGATATACCGCTCGGAAAAATCCTTTGCGGTGCGGCAGGCGGATATATCATTTTCCTTCAGTGAGGAAAGAGCGGTGATAATCTTCACCATGGTCTCGTCTTTTACCAGCCCGTCGGTAAAAAAGAGAGAAGCACGCTTTCCCGCAAACTGCAAGCCGCGCTCGACAAGGTCAAAGCTGTTTTCACATCTCAACGCCGAACGGAGAGCGGCTGTATCCTTTTCGAATCTGCCGCAGACAGGCGGGGGAAATTTGTTATCTGTCATTTTTGCCTCCAAAACAGGAAATTTTGCTTTTGCTGTAAGTTTGCCCCGAAAAGCGGCGCAATATTAAAAGAGACTCGGAAAAATTCCCGAGTCTCCCGATAAAGCCGATTCAGATTTTGAGCAGAGATTTAATGTTGCCGTCGGTGATTAGATAGAGCTGTTGTTCATCGAGCTTGAGCCGTTTTAACCTGTGCAGAATGATTTTGTCGTTTCGCAAGCCGTAGGGCGAGTCGGTGCCGAAAATAAGGCGGGAAGCGCCGTATCGCTCATAAACGCGGCGCAGCATTCGATAGGAATAAAGCTGCGGAGAGGAAAGATCGAAATATACGTTGTTGTTTTTGAGATGGCGTGAGATTATGTCGCACCCAATCAGGTGAGCAACTATGAAAACCGCTTTGGAATGACGGTTCGCAACATCTGTAAAGGCAAATACCTGTCCACCGTTTTTGAGATGTATGAATATCGGAACAGCGTGATTTTCCGCCCATGTGATAAGCTGCTCGCAAACGGGAGAAGCTATATCAAAGCTGTTGTAGCACTGGTGCAGCTTGAGAAGGTAAAACCTGTGGCGGGAATAAAAATCCTCCAGCTTTTGCAAGGCGTTTTGCTCGGCGGGGTCGGCGTGATAGGCGGGGAACACCCTCTGCGGCAGCAGCTTTGCCAGCGCGCAGACGGTGGCGTTTCCCTCATCGAGGGTGGCGGAAAGACCTTTTCTTTTTACCATTCTCGCGATAAAGCGGTTGAAGCCGAAAGCGAGCTTTTCGTTTTTCCAAACAGCCGAGAGGAGCGGATGGGGATAGCGTATTCTGCTTTGCGGCTCGCCGCAGCAGAGAATCACCGCTTCCGCTTTGATTTTTTCAAGCTGTTTAGGGATACTCTCGCAATCGAGATAACCGCCGCAGGCGTGGGCGTGAGCGTCTATCATGTTATTCACCCCTTTTATTCTATAATAATAGAAAATAGCGGCGGCAAAGTCAAATAATATAAAATTAGGCAGAAAAACGGTTTATCCGGTCGGAACGGTTGTTCACTTTTAGGCTTTTCTATTAAAATCATTTGTGGTAAAATAGAATGTACGACAAAAGAAATGCGAGTATTCGCAAAAGAGGTGTGCTATGGCAGAGCAACGCAGATTTGAGCTGGTATCAAAGTTTAAGCCGACAGGCGATCAGCCGCAGGCGATAGACAGACTGGTTGAGGGGATAAAAGCCGGCAAAAGAGAACAGACGCTGCTGGGCGTTACCGGCTCGGGCAAAACATTTACGATAGCGAATGTGATAGAGCGCGTTCAGCGCCCGACATTGATTTTGGCGCACAACAAAACGCTTGCCGCACAGCTTTGCAGTGAGTTTCGGGAGTTTTTTCCGAATAACGCGGTGGAATACTTCGTTTCTTACTACGACTACTATCAGCCTGAGGCGTATATCGCCTCTACCGATACCTATATAGAAAAGGATTCTGCGATAAACGACGAGATAGAGCGGCTGCGTCATTCCGCTACGGCGGCGCTGGGAGAGCGCAGAGACGTTATCATAGTGGCATCGGTTTCCTGCATATACACCCTCGGTGACCCGATAGATTATCGTAGTATGGTGCTGTCGCTCAGAAAAGGAATGGAAAAGGACAGAGACGAGCTTTTGCAAAAGCTGGTGGAACTGCAATATGAGCGAAACGACATAAATTTCACCCGAAACAAATTCCGTGTGAGGGGAGACTGTGTCGAGATTTTCCCGTCATACAACTCGGATACGGCTTTTCGGGTGGAGTTTTTCGGAGACGAGATAGAGCGCATCGCCGAGATAAACACCGTTACCGGCGAGGTGAAAAACTTTGTCAACCATGTGGCGATATATCCCGCTTCTCACTATATAGTTCCCAAAAACAAGATGGCTGCGGCGATAGAGGAGATACGGCGGGAATGTGACGAACGGGTTGAGTATTTCAAGGCGAACAACAAGCTGATAGAGGCACAGCGCATCGCCGAGCGAACCAATTATGATATAGAAATGCTCTCGGAAATAGGCTTTTGCAAGGGAATAGAGAACTATTCCCGAGTTATATCGGGCAGAGCGCCGGGGTCGATTCCCTGCACGCTGCTCGACTATCTCCCCGAGGACTTTCTGTTTGTGGCAGATGAGTCGCACGTCACACTTCCGCAGGCGCGCGGTATGCTGGCGGGAGACCGCGCGAGAAAGAATAATCTCATCGAATACGGTTTTCGCCTGCCATCGGCACTGGATAACCGCCCGCTTTCCTTTGAGGAAATGTACGACCACATAAATCAAGCGATATTCGTCAGCGCGACGCCGGGCGAGTTTGAACGGGAAAAGAGCGGCGAGCCGGTGGAACAGCTTATCCGCCCGACAGGACTGCTCGATCCACTGATAGATGTAAGACCTGTTGAGGGGCAGATAGATGATCTGCTTTCGGAGATAAATATCAGAGCGGCGAAAAAGGAGCGAACGCTTGTCACCACCCTCACCAAGAAGATGGCGGAGGATCTCACCGCCTATCTCGAGGATAAGGGAGTTTTGGTGCGGTATATGCACCACGATATTGACACGATGGAGCGCATGGAGATAATCCGCGACCTGCGCTCGGGCGAATTTGATGTCCTTGTCGGAATAAACCTGCTGCGCGAGGGACTGGATATTCCCGAGGTGTCACTGGTGGCTATTCTGGACGCGGACAAGGAGGGCTTTCTGCGTTCCGAAACCTCGCTGGTGCAGACTATCGGCAGAGCGGCGAGAAACAGCGAGGGCAAGGTTATCATGTATGCCGACAGTGTGACCGATTCTATGGAGAGAGCCATCACCGAAACACTCCGCCGCAGAAAGCTGCAGCAGAAATACAACGAGGAACACGGGATAATTCCGCAGACGATAAAGAAGGATATTCGCGATATACTGGAAATTTCCAGCAGAGAAACGGTTGAGGGCGAAACCAAAAAGAAAAAGCGGATGAGCGAAAAGGACAGACAGGCGCTTATCCTCAAGCTGACAAACGAAATGAAGAATGCCGCAAAGATACTGGAGTTTGAGCACGCGGCATATCTCAGAGACAAGATAAAACAGCTTAAAGAAATGAAATAGCCGCTTTTTGCGCGGTTTTGCCGCGGCAGGCAAAAAATCGGCGAATCTGATTTCGGAGGAAGATACCTTGGCAAAAAATGAAATAGTGATAAAAGGCGCAAAGGAACACAATTTAAAAAACATCGACCTGACGATACCGCGTGATAAGCTGGTGGTTTTTACCGGACTTTCTGGTTCCGGCAAAAGCTCGCTTGCGTTTGACACGCTCTATGCCGACGGTCAGCGCAGATATATGGAGTCGCTTTCTTCCTATGCGAGAATGTTTTTGGGGCAGATGGAAAAGCCTAATGTAGAGAGCATAGAGGGGCTTTCGCCCGCAATCTCGATAGACCAGAAATCCACCTCAAACAACCCCCGTTCCACCGTGGGAACAGTGACCGAGATATACGACTATCTGCGCTTGCTCTGGGCGAGAATAGGTATTCCGCACTGCCCTGTCTGCGGCAGGGAGATAACCCAGCAGACGGTAGACCAGATGGTTGATAAGATACTGTCGCTGCCTGAGAAAACCAAAATTCAGGTGTTGGCTCCCGTTGTTCGCGGCAGAAAGGGCACTCAGCAGCAGGAATTGGATTCTGCCAGACGTTCGGGTTATGTCCGCGTTCGTGTTGACGGGAATATGTACGACCTTTCCGAGGAAATAAAGCTCGAAAAGAACAAAAAACATTCGGTGGATATAGTGGTGGACAGGCTTGTGGTGTCCGATTCTATCCGCTCACGACTTGCCGGTTCTATCGAAACGGCGCTGTCTCTCACCGGCGCACTGGTTCTGATAGATGTGATAGGCGGGGAGGAGATGCTCTTTTCGCAGAGCTATTCCTGCCCCGAACACGGTATCTCGGTGGAGGAGCTTTCTCCGAGAATGTTTTCCTTTAATAATCCGTTCGGCGCCTGCGAAAAATGCACCGGACTCGGCACATTCATGAAAATCGACCCCGATTTGGTTGTGCCCAACAAAAAGCTCTCGATAAAGCAGGGCTGCATCAAAGCGAGCGGCTGGTATTATTTTGAGGGCGGAATGACTCAAATGTACTACGAGGGACTGGCGGAGCATTACGGCTTTTCGCTCGATACTCCCTTTGAGAAGCTGCCCAAAAAGATACAGGATATAATTCTCTACGGAAATGACGGAGAGAAAATCACCGTTCGCAGAGAAACGGGCACCATGTCGGGAGCATATCACACCTCCTTTGAGGGTGTGGTAAACAATCTCGAACGGAGATTCCGCGAGACCTCGAGCCAGTGGGTAAAGGAGGAAATCGCCGGCTGGATGAACTCGGTGCTTTGCCCCGACTGTCACGGCGAGAGATTAAAACCGGTTTCGCTGGCGGTGACGGTAGGCGGGATAAACATAAGCCGATTCACGGCAATGTCGGTGACAGATGAGCTGAAATTTTTGGACGAGCTGAAGCTCACCGAGCGTGAAATGATGATTTCCGAAATGATACTCAAGGAGATACGCTCCCGCTTGAATTTTCTGCGGAGTGTAGGTCTGGAATATCTCACCCTTTCCCGCACGGCAAGCACCCTTTCCGGCGGAGAGAGCCAGCGAATCAGACTTGCCACCCAAATCGGCTCCAGCCTGATGGGAGTTTTGTATATACTCGATGAGCCGTCTATCGGATTGCATCAGAGGGATAACGACAAGCTGATAGCCACCTTGCAGCGCCTGCGCGATTTAGGCAACACTGTTATAGTGGTGGAACACGACGAGGATACCATTCGTGCGGCGGATTACGTTGTCGATATAGGCCCGGGGGCGGGCGTTCATGGCGGAAATGTGGTCTATTCCGGCGATGTGGCGGGGCTTTTGGAGTGCGAAGCTTCTCACACCGGAAGATTTTTGAGCGGCAGAGAGGTTATAGCTGTTCCCGAAAAGCGCCGAGAGGGAAACGGAAATTACCTCGTCATAAAGGGAGCAAGGCATAATAATCTGAAAAACGTGAATGTTTCTGTTCCGCTCGGAACCTTTACCGTGGTGACAGGCGTTTCCGGCTCGGGAAAAAGCTCGCTGATAAACGAGATTCTTTACAAAAAGCTCGCCGCCGAGCTGAATAGGGCAAAAACCCGCCCGGGCGACCATGATTCGATTGAGGGACTGGAAGCGCTCGACAAGGTTATCGCGATAGACCAGGCTCCCATCGGCAGAACGCCGCGCTCAAATCCCGCCACATATACGGGGGTATTCAATGATATTCGCGAGCTTTACGCGGGAACAAATGAAGCCAATCTGAGAGGATATAACAGCGGAAGATTCTCGTTCAACGTGAAAGGCGGCAGATGCGAAGCCTGTCAGGGCGATGGCATCATCAGAATAGAGATGCATTTTCTGCCCGATATATATGTGCCCTGCGAGGTCTGCAAGGGAAAACGCTATAACCGTGAGACGCTTGAAATAAAATACAAGGGCAAGAGCATACATGATGTTTTGGAGATGACGGTGGAGGAGGCGCTTTCGTTTTTCGAAAATCTGCCAAAGATACGCCGAAAGATACAAACGCTCTACGATGTTGGACTGGGATATGTCAAGCTCGGTCAGCCGGCGACAACCCTTTCGGGCGGTGAAGCGCAGCGAGTGAAGCTCGCCACCGAGCTTTCCAAGCGCTCGACCGGACGCACGATATATGTTCTCGACGAGCCGACAACGGGACTGCATACCGCTGACGTGAAAAAACTCATCGAAGTGCTTCAGCTTTTGGCAGACGGCGGAAATACCGTTTTGATAATCGAACATAATCTCGATGTGATAAAGGTTGCCGATTATATCATAGACCTCGGACCCGAGGGCGGAGACCGCGGCGGCGAGATAGTAGTCTGCGGAACACCGGAGCAGGTGGCGGAATGTGAACGCTCCTACACGGGAAAATATCTCAAAAAGCTGTTAAAGTAACAGAAAAAAGGCTTTGCCGGCAGGGTAAATCCTTTTCGTTGATTTTAAAGAGCGGAGCATGAATGTCGGATTTTTCGCTCTGCGGGTTTTGATAACGAAAGGATGTATAAAAAGGAGCTGCCGCGAGAGCGTTTTATAAGCGAATGGGTTTTCGCGAGGGAGATTGGTCGAGAAGTTTGGCAGTCCGGTGCAGAAATTTGTTCTGAAAAGGTGATTTTATCATTTGAAACGCGGATTTGCCGTTGTTGTGCAACCGCTTCTTTTGTGGTATACTAATTCAGTTAAAATACTTTTTAAAAAGGAGCAGTTCGGTGAAAGGAACTCTTTTGGATAAAAATTTTGCGGAGCAACTCGATTCGTTTATGACTGACCGCGCGAAAAAACTGGTCGGAGAGCGGTTTGACCACCCGCCGCTGGCGTATCTTCACAGCTTCGGCTGTCAGCAGAACGCCGCCGACACCGAGCATATCAAAGGGCTTTTGGCTGAAATCGGATTCGGCTTTACCGATTCGGCGGAAAATGCCGATTTTGTGCTGTTTAACACCTGCGCCGTTAGAGAAAGCGCCGAGGACAGGGTTTTCGGCAATGTGGGCGCGCTGAAAAACATAAAGCGTTCCCGCCCCGAAATGATGATAGCTCTCTGCGGCTGCATGATGCAGCAGGAGGCGGTTGCCGAAAGGATAAAGCAGAGCTTTCCCTATGTGGATATAGTGTTCGGAACAGGGGCGCTCCACCGCCTGCCCGCTTTTATAGCCGAGAGAATAGAGGGCAAAAAGCGCGTATTCTGCGGCGAATCGGCAAAAAATGTGGTTGAGGGTATTCCCGCCGTGAGAGAGGACAGCGTTAAGGCATGGCTTCCCATTATGCACGGCTGTGATAACTTCTGTTCCTACTGCATTGTGCCGTATGTCCGCGGCAGAGAGACCTCACGCCGCCCCGAAATGGTTGTAGCGGAGGCAACGGAGCTGATTGAGAGCGGCTATAAGGAGATAACTCTGCTCGGGCAGAATGTAAACTCCTACGGCAAGGGATTGGAGCAGAAATGCAGCTTTTCCGAGCTTTTGCGAAGGATAGATGCCATTGACGGCGAATACCGCCTGCGCTTTATGACCTCTCACCCGAAGGACTGCACCTTTGAGCTGATAGACACCATCGCCGAGAGCCGCCATATCTGTCATCATATACATCTTCCGGTTCAGAGCGGAAACGACAGGGTTCTCAAGGTGATGAACCGCCACTACGATACAGCTCATTATCGCGAGCTGATAGCTTACGCCAAAAAGCGTATTCCCGATGTGACATTTTCAAGCGATATAATAGTCGGATTCCCCGGAGAAACGAGGGAAGAATTTCTCGATACGCTGGAATTGATAAAGGAAGTGGAGTATAATGCCCTATTTACCTTTATCTATTCGAGAAGAAACGGCACTCCCGCCGCAAAGATGGAAGATGTTGTCACCGACAGGGAAAAATCCGACTGGTTCAGAGAGCTGCTGGCTGTTCAGCAGGAGATATGCGAGCGGCAGAACCGGAATATGGTGGGCAAAACCATTCGTGTTCTGGCAGATTCTCTCGGCAAAAGCAAAGAAGGATTCCTTGCCGGCAGAACAGAGGGCAACGTCATAGTCGAGATGCGGGGAGACAAGTCGCTGATAGGCAGCTTTGTCGATGTAAAGGTAACCCGCGCCATGAACTGGGCGGTAGTCGGAGATATAGTCGGCTGAAACGGTAAATCATGTCATGCAAGCATGATGTAAAGATATAAAAATATTTTTTAAGGAGAAGTATCATGGATATTATCAAAATGGCAAGAGAACTCGGAAAGGCTATTCAGGCAGATCAGCTCTACAAGGATATGCTCACCGCAAACGATTTGGCTGAAAATTCCGCCGAGCTGCAGAAGAAGCTCAACGAGTTTTCCGAGCTTCGCACTCAGATAAACCGCGAGATAATGAAGTCTGAGGACGAAAAGAGCAACGACGTTATCACCGAGCTTGACACCAAGCTGAGAAAGCTCTACGACGAAATCGCAAATTCCCCCGAGATGATAGCCTACAATGCCGCTAAGAGCGCCCTTGACAGCCAGATAAATTTTGTTACCCAGATAATCTCGGGTGCCGCCAACGGTGAGGACCCCGATACTATCGAAAAGCAGACCGGCTGCACCGGTTCTTGCAGCAGCTGCGGCGGCTGCCACTGATTTTCGTTTAAAAGGCGGAAGGCGTTTTTCACGGCGCTTTCCGCCGCTTGTCCCATTTTTAAAGATACGGAGTGACTTGTGTTATGGCGGCGCTTTCTCCCATGATGGAGCAGTATTTTGCTATAAAGGAACAGCATAAGGATCACATTCTCTTTTTCAGACTGGGTGATTTTTATGAGATGTTTTACGACGACGCTAAGATAGCCTCCCGCGAGCTGGAGCTGACCCTCACCGGCAGAGATTGCGGGCAGGAGGAGCGCGCCCCGATGTGCGGAGTTCCGTATCACAGCTGTGACGCTTATATCGCGCGGCTCATCAAAAAGGGATACAAGGTTGCGATATGCGAGCAGATGGAGGATCCAAAGCTCGCAAAGGGACTGGTTAAGCGTGAGGTGATGCGCGTTATCACCCCGGGAACGCTGATAGAGGCGAATATGCTCGATGAGGGCGCCAATAACTACATAGCCTCTGTTTTTATGGGGAAAAAGGCTTTCGGGCTTTCTTTTGCCGATATTTCCACAGGTCAGGTTTATATAACCTCGCTTAAAAACAGCGATACTGCCGCACTCAAAAACGAGCTGTCGAGATTTTCGCCGAGCGAGGTGGTTTTTAACGATGAATTTTTATCCCTTTCCGATATGGGGAAATTTTTGAGAGAGCGTCTGCGCTGCTGTGCCGATGTTCTCGACGAAAAAGCCTATGCAGAAGAGGACGCTCGCCGCTATGTCACAGAGCAGTTCGGTCAACAGCATATAGACGAATGTGAGATTTTAAAGAGCGATGAACTGCTCATGTCGCTCGGCGGCTTGCTCTATTATCTGCACGAAACGCAGAAAAAGGGCGTTGAGCGGCTTATAGTATTGGAAAAATACGATTCTGAAAAATATATGACGCTCGACATCACCGCAATGCGAAATCTCGAGCTGACCCGGACTATGAGAAGCGGCGAAAGACGCGGCAGTCTCCTCTGGGTGATAGACAAGACAAAAACCGCGATGGGAAAGCGCCTTTTGAGAAGGTATCTCGAACAGCCGCTCTGCCATCCCGTTATGATAGAAAAGCGCTTGAATGTTGTTGACGAGATAAAGAGCAACAATATTCTCAGGCTGGATATTACCGATATTCTCAGCGAAATACATGATATGGAGCGCCTGCTGACAAGAATAGTCTGCGGCGCGACAAATCCGAGGGAGCTTTGCACCTTCGCTTCAACGCTCAGACAGCTTCCGCTGCTGCTTGAAAAGCTCAAGGGCTGCAAGTCGCGCTATCTCTGCGACATTGCCGCTTCGATAGACCCGATGGAGGATATAGGGCAGATTATCGACTCGGCTATCGACGATGAACCGCCCGTTACCACCAAGGACGGCTGGTTTATACGAAAAGGCTACAATTCCGAGCTGGACGAGATAAGAGAGCTGCTCACCAACACCAGAACCTTTTTGGCGGAGATAGAAGCGCAGGAAAGGGAAAGAACGGGAATAAAGAATCTCAAAATATCCTATAACAAGGTGTTCGGCTACTATATTGAGGTGACAAACTCCTATAAGGAACTGGTTCCCAAGGAGTATATCAGAAAGCAGACCTTAGCTAACTGCGAGCGCTATATCACTCAGCAGTTAAAGGATTTGGAGGAGAAAATACTCACAGCCAACGAAAAGACGGTTGTTTTGGAGCTTCAGCTGTATGAAAAGCTGAGAGTTTCGATAGCGGAGCAGACCGAGCGTATCCAGAAAACCGCGGAGGCGGTGGCAAGACTTGATGTTTTCACCGGATTTGCCACACTTGCCGCCGAAAACAACTACTGCCGCCCCTCTATCAAAACAGACGGCGTTATCCGCATAGAGGACGGCAGGCATCCGGTTGTGGAACAGCTTTTAGGCTCGGAACAGCGTTTTGTGGCAAACGACACACTGCTGGACAAAAAATCCAATCAGATAGCGATAATCACAGGGCCGAATATGGCAGGTAAATCCACCTATATCCGCCAGACGGCGATAATAGTGCTTTTGGCGCAGATAGGTTGCTTTGTTCCCGCAAAATCGGCTGATATAGGCATCGTTGACGGAATTTTCACCCGAGTCGGCGCTTCCGATGACCTGTCCACCGGTCAATCGACCTTTATGGTGGAGATGAGCGAGGTTGCGTCTATCCTCAAGAGTGCCACCGAAAACAGCCTGCTGATTCTCGATGAGGTGGGAAGGGGAACCTCCACCTTTGACGGAATGAGCATCGCCCGCGCCATGGTGGAGTTTATCGCCGACAGAAAAAAACTGGGCGCGAAAACGCTTTTTGCCACCCATTATCATGAGCTGACCGATTTGGAGCAGTCGCTTTCCTGCGTGAAAAACTACAACACCGCCGTGAAAAAACGGGGAGAGAATATAACATTTCTCCGCAGGATAGTTCCCGGCTCGGTTGATGACAGCTACGGAATCGAAGTGTCAAAGCTCGCCGGTATTCCGGAATGGATAATCAAAAGGGCGCATGAGATTCTATTTGATTTGGAGAGCGGCACTCCCGCAAAGCAGACAGACAAAATCGAAAGCAAAACAGAGCCGGAGGATATGCAGCTTTCGCTCAGAGAGGATTCCGCTGTGGAAACAGCGCTGAGAAAGCTGGATTTGAACACGCTGACTCCCCTTGAGGCGCTAAACAAGCTCTATGAGTTTAAGGCGATGCTGGGGTGAGATTTTTACCGAAAAGAGGTGTTTTTCATGGGCAAGATAAATATTCTGCCAAGCTCGGTAGCTGAGCTGATAGCCGCCGGTGAGGTGGTGGACAGACCGAGCGCCATAGTCAAGGAGCTTGTGGAAAACGCTGTTGACGCCGGTGCCGACAGAATAACGATAGAGCTGAAAAACGGCGGAATAGGCTATATCCGCGTGACCGACAACGGCTGCGGAATGAGCCGAGAGGACGTTGCGACCGCGTTTATTCGCCATGCTACCAGCAAGATAACAAGCGCCGACGATCTCAATTCGATTGCGACGTTGGGTTTTCGAGGGGAGGCTCTGCCCTCGATAGCGGCGGTAAGCCGTGTAAAGGTTACAACCCGTACAGCGGACAATCCGCTCGGCTGCTGCTTTTTCATCGACGGAAGCGGAGAAAGCCGCATTGAAGATGCAGGCTGTCCGGTGGGAACCTCCATCGAGGTGAGCGACCTGTTTTACAATACTCCCGCCAGAATGAAATTCCTCAAAAAGGATTCCACCGAGGGAAACGCTGTCGCTTCACTGATAGACAGGCTTGCCCTCGCGAATCCCACGATAGCCTTTGAGCTGATAAGAGACAGAAAAAAGACTCTGCAAACCTTTGGCGGGGATTTGATGTCCGCTGTGAGGTCGGTATGCGGGGCGCAGCTTGCATCGGGAATGATACCGCTCGAATATCACAGCAACGGAATAAAGGTGAGCGGAGTTATCTCCCGCCCGAGCGTTGCCCGAGCTACCCGCTCTTTGCAGATATTCTTTATCAACTCCCGCTTTGTCCGTTCCCGAACCTGCGCGGGAGCGGTGGAAGAAGCATACAAAAACCGACTTATGACGGGGCGTTTTCCCGCCTGCGTTTTAAATGTGGAGCTGAACTGCTCGCAGGTTGACGTAAATGTTCATCCGGCAAAGCTGGAGGTGCGTTTTTCCGATGAGCGGCTGATATACAACACCGTTTATTCCGCCTGCGAGCAGGCACTTTCCGAGCATGAAAAGCGTATCACCGAGCCTAAGAGACAGAGCATCACCCATTTTTCGGTTTCCGATTTCGATTATTCGGAGGGGCAGATAACCTTTAACAACATACCTGCAAGGCATAGTACTTTACAGCATGAGGCCGCCTATCAAAAGAGCGGATTTTCCAGCATAACTGCGGCTCTCGGCGGAAAAGACAAGCGCCCGATGGTTCTGCGTGATGACAGTGCTTCCGCTTTTAAAAAGCCGGAGGTTGAGAGCGTTTCGGCTATTGAACCGGATATTCCCAAAAGCGCGCCCGCCGCGGCTGTGAAAAGCGGCGTTTCGGCAAGAAAATATATGCTCGATATAGAATGCGACGAGCCTAAGCCGACAGCGGCGGAAAAGCCTTATACAGAGCCGCAGAAGCCGATTTTTCATCGGGAAGAAGCTCTGCCCGAAAAGCTGCAGGCAAAGCCCGAGCCGATTCTCGATAAGGAAGAAGCCGATTCGGCAGAGGAAACCGATTTGCCCGTGCAGACCGACAGCGCGGAATACCGCATAATCGGTGAGCTTTTCGACACATATATACTCATTGAGCGGCAGAACAGCTTTATAATGATAGATAAGCACGCCGCCCACGAAAGATATATTTACAACAGCATAAAGCACCGCAAAAGAGACGAAAACAGCCAGATTTTGCTTGTTCCGCAGGCGATAACGCTGCCGCGAGACGAATACTTTGCTTTGATTGAAAATCCGCAGGCGCTTGAAACGCTCGGAATTTCAGCCGAGGATTTCGGTGAGGGAACACTTCTTGTTCGTGAGATACCGATGCTGCTCGACGGATTTGACCTGCCGATGCTGCTCGGGGAAACAGCCAAAAGACTGCTTGCCGAAAAAAAGGACGCCACCCCCGAAATGCTGGACGAGCTTTTGTATTCCGTTTCCTGTCGGGCGGCGGTTATGGCGGGAAAAAGCAGTTCCATGCCGGAATTGAAGCGGCTTGCCGATATGGTGATGAGCCGGGACGGTGTGAGAAACTGTCCTCACGGCAGACCTGTTTTGATAACCCTTTCCAAATATGATGTAGAGAAAATGTTCGGCAGAATGGGGTAGAGCTTTGGAAAAGATAAAAGTTTTGACTGTCGCAGGCCCTACCGCCTCGGGAAAAACCGCCCTCGGCATAGAGCTTGCGAAAAGGTATAACGGCGAGGTGGTTTCCGCCGATTCGATGCAGATATACCGCGGCATGGATATTGCCACCGCAAAACCGACCAAAGAGGAGATGGGGGATATTTTTCATCACCTCATCGACTTTGTTGAGCCGGAGGAGAGTTACAGCGTCGCCCGCTATGTTGAAGACGCCAAACGCGCGATAGCGGATATAGCTTCCCGCAAAAAAACGGCGGTGATTGTCGGCGGAACGGGGCTTTATATTGATTCGCTTTTAAACGGCATAGTATTTAACGAGCAGCCGGAAAACGCGAAAGTGAGAGAACAGCTTCAAGCCGAGGCAAAGCAAAAGGGAAATTCTGCGATGCACGACAGGCTGAAAGCCATCGACCCGCAATATGCCGCTTCGCTCCACCCTAACAATCTGGGACGTGTTCTGCGGGCGATAGAGCTTTTTGAGCTGACCGGACTGACAATGACAGAGCAGTTGAAAAATTCCCGCAGAACGCCGTCGGATTTTTTGCCCCTTATACTGGGAATAACCTTTGACGACCGCCAAAAGCTCTATGAGCGGATAGACATGAGAGTGGATATGATGCTGCAAGCGGGGCTTTTGGAGGAGACAAGGCAGTTCTATAAGAATCACAGCGCAAAAACAGCGGCGCAGGCGATAGGTTGCAAGGAGCTGCTGCCGTTCATTTCGGGGGAAAAGAGCTTGGAAGAATGTGTTTTCACCCTGAAGCAGAGCACTCGCCGCTACGCCAAGCGGCAGTTGACCTGGTTTAGACGAAACGAGACGATAAACTGGCTTTATCGCGACAGATATGAGGACAGCGCCGACTTTTTTAAGGCGGCATTTGAAATAACCGACAGCTTTATCGGATAAAAGGAGGAATATCAATGAACGACCGCATAGTGGGAAAACTTATATCGGCGCTCATATTGGTATTCCTTTTTTGCTATATTATTTACAGCGGAGTGAGGTATTTTTATTCCCCCTATCAGACAGAAACGGCATATCTCTACACCGTTGCCGAAACCTACAGAACAGATGCCATAGCCGTGAGAGACGAGGTTTTGCTTTCGCAGCCGGCTGACGAGCTTTTGAGCTATGTCAGAAAGGACGGCGAGGTGGTAAAGGCGGGCGCTGTTGTGGCTCACATATACAAAACCGAGCAGGACGCGGTGAATACGGCACAGCTCGAAAGGATAAACAGCGAGATTGAGCTTTTAAAAAAAGCTCAGGCAAGTTCTGCCGATATTTTGAGGATAGAGCTTTTGAACGCGGAATTGAACGACTCGGTGGAGAAGGTTGTCAAGGCTGTTGCCTCGCGGAATCTGAAAGAGATAAACACTCTGCGGGATAAGGTTCAGCTTGCACTGGGACAGTATCGTGTTTCCACCGGACGGGACGACGGCTATCAGCGCAGAATCGCATATCTGAATAAGAAAGCGAACGAGCTTTCCGTCGCGACAAACGCGCAATATGACGTTGTGACCACCGACATCGGCGGCTATTTCAGTTCCGCGGCAGACGGATATGAGGAACTTTTGCAGCCGGAGCTTGAAGGGGTATCGGCAAAGGAGCTTGAAAAGCTGATAAACGGCAACAATAAGCCGAAAAAACCGGATTCGGCGGGGAAGATACAAATAGGGCATGACTGGTATTACGCGGCGGTGATTCCCAAGGAGGAGCTTTATCGCTTTAAAAAAGGCGTTTCGGTGGAGCTGGATCTCGGAATCGAAAACTGCGATGCCATTCCCGCGCTGATAGCGGATATTCGCGAGGAGGAGTCGGGCGATGCGATAGTCATGCTGAAAACCTCCTATATAAACGAAACTCTTATCTCCGAAAGAACGGTAAAGCTGGAGATACGCTTTAAATCTTACAGCGGCTTGAGGATAAGCAGTTCCGCGCTGAGATACGACGGGCTGACAGAAGGAGTTTATGTTAAAAACGGAAACCTCATCAACTTTAAGGCGATAGAGCGCATCTACACCGACGAGGACTTTATCCTCTGCAAGAGCGCCGCCGTAATCGAGGACGAGGAGGACGGAAAAAAGCACTATGAGCCGTTGAAGCAGTTTGACGAGATAATCGTAAAGGGGACTGAGCTTTATGACGGAAAGGTTATTTGATATTGAAGAAAACGCCAAAAGGCTGATTTTTGAGGTGGGAGAAGCCGCTGTGCGATTCGGCAGAGAAGCCGACAGCGTAAGGCTGATGGCGGTGACCAAAACCAACAGCGCCGACAGGGTAAATCTGGCAATAAAGGGCGGAATAACGCTCTTGGGCGAAAACCGCGCGCAGGAGCTTATCGAAAAATACGACAGCTACGATAAAGACGGCTGTGATATACATTTCATCGGGCATTTGCAGAGCAACAAGGTGAAAGCCGTTATAAATCGGGTTTGCATGATAGAATCGGTGGACAGGCTGTCGCTCGCCGGTGAGATAGACCGATGCGCCGCTCTTTGCGGCAGGGTGATGCCTGTTCTGATTGAGGTTAATATCGGCAAAGAGGAGAGCAAATCGGGAGTTATGCCCGAAATGCTGGAGGATTTTCTGGCAGAGGTCGCGGCTTTTGAGCATATAAAAGTGTCCGGTTTGATGGCGATACCGCCCAACACCGATGAAACAGCGGCAAAAGAGAGATATTTTGAACAGATGTATCGCAGCTTTATTGACATCAAGGCGAAAAAAATGGATAATGTCAGTATGGATATTCTGTCCATGGGAATGACCCGTGATTTTTCGCTGGCGATAAAGCACGGAAGTAATATAGTCCGAATAGGCAGAGGTCTGTTCGGAGAAAGGCTGTGAGGAATACAATGGGTATGATGGATAAATTCCGCAACTTTATGGGTATGCCCGACGACTATGACGATGATGACGATTACGGCATGGACGAGGTTGAAAACGACTATGCCTCACGCAAGCGTTCTTCCAGAGAAAACCGTGAACGTGAAAAGGAGCCTGTTATGGATAATCCTTATGTAGACGACAACGATATTCCCAAGAAATCGGGAAATAAGGTTGTGAATATAGCTGCCACAACTCAGCTGTCGGTGGTTTTGGTAAAGCCGGAGCGGTTTGAAGATGCCTCCGGAATAGCCGATCATCTCAACGCAAAGCGCACCGTTGTTCTCAATCTGGAATCGACGGGGAAGGATATTTCCCGCAGATTGGTTGATTTTCTCAGCGGCGTTGCCTACGCAAACGAGGGTCAGATAAAGAGGGTTGCCAACAGCACATTTATCATAACCCCTTATAACGTTGAGTTTGAGGGCGACCTCATTGACGAGCTGGAAAACAACGGACTTTACTTTTGAATATGAGTGAACGAGGCTTTGAGCATATCGCCGATGCGGGTGACAGAGCCGTTTTAAAAAGGCTGAGCGATATATGCGAGTTAGCCGAAAGGCGCTCAAAGCCCTGCTTTTCCGCTTTTTTAAACGAGCATGAGCAGGCTTTGGCGACAGAAAATCGGCTCGTTCCGCCAAATGACGGGCTGAGATTCTTCTCGGGGGGATTCGATGAGGCTCAGCGCAGGGTTCTCTGCGTTTTGCCGAGCGGATTTTATACGGATTTTCTCGATGAAAGCGATTATCCCTATCAGGCGGTGACAATGCTTTTTCCAAAGGGATATTCGGTCACCCATCGCGACATTTTGGGCGCTGTGATGGCGCTGAGGATAGAGCGAGATTCGGTGGGTGATATTCTTGTGGGAGAAAGGCTCGCCGTGGCTTTTTTGCTGCGTCCCGCGGCACAGCTTGTCATAGACGAGCTGACAACGATAGGTCGGGTAGGGGTGAAATGCTCTTTCGGCGCTCCCGAGGTGCTGCCGGCGGCATATAAGACGGAACAGCACGGCGGAGTTGTCGCTTCCATGCGGCTTGACGCGGTTGTTGCGATGATGTTAAACGTAGGCAGGAGCCAGTCGGCAAAGCTGATTTCGCAGGGAATGGTTCAGCAAAACGCGCAGGTTGTCACCTCTCTTTCCAAAGAGGTTTCGGCGGGTGACAGAATATCGGTTCGCGGCTTCGGCAAATTCATGGTGGATGATATTGGCGGTCAGACCAGAAAGGGAAGACTGCACATAGCATATAAGAGATTTATTTGAGGAGGAGATTTGCAAATGATAACTCCCAAGGAGGTTTCCGAAAAGGTATTTGACAAAACCTTTGGCGTAGGTTACCGAATAGATGATGTAAACAGCTATCTTTCTCATGTGGCGGGTGAGATAAAAAATCTTCTTGATATAAACGCCGACCTGGAAAAGAAGATAGAGGTTTTGGCGGACAAGCTCACCGAATATCGTGAGGACGAGGAGAGCTTGAGAACCGCCATTCTCGGCGCACAGAAGCTGGGAGACAGCGTTATCAGAGAATCCAAAACCAAGGCTGAGATAATCACCAGAGACGCTACCTGCAAGGCAGAGGCTATGGTGAACAATGCCCGCCGCCAGATAGAGCGCGAGCAGGAGAATCTTATCAGAACCCAGCGCGAGGTAGCCGGCTTTAAAAACCGTCTGCTTGATATGTATAAGAGCCATATCGAGCTGATAAGCGCTATTCCCGGAGATATTGAGGAGGAGGACGCTGCCGCTCTGCCCGAGCAAAAGACAGAGGAGCAGCAGCCCGATATTGTTGAGGAGAATACCGATTTTATGCCCGATTATCGCGAGGAAACCGAATCGGACGACAGCGAGCAGATAGAGATAGTTCCTGCGGAGGAAGCTCAAAAGGAGAAAAAGCTCTCACCCGAGGAGTTTTTCGGTCTCAACGATGAGTCTGACGATGAAAACGAGGAGGAAATCTCCGCCGTTGAAGAGGACGACGACGATGAGGACGATGATGTTGAGGAGGAGCCTGCGGCTCCCTCGAGATTCAGCGATATTGATATGAAATTCGGCGATGCGTTCAGACTGAAGCACAACGGAAAGCCTAAATTCAGAAAATAAATTTGCAGTTTATATAAGGAGAGATAAATCCAATGGCAAACGATTATAACAGCACGATGAATCTGCCCAAAACAGATTTTTCCATGCGTGCGGGACTCCCTCAGAAAGAACCCAAAATGATTGAGGAATGGGACAAGAACGGTCTTTATTACAAGATGATAAAGGCTAACGAGGGAAAGCCCACCTTTATTCTTCACGACGGCCCTCCCTATGCCAACGCTTCCATCCATTTGGGAACCGCTCTTAACAAGGTTCTCAAGGATATTATAGTCCGTTCTAAGAATATGAGCGGCTATTGCGCTCCCTATATTCCCGGCTGGGATACCCACGGTCTGCCTATCGAATTGAAGGCGCTGGGCGAAATGGGAGTAGGCAAGGACAGCACCGTCAGCATTACTCCTGTTGAACTGCGCCGCAAGTGCCGCGATTTCGCCAAGAAGCACGTTGAGATTCAAAAGGGACAGTTTAAGCGTTTGGGTACACTTGCCGACTATAACAACCCCTACATCACCCTCACCAACGAGTTTGAGGCAAAGCAGATAGAGATTTTCGGTGAGATGGCAAAGAAGGGCTACATCTACAAGGGTCTCAAGCCCGTTGCATGGTGCCCCGACTGTCAGACCGCTCTTGCCGAGGCTGAAATCGAATATGCCAACGACCCCTGCACCACCGTTTACGTCAAGTTTAACGTAACCGACGACAAGGGCGTACTTACCAAGATGGGCGCGGATCTTTCCAAGACCTATATCGTTATCTGGACTACCACTATTTGGACTCTGCCCGCTAACCTCGCTCTCTGCGTAGGTCCCAGATATGATTATGCTCTGGTTAAGGCGAACGGCGAATTTTACGTTATCGCCGAGGAGCTGCTTTCTTCCACCATGGCGGCGGCAAAAATCACCGACTATGAGATAATCGACCGCGTTAAGGGCATCGACCTTGAGCGCATCGTTTGCAGACACCCCTTCATTGAGCGTGATTCTCTCGTCATCTGCGGCGACCATGTCACACTCGAAAGCGGCACCGGTATCGTTCACACCGCTCCCGGTCACGGTCTTGAGGACTTTGAGGTGTGCGTAAACCACTATCCCGAGATTCCGATAGTTGTTCCGGTTGACAACAAGGGCTATATGACCGAGGAAGCAGGTCAGTTCGCGGGACTCACCACCAACGAGGCGAACAAGGCTATTCTCGAACACATGAAGAATACCGGCTCGCTCTTTGCCTGCGAGGAGATAGTCCACCAGTATCCCCATTGCTGGAGATGCAAGAACCCGATTCTTTTCAGAGCTACCGAGCAGTGGTTCTGCTCGGTGGAAATGTTCAAGGATAAGGCTGTTGAAGCTATCAAGAGCGTTCACTGGATTCCCGATTGGGGCGAGGACCGCATGATAGGCATGGTAAACGACCGCAGTGACTGGTGCATTTCCCGCCAGAGAACCTGGGGCGTTCCCATTCCGATGTTCTACTGCAAGGATTGCGGCAAGGAGTTTGTCACCGACGAGAGCATCAAGGCTGTTTCCGAGATGTTCAGAAAGGAAGGCTCCGATTCCTGGTATCTCAAGGACGCCGCCGAGATTCTCCCCGAGGGAACCGTTTGCCCCCACTGCGGCGGCAAGCATTTCGACAAGGAAACCGACATCATGGACGTTTGGTTCGATTCCGGTGTAACTCACGCCTCTGTTCTCGAGGAGAGGGAGCTGCACTCCTGGCCGGCTGACCTTTATCTCGAGGGTGCCGATCAGTATCGCGGCTGGTTCCAGTCCTCGCTGCTGACCGCCGTTGCATGGAGAGAAAAGGCTCCTTATCGCGAGGTTTGCACACATGGCTGGGTAGTTGACGGCGAGGGCAGAAAGATGTCCAAGTCGCTTGGCAACGGCATGGTGCCGGAGGATATTACCGACCAGTACGGCGCCGATATTCTCAGACTTTGGGTAGCTTCTTCCGATTATCACTCCGATATTCGTGTTTCCAAGGATATTCTCAAGCAGCTTTCCGAGGTTTACAGAAAGATAAGAAACACCGCCCGCTACATTCTCGGCAACCTTTATGACTTTGACCCCAAGACCGACTGCGTTTCGGACGACAAGCTGCATGAGATAGACCGTTGGGCGCTTGTAAAGCTCTCCGAGCTGGCGGCTAAGGTTCGCGCAAACTACAAGAGCTACGATTTCTACCTTATTTTCCACGCTATACACAACTTCTGCACGATAGATATGTCCAACTTCTATCTGGATGTACTCAAGGACAGACTTTATGTTGAGGCTGCCGATTCCGAATCGAGAAGAGCCGCTCAGACCGCTATCTATCGTATTCTGCGCGGAATCACCCTGATGATTGCGCCTATCATTCCCTTTACCGCGGAAGAGATTTGGAGCTTCTGCCCCAAGCTCGAGGGCGACAATGAGGAATCTGTTGTATTCCAGGAGATGCCCGTTGGCGACGAGTTCACCGAGTCGGCGGAATTTATGGCTAAGTGGGACAGAATACATGAGCTGCGTGATGCCGCGAACAAGGTTCTCGAATCTGCCAGAGCGCAGAAGATAATCGGCAAGCCGCTTGAGGCTAAGGTAACTCTCTATGCCGAGGGCGAGGTTTATGATTTTGCCGCTGCGGTTAAGGAGCTTCTTCCCACCGTGCTTATCGTTTCGCAGGTTGAGCTTGTGAACGGAAAGGGCGGCGAGGAATCCGACTTTGCCGGACTTGGCATCACGGTTTCCCATGCCGACGGCGAAAAGTGCGAGCGTTGCTGGAGCTTCTCCGACAGTGTCGGCAAGGACTCCGAGCATCCCACCCTCTGCGCGCGCTGTGCCGCAATAATCAAGTAAACATTTTGTGCAATAACGGCGCATCAAAATTGAAGTTGATGCGCCGTTTGTCTCTTACTTTTCTGAAGAAAAGTAAGCAAAAGACTTTTAGGTCGGAGATAGGCTGTTCAAGGCAGAAAGTCTTTGCGCGATGGGTGAAGTGTCAGTACACCTTACTTTTCCGAAGAAAAGTAAGCAAAAGACTTTTAGGTCGGAGATAGGCTGTTCAAGGCGAAAAGTTTTTGCGCGATGGGCGAAGTGTCGGCACGCCTTACTTTTCTGAAGAAAAGTAAGCAAAAGACTTTTAGGTCGGAGATAGGCTGTTCAAGGCGGAAAGTCTTTGCGCGATGGGCGAAGTATCGGCACGCCTTATTTTCATTTCACAGAATAAAAGTTTTTGTCTTACTTTTTTCAAAAAGTAAGCGTTTTCCTCTCTCACACTCTGTAATTTTGATTTCCGATTCAAGGAGCGTTTGATTTTATGTCGGCTATTATGTGTGTTGTTGTTGCGGCGGTGCTGTTCACGGCAGACCAGCTTGTCAAGCTGTGGGCGATAAACAGTCTCGCGCCGATAGGCAGTATGCAGGTAATTTCGGGTTTATTAAGCTTTACTTATGTAGAAAACAGGGGAGCCGCTTTTGGGATTTTTCAAGGTCAGCGCTCCTTTATAATAATTCTTGTTCTGGCGATATTGGGTGTTGTAGGCTGGCTGCTTTTCAGCGGCAGGATAAAAGCGCCGCTGGAGCGCGTATGCACCACTATGATATTGGCAGGCGGAATCGGCAACCTTGTCGATAGAATACGCCTTGGCTTTGTGGTCGATTATATCGACATAAATCAGCTTTTCGCTTATCCGATGTTCAATCTCGCGGATTGTTTTGTCGTAGTCGGCTGTTGTTTGCTGGTGGTTTCGGTCATGCTTGAAGAAAAGCGTGATAAAAAGACAGACGAAAAAAGCGAAAGCGATAATTTGGAGATAGTTGAAGATGCCGATTCGGATAGAAGTGACAACTGAATATTCCGGCAGGAGAATAGATGCTTTTATCAGCGAGGCTTCTCCCGAGGAGATCAGCCGCAGCGCCGTTTCCAACCTGTGTGAAGCGGGCGCTGTGCTTTATAACGGCGTTCCCGCCGCGAAAAACCAAAAGGTGAAGGCGGGCGGCGTGGTGGAATATACACTTCCCGAGCCTGTAAAGCTCGATGCCTTTCCCGAAAACATTCCGATAGAGATAGTCTATGAGGACGAGCATCTTCTTGTGGTGAACAAGCCGCAGGGAATGGTGGTTCATCCGGCGGCGGGCAATTTGAGCGGAACGCTCGTCAACGCCGTTTTATACCACTGCGACGGCAAATTATCCTCAATAAACGGTGTTATCCGCCCGGGAATAGTTCACCGCATCGACAAGGACACCAGCGGACTTTTGGTTATAGCGAAAAACAATGCGGCGCATGAGGGATTGTCGCAGCAGTTTGCCTGCCACAGCATCGACCGATTCTATATGGCGGTGGTGCATGGCTCGCTAAAGCAGGAGAGCGGCAGGATAGAAGCGCCGCTCGGCCGCCACCCAAACGACCGCAAAAAGATGTGCGTCACCGAGAAAAACTCTCGCTTTGCCGCCACCAACTATGAGGTTTTGGAGCGGTTCAACGGATTTTCGCTGGTTCGGCTGAAGCTGGAAACGGGGAGAACGCATCAGATTCGTGTTCACATGGCGTATATCGGTCACCCTGTCGCGGGCGACCCTGTTTACGGTCCCGCCAAGGGAGTGAAGGAGCTGAAAGGTCAGTGTCTCCACGCGAAAACGCTGGGATTTATTCATCCGATAACAGGGGAACATCTGATATTTGAGTCGGAACTGCCCGAGTATTTTACTGATTTTCTCGAAAAACTGAGGAGGATGTCAAATTGAAAAGGTTTGATGGCTGCTGTCTTTTCTCGGATATGGACGGAACGCTGGTAGATGCCGATTTTAATCTCCCGCGTCGAAATATAGAGGCGATACGTTATTTCACTGACAACGGCGGCAGATTCGCTGTGGCGACAGGGCGCGGCTTGCACCCGATGACACTGGAGCTGCTTGCACAGTTGAGTATAAATCTGCCCTGCGTCATGCTGAACGGCGGTTTGATTTACGATGTGCAAAGTAAAAAGGCTTTACACTCGCATCATCTGCCCTTTGAGGAATCCAAAAAGCTCGCGGCGCTTTTGACAGAGAGATACCCCGAGCAGAGCATTGTCGTTTGGTGCGACAGTTTTCAGGCGCAGTTGGGGATAAATAAGCTCAATATGCTGACATTTGAGGAGCGCTCGCTCGATTCGATAACAGAGCCTGTTTTGAAAATGGTGGTCAGCAACGACGAGGGCAGACAGCAGGAGACGGTGCAGTTCTTAAAAGAAAATATCTCGGAGAGAATCTACACCACAACCTCAAGCCCGAGATTCACCGAGCTTATGCCCCGTGGAATAAGTAAGGCGCAGGGGATAGAATCTCTGATAGCCGAGCTGGGACTTTGCAGAGAAAAGGTCATCGTAATGGGCGACTATTTCAACGATATTGAAATGCTCTCGCTGACCGGCGTGAGATCATTCTGCCCCGAAAACGCGCATGAGGATATTAAACGTATATGTGAGCGCAGCTTTTGCCATGTCGATGACGGAGCTGTTGCCGACGCGATAGAATTTTTGGATAAGGAATTGGGTGAATAACACCATGTCTGACAGCAAGAAGCGCAACAACAGATGGATAACGGTTATAGTCTGCTATTGCGCCGTGATGCTGATTGTTTTAACAGGTATCCGCCTTTGGGAATATCACAGCACCGTTTCGGCGGTTCCGATTGAAATAACCGATATTCCCGAGCCGGTCACCGTTTTGCTGATTGACATAAACACCGCAGAGCTTGATGAACTGGTTGAACTGCCAGGTATCGGTGAGGGTTTGGGAAAACGTATCATCGAATTTCGCGAAAAGAACGGCGGTTTTGAAAAAATCGAGGATATAATGCTGGTTGACGGAATAGGGCAGGCGACTTTTGAAAAGCTGAAGCCGCTGATAACGGTTTAGCTTTAAAGCTGATTATCCATTTCCCAATCGCGCGCCGCGTTCACACTGATAAGGCCGCTTATCGGCTGATTGCCTTTTCGCTTTGAGCTTGCTTCGGTAACGGCATTTGTCACATTTTCACCGATAACCTCCGCTCCAAGCGGCAGAATGGTGCTGTTTCCCTTTATTATGCGTTTTTGTTCCATGAGTTTTCACCTCGTTTTCGGCTTTGTGATTACTTTTTGCGAAAAAATTAAAACTATTCCTTGTAATGTTTGAAAAAAGCATTGACAAAATCATCTTTTGTGTTATACTAATATAGTCGCTTGAATGTGACATGCCTTTGTAGCTCAGTTGGTAGAGCAGAGGACTGAAAATC
>CAZNJJ010000004.1:34636-46301 GCA_964573335.1 uncultured Oscillospiraceae bacterium | reverse complement strand
AATAAAAATCTCCGGCTTTTTGCCGGAGATTTTTTGTTATTTGCTGCCTCTGACTATCTCTCCCTCTTCCGAGCGGTAGAAACGGCACATATTGTGCGTTTCGTTTATCATGAGGGTTTCGCTGCCGATAGTCAGCTTCATCGGCGGATAAAAGACATTGCAGGTGAGTGTTGCGGGGGTGCTTTGCAACTGCTCCTGAGTCAGCTCCTCTATCCGCTTTTCAAGGCGGTTTTTCTTAAAGTTGGAAAGATTGAGCTTTCCGCGATACTGTTCCAGCTTTTTCAGATTATCTGGTCTGTCGGAGTGCTGCTCTAAGAATATGACATCGCGTGTGAGCGACTGATACTCGTTCGTCACCGTTTTATACTGCTGTCTGAGCTGTTCCAGCTCTCTTATCATGTGGGGAGTGGCGCCCAGAGTCAGCTTGAGCAGCGCGTTGGAGCGCGCGCCCACCGTCTTTGCGGAAACCGAGCCGAAAGCGGTGACAACGCCGCCGACAAGCGTTCCTCTGCCCATCAGGGTAATATCGCCGTCTACCTCAACAATGCTGTTGATGATAGATTCCGCTTTGATATTGCCGCCGCAGCGAACGGTGCAGTTCTCAATGAATTTCGCGGTGATGTCGCCTTTTGATTCCAAAACGCCTTTGCCCATTCCGTTGATGCCTTTTTCAAGGTGAATCTCATTTCCGGAATAGATAGAAGCTCCCTCCACCATGCCGTAAACGGTAACATTGTTGTCTGTCTTTATCGAATAACCCTCGCAAACATCGCCCGAAACGATAACATTTCCGGTGAAAACGATGTTTCCAACCGAGTTATTCACATTTCCGTCTATCTTAAAGGTGGATTCAACGCAGAAGCGGGAATTTTTGTATATCAGATTTCCGTCTATCGAGGCAACCAACTGAGAATGAAGCTCATCTATATCCACCAGCTCAACGCCCTCTCCTCTCGGAATAGGCGGAGTTTTTGCGGGGGCGGGGCGGATTGGCTTGCCGTAGACGCTGGTTCCCACCGTTCCCTGAACAGCATTGGTTATCTCGCAGATAACAGTTCCCTTTGAGATGTTGTTTACGATATGCAGATTTTTGAAATCCATCGTACCGTCGGGGCGCTCATCAAAATGAACCCTGTTCACTCTGGGGAAAAGCTCGTTTACAACGCCGTCCACACCGGGGGTGGCGTCGATTCCTACAGCGATAATCACCGCTGTATCGTATGGTATATCCTCGGGCGCTTTGCCAAACGAGCCGATGATGTTATCGCGCTGCAATCCGTAGACTATACCGCATTTGTCCATCGCCTCATATAGTGTGCCGAGGGAAAAAGTCTCCTCCTCGTCCTTTGCGGGCTTGTGTATGATAACGCGAGCCTTTGTTGAGGAAGAATTGATTTGCAGATTGAGCCGTTCCTTTTCTATCCAGGAAACGGCGGGGGAAAGCCTGTGCCAGCTATCAACGGAATTGGCTTTTGTTTCGCTTTTTACCGAAACGGCTTCTGCCTTTGTCTCGGCGGAATCGGGCTTTTCTTCAACAGTTTCCGCCTCATTTTCGACAAAGCTTTCAGACGAAAGAGTCTCAGCCCCTTCGTCCCCTTTGGAAAAACTCATGAATTTGGAGAAAAAACCGCCTTTAGCTTCTTTTTCAAATGCCATATCCTGGATTCTCCCCCTTCGGTTAGCTTTTGCCGAAATGGTTTACTGATTTTAGAAACGCCATTCGCCCTTTAAGGCGGATTTTATGAGCATGGTTCCGGTGGGTGCGTCAAAATAACAGGTTCTTCCGAAATCTTTGCCGGTATCTTCTGCCACTATCGGAATACGAAATTTTCCGAGACCCGCTTTTACTGCCTGAACGTTTCGTTCTCCTATCCTTCCCATAGGAGAGTTGCCCAAGTCGGCGAACATCTGCGCTCCGCCGGCTATTTTCGCTTTGAGGTTGGGCATTTTGGCGCCTTTTAGCTGCATCGCTTTAAGCAGCTCCACAAGACCGGTATCCGCAAATTTGAGCGGCTGTGAAGCGCCGTTGTTGAGCTGTCTGCTGTCGGGCAGCATGATATGAACCATTCCCGCAATCTTTGAGATGGGATCCCATAAGCAGATAGCCACACAGGAGCCGAGAGCAAAGGTGACCAGCTCATCTTCGCCTTTGGCAACGTTCATATCGGCAATGCCGATTTTAATGGTGTTTTTCATATTTCAACACCAAGATTCCGCATAATTTTTTCAAGAGAATCTCCGTTTGGAATAAGCAGAATATGGCTGGTCATATTTTCTACCTCTCCGGTAAATTCATCTTGAATAAAGATAACATGGTCGCCGACGTCTGCAAAATAGATTGCGGGAACGCTCATAATAGCGCCCGCCATATCCACCGACATCGACGGAACAGATATATCTATCGTCATGTTTGTCAACTGCGAAATGGCGTTTACATAAGAAGCTGCCATGATATTTCCTATTTCCTTGAGCGCCGATATTGAAAGCTCATCAATATCCTGAAATCCCGTAAAGCAACCGCCGAGCAGGTCGTTTACGATGGTGTGTGCAAAATCCTTTTCCAGCAGGAACATCATCATTCCGCTTATATCGCCCGAAAGCGAAAGCATAATGCCGACTATCATATTTTCAGGACCGCCGAGCAGCTCGGTTACAGCGTCATATTCCAAAACATTGATGCGGGGAACCTGAATATTTACAGGTCTTTGCAGCATAGAGGCAAGAGAAGTGGCAGCGTTGCCGGTTCCTATATTGCCAATCTCACGCAAAACATCCAGATGGAGGTCGTTCAGATCGTTAAAATTTCGCAGTGCCATAGTTGTTCCCTCTCTTGAATATCAATTTGCTTGCGCGGTCAAATCAAAGGATTTATCTGAGGTTGTTTATCATCTCTTCAATAGAATCGGCGGTTTGAACCACCTTGGCGTTCAACTGAAAGCTCCTCTGCGCTTGAATAAGATTCACCATTTGGTCGCTGAGCTGAACGTTTGAGTTCTCCAGATAGTATTGCAGCACCTCGGAGCGCTCATCGCCCGCCTTTGCCGCAACAGCTTCGCCGGAATTTTCGCTCTCCAAAAACGAGCCGCCGTCGGTGGGGGTCAATCCGTAGGGATTATCAAAATAGTAGATGCCCAGCTTTTCTATCAGCCCGTCATAATCGGGATTGTCGTTTTCGTCCAGCGCAAGGGTGATTTGCTTTCCCTTTCGGTCAAGAACGTGATAGCCCTGAGCGTTGACGAGATAAACCTTTTTGCCCTCGATGCTCAGGTTAAAGCGGCCGTTTCGGGTGTATTCCACCTCGCCGCGGCTGTTTTCAACGGCAAAAAGTCCGTCGCCGTCTATCGCAAAATCCAACTGACGCTCGGTGTTCAAAAATCCGCCCTGTTGATAGAGCAGGTCAACCGAGCCTATCTTAACGCCATGTCCGACCAGGTCATAAACGCGGGAGCCGTCCGGCCAGTAAGAATCGGTTTTACCGTCCGCCATAACGGGGGCGTTTTCTCCGTCAGTCTCGCCGTTTTCGGCGTTTTGGGGCTGATAGTTGGAGTGTATATTCATTTTGGTATACAAAAGGTCCTCAAATGAGGCGTTTTGGGTTTTGTATCCAACGGTGTTGACATTAGCCATGTTGTTTGCGGTAGCGTCCATAAAAGACTGCGACGCCAGCATACCCGCAACTCCGGTGTAAAAAGCTATACTCATTATATTCCACCCTCATTTAAAGAGTTATCAGAGCGAGCCGATGTTAGCCGCCTTCTGTTCGATTTCGTCCACCATCATCAGTGCCTTGCTGCAGCTTTGAAAAGCGCGCTGTGTTTCGATGAGCAGTGATATTTCGCGGTTGAAATCGGTGTTGGAGTTTTCAAGCGCTCCCTGGTGAATAGTGTATTCCCGCATTTCGTATATTCCGGGAACATCGCCTATCTCCTCGAAATCAGGCCCCTCGGGAACCTGATACATTCCGTTTGCGAATTTCTCGAGCTGAGTTCCCTCGGCAACGCCGATAATAGAGAGTTTTCCCACCCGACGCTCCTTGGCGTTGTAAACCTCGCCGTCTGAGCCTATCGTAAAATCAGAGCCGCCCACCTTGATGTCTCCGCGCGAGCCTTGAACCCGCCCAAATCCCGGCAGAACAAGGTATCCGTCCTCGTCTATATCGAAATGGCCGTTTCTTGTGAGGTATCTTCTGTCGGCAGAGTCCTTTATCAGATAGTAGCCCTCTCCCATGATAGCCATATCAAAGGGGCGCTCGGTGGTTTTAACATAGCTTTCGTCAAAGTTTGTGGGAACATCTTCCACTATCTTCACAGCGTCGCCTGTTCCGATAAAGGTTTTCTGAAAGCCCTCCTGCCGCATCAGCAACTCCTGCTCAAAGGTGGTGCTGACAACACGTTCGGTTTTATATCCGGGAGTAGAGGCGTTAGCCATATTGTTGGCGATGATATTAAGTGAGCGCTGCTGCATCAGCATACCCGATGCGGCGGTGTAAAAGCCGGTTGCCATGCGTGGTCACCCTTTCATGTAGTCCTTGAGGTATTTTTGCATCTTGAGAACAGCCTTTGAGCGGGTTTGGCAAACTCTTGCCTCGCTCACCTTTAAAACCTTGGCTATCTCACAGAGCTTGAGATGCTCGTAGTAGTGAAGTGAAATTACTATCCGCTCCTTTTCGGTGAGAAGCTCAATCGCTTCGGCGAGCTTTTGCGAAAGCTCCTGCCGCAGCAGATTAGCCTCGGGAAGCGGTGTATCGGTGGGGGAATCCTCCGCCATATCGTCGCCGACTCCGTTTAACAGTGCCTCAAACGACAGCAAAACCGAATTTGACATCTCACGATAATGCTTGTAAATCGTTTCCTCGTCTGTTTCGAGATAGTCGGCAAGCTCTTTGCTGGTTGGGGAACGCAAAAGCCGGTTTGAAAGCTCGTCAAATGCCTGTGTAATGTCCCTTGCGGTTTTTCTCACTCTGCGTGGGAGCCAATCCTGCTTTCGGATAAAGTCGATATTGGCGCATTTTATTCTGGAATAGGCATACGGCTCAAAATTTCCGCTTTTGGCGGGGTCAAACCTCTCAATGCAGTCGATGAGGGTTATCATGCCGTTGTTTACAATGTCCTCAACCTCGGCATAGGAGGAGGTGATGCCGCGCATCTGCGAGGCAACGGTTTTGGGTATGTAGCTGTAAAGAAGAACCAGCTCATTTCGCAGCTCTATATCGGGGTTTTTGAGATATTGCTCGAGCAGCAGTTGAGCCTCGTTTTTATCGGCCTGTTTCATCGGCATCTTTTATCCCTCCCTTGCGGGGGCTTTAAAAACGCTTTAGGAGATAGCTATATTTCCCAGCGCCTGTATCTGAACGGCGGAATCTATCTCGCTGAAAGAAAGCACCGTGACATTGGGCATAAACTGGTCTAACAGCTTTTTATAATACATTCTCACGATAGGTGAGGTGAGAATAATCGTGTGGGGCAAAAGGTCTTTTATCTTGTCCACCTGCGCGGTGGTTGCGGTTACGATAGCCTGTATCGTGTTGGGGTCAAGCGCAAGATAAGAGCCGTTTTCTATCTTTTTCACAGCGCCCATGATAGTGTTTTCTATCTTGGCGTCGAGGGTGATTACTTTGAGCTGTCCTGCCTCGCCGAACTGGTGAGAGATAGTGCGCTTTAGCGCCTGACGAACATATTCGGTGAGCATATCGGCGTCTTTCACCGTTGTGCCGTAGTCGCCCAAAACCTCGAGGATAGTTTCCATATCCCTTATCGGAACATTCTCTCTCAGCAGATTGCACAGCACCTTTTGCAGCATCGAAACGCTGACAATGGCGGGAACAATATCCTTGACGATGCTCTCGTTGGTCTTGGAAAGGTTTGCAAGCAGGTTGTTTGTCTCCTGCCTTGTGAGAAGCTCATGCGCGTGCTGTCTGACAATTTCGGAGAGGTGGGTTATGATAACCGAGGTGGGGTCTATCAAAGTGTAACCGGCAAGCTCCGCCTTTGTCTTTTTGTCGAGACTTATCCACTTTGCGGGTATTCCGAATGCCGGCTCGATAGTGTCAATGCCGTCTATACGGTCAACGGTGCTGTCGGGTGCCAGCGCAAGGAAATGGTCTATCAAAACATCGCCCATAGCCACCTGCTCGCCCTTAAAGCGGATACAGTATTGGTTGGGATTGAGCTGACCGCTGTCCTTCAGTCTTACCGAAGGGATAACAAGTCCCATTTCCTGAGCGAACTGCTTTCGGAACATGACAACACGGTCGATAAAGCTGCCGCCCGCCGATTCGTCAACCAGCGGAATAAGGCTGTAACCGAATTCCAGCTCGATAGGCTCAACGTTGAGCAAACCGTATACGTTGTCGATATTCTTGTAATAAGAAGCCTCGCTCGCCACCGACTCGGTAGGAGTGGGAACAGGCGATTCCGCCGCCGCCAAAGCGCGCTTCTGCTTGCGGAAAACGAGGATACCTAATGTTATAAGTATAGCAGAAACAATGCATATCTGCAACGGAGGGAATCCGATAAAGCAGAGCAAAAGCATAACACTGCCCGAGAGGATAAGCACGGTGGGCTGCGACAAAAACTGGCGGGAAATTTCAATGTTGAGGTTGGATTCCGAGGCGGAACGGGTGACTATCATACCGGTTGCCATGCTTATCAGCAGAGCCGGAATCTGAGACATCAATCCGTCGCCTACGGTGGAGGTGGCGTAGATATTCATTATCTCGCCGATAGTGCCAACGTTGTTGATAAATCCCATGATGATGCCGCCGATGAGGTTGATGATGGTGACGATGATGGAAACTATCGCGTCGCCCTTGACAAACTTGGTGGCACCGTCCATTGAGCCGAAAAAGTCAGCCTCGCGCTGAACATTTTCTCTGCGTCGTCTTGCCTGTGCTTCGTCGATAAGACCGGAGTTCAAATCCGCATCTATCGCCATCTGCTTACCGGGCATAGCGTCCAGGGTGAATCTCGCCGCAACCTCGGCTACACGTTCCGAGCCTTTGGTGATAACCATGAACTGCACGATAACGATGATAAGGAATATAACCAGACCTATGACAACATTTCCGCGGATAACAAACTGACCGAAAGTTTCAATAACCTCTCCGGCGTAGCCGTTGTTTCCCAGAATAAGTCTGGTGGAGGATATGGTCAGCGCCATGCGGAAAACGGTGGTTATCAGCAGTATAGAGGGAAAAATCGAAAACTCAAGCGCCTCTTTGATATACATGGTGGTGAGCAGTATAACAAAGGAGAGTGCCAGGTTTATAATGAACATCAAGTCCAACAGCGCAGACGGCAGCGGAATGATGAGCAGCAATATGATGGCAACTATAAAAAGAGCTACCAGATTGTTGAAGAGGTTGGAAGCTTTTTTCACTATCTCTTATCCTTCTCTTTCAAGCTGTAAACAAACGCCAGAACCTCAGCCACCGGCTGATAGAACTGTTCGGGTATTTCAAAGCCTACCTCAACCGCGTCAAAAAGTCCGCGGGCGAGTGGCTTGTTTTCAACAGTCATGATTTTATGCTCCTCCGCCTTTTCAACAATGCGCTTTGCGACAAGGTCGGCGCCCTTTGCGAGAACCAGCGGAGCGCGATTCTTTTCGGAATCGTATTTTATGGCGATGGCAAGGTGGGTAGGATTTCGGATAACAACGTCCGCCTGAGGAACATTCTGCATCATTCTGCCCATAGACATCTTGCGCTGACGTTCCTTTATCTTTCCCTTTACCTGCGGGTCGCCCTCGGTGTGCTTGTATTCTTCTTTGATTTCCTGCTTGCTCATTCGCAGGTTGCGTTCATATTCCCACCACTGATATATGTAGTCAAGAATGGCGAGGAATATAAAAATAACGCCGCAGTTCATAACGATAGACATGATGAACTCGCTCAAAACGGCGAGCGCCTGAGTCATCTCCATATCCATCAGCCGTTGAAACTGTGGCATAAAATCTTTTATCTTGCCATAAACGATATAGAGCAAAATTCCTATCTTGGCAGAAGCCTTGACAAGCTCAATGACGCTTCGCAGCGAAAACATTCGCTTTATTCCGCTTATCGGGTTGAGGTGGCTGAATTTGAATTTGATTGATTCGCCCGAAACCAACATTCTCGTCTGCGCCATGGTGAATACCACCGCGACAAGCGAGGCTATCAGCAAAAGCGGCAGGGCGGTTGTTGCCATAACGCGGCATCCGTCGATAAAAATGTTGGTGACATCGGATTCTGTCAGCGTTTTTTGATAGGCGGCAAGCGCGAAATACTCCTCTATCAGCGAGCGAACGGTGCTGTCTATCAGCGGGCTCAACAGCTTGAGCGAATAAAACGAAATAACCAGCGAAAAAACGGTGACAATGTCGTTACTTTTGAATATGTTGCCCTTTTTGCGCTCCTCACGTTTTCGTTGGGGAGTCGCCTTTTCGGTTTTTTCGTCTGCCACGGCGTATCCCCCCTCAGAGCCGTTTTAAAAAGGGAAAATCATGCGAGGGTGATTATCGCCCGCTGGAGATTTTCCAGCATGATGGTTATGTAGTTGTCGATAAAGGAGGCGATAATGGGGCAGAAAAGCAACAGCATCAAAAGTCCCATTCCCTGTTTGACCTGATAGTTTATGACGAAAATGTGTATCTGCGGAACGAGCTTCATCATTATTCCCAAAACTATCTGCAACGAAAACTCTATCACAACAAACGGGAGAATCAGCCTGAGCGCCAGTGAAAATACATCTACAAACAGCGCCAACGCAAATTGAAACGCCTCCGGCGAGATGGCGACCGCTCCCAAAGGAACCAGCTTAAAGGAAAGCGCGAACATCTGAATAAGAACAAGGTGACTGTCGGTTGCGAATATATAGCAGGTGAACAGCAAAGTTAAAAGCTGACCCGAAACCGACACCTGAATATTTGTCGCCGGGTCGAAAACCTTTGCCATAGCCATGCCGAACTCGGTATCCATCCAGTCACCGACAAAAAGCAGCATATAGTAGAACACCTGATAAACAAATCCGCACAAAAATCCCATAAAAAGCTCTTTTACTATTCCGAGAGCAATATCGAGGGAGCGCGGGTCTATCGCTGAGGGGTCTACCGCGGGAGAAACGAGAACAGTCAGCAGTAAAACGAGGCTTGCGCGTATTTGGGTGGGCACATTCCTCCTGCTGAGGAGCGGGTTGAAAAACAGCATACCCGCAATTCTGGCAAAAACCAGTATGTATATGTAAAATCCATCAAAGCTGATTGCCACGGCATCTACCTCAAATCAGCAAAATGATGCTGAACAGCCAATGAACAAAGTCGTTCATAACAGAAATCATCCAACTGCCTGTCAACAGCAAAAGCAGAGCAATTACCAACAGCTTTGGAACAAAGGTGAGCGTTTGCTCATGTATCTGAGTGGCGGCCTGAAAAACCGCAACGACAAGACCCACCACCATGCTGATAATGAGCATCGGCATGGCGAGCTTGGTAGCTACAAGCAATGCCTGCGAAAAAACATTGAGAATCTGGTCGGAAGTCACTCTAACACCTGCCTTTTATGACAAAGCCGCGCTATTTAAATCCCTGCACCAGTGTTCCGAGCAGGAGATTCCAGCCATCTACCAGAATAAACATCAAAATCTTAAAGGGAAGTGAAATGGTAGAAGGCGGCAGCATTACCATACCCATTGACATGAGAACGCTGGAAACGACTATGTCTATTATCAAAAACGGCAGATAGAGCAAAAAGCCGATGAGAAAAGCTCTCTCCAGCTCGCTTGTCACAAATGCGGGAACGATAACAAACAAACTCAGCTCGGTGAGCTTGTCTATATCCTCCTGCGATTCTATCTGCGGAATTTCGCTGCCCGAAATGTCAAGATAAAGGCGCAGCGATTTTGGGGTGGTTTGCCCCAGCATAAATTTTTTCATGGGGAGCTGTGCCGCTTCAACCGCTTCCACGGCGGAATAGGTTCCCGCTTTGTAGGGGTCGTAGGCGGTGGTTTTCAGCTCCTCAATGGTGGGAGACATGATAAACAGGGTCAAAAACAGCGCCAAACCGATGAGTATCTGATTTGGTGGTGACTGCTGTGTTCCGAGTGCGCTCCGCATCAGCGAAAGCACGATGATGATTCGGGTAAAGCTGGTCATCATCAGCAAAATGCTCGGAATAAGCGTCAACAGCGCAAAGAGAATGATAATATCCAAAACTCCCATAGAGGAGCCGGTTGTATCATCGGCAATGAAATCAATAGAGACTCCCGGCGCGGCATAAGCCCTTGTCGAAAGCAGAATACAGCTCATGGCTATAACCGTGAAAAGCGAAAAAGCCAAAAGCAAAAGCTGTTTTTTCAGCTCTCGGCGACATTCGGCTGGTTCGGTCATTTTTCAATGCCCCCTTTGCCGTATTTTGAAAGCACCTGCCGAAAAACAGAAGAAAAATCCTGCTGCGGCTGCTGCTGTGAGAAAAAGCGCTCCTGTTCCTCGGGTGTAAATTCGCACAGCGTATTCGCCGAGCCGGAGGTCATGGCGACCAGCATGGTCTTTCCGCCTGTGCTGACAAGCAGCAGACAGCGGTCACGGTCGATAACAACACGGTCGATAACGCGGATATAGCGCGAATCCATTCTGACAGGGCTTTTGCCCAAACAGCGCAGAAAAAACCACGCCAGAAACAGCACAAAGGCAAGTGTCAAAAAAACCGATAAAAGCGCCGAAAAGACGGAGAAATCATCAGACATGGCATCTCACCGCCTTTATATAGCTTTTTGCATCAGCCCAAAACCTTTTTAACGGTCTGGAGGATTCTGTCGGGCTTAAAGGGTTTAACGATAAAGTCGAGCGCGCCGTAGCGGATAGCGTCAACAACCATTGCCTCCTGACCCATAGCACTGCACATAACTATCATTGCGTTGGGGTCAAATCCCTTGATAGCCTGGAGCGCCTGAATACCGTCCATATTGGGCATGGTAATATCCATTATTACGAGGTCGGGCTTTTCTGCCTTGTAGGTCTCGAATGCTATCTGACCGTCAGCCGCTTCGATAAGATTGGTGTAGCCGTTTCCGGAAAGGCTGTTTTTGATCATCATTCGCATGAAAGCCGCGTCATCAACGACCATAATCTTCTTGTCCATAGTATCCTATTCCTTTCGGTGTATATTAGTTTGTTGTCAATCGGTTTATTTCATCTCTTTTTCCAAAGAGTTGAGAAGCTCTCTTGTACCGAGTATCTCGGTTATTCTAACGCCGAAATTGTCATCAATTACGACAACGTCACCGTGGGCAATCAACTGCCCGTTGACCACAATATCAACAGGAGCGCCCGCCTGCTTTTCCAGCTCGATTACAGTTCCCTGCGCGAAGGACATAATATCCTTTATTCTGCGCTTTGCCTGACCTATCTCGATGGTGACATCGAGCGGAACATTCATCAGCAGGTCGGTGTTTCCGCCGAGAACAGGGTCGCCCGAGCTTGTTCCGCGCCCGAACTCGGGATACTGAACATTCTGCACTTTGATAGGCGGTCTGCTCTCATGCTCCTGCGCGGGCGGAGCGCCGTAGGGCGGATAGGGCGGATAGTAGGGCGGATAGCCGCCTGCGCCATAAGGCGGATAGGGCGGATAATAGGGGGGATAACCTGCCATGCCCTGCTGCATCATAGGCTGCTGAGGCTGCTGCATCATAGGCTG
>CAZNJJ010000004.1:0-34536 GCA_964573335.1 uncultured Oscillospiraceae bacterium | reverse complement strand
CTGCTGCATCATAGGCTGCTGAGGCTGCTGCATCATAGGCTGTTGCTGCGGCTGCTGTGTCATATCCGGCGTGGGAGCTGCCATCTGCGGGGGCATCTGCGGTGCCGGAGCGGCAGGAGCAGGTGCAGGCGCGGGAGCCGGTGCGGGAGTGGGCGGCGGTGCAACAGGTGTAGGTGCGGGAGCAGGAGTCGGCGCAACCGGCGCGGGTGCGGGAGCAGGTGCAACGGGCGCAGGGGCAGGAGCGGGAGTCGGCGCGGGTGCGGGTGCGGGTTCGCTTGCGCCGCCCAAAAATCCGCTGACGATGCTCCTTGCCAAATCACAGTGCATCGCGCTCACAAATTCGGTGGTCATAACGTCTTGAATGTCCATATTGAACTGGACAGAGACTATATTGACATCCTCGGGCATACCGATTGCGTCCACAAAGGTATAGTCCTTAGACATTATATTTGCGGTGGGGGTGGAGATATTTACCGTTCTGCCCAAAAATTCCGACAAAGCCGTTGCAGAAGCGCCCATCATCTGGTTCATAACCTCGCAGGCGGCACTCATGCTCAAATCATCAAACTCGAAATTGTCGGAGGGCGGGTCGTCAACGCCCATGAGCTGATTGAGTATAAGCTGAATATCCCTCTGGCGGAAAACCATTACGTTAGTTCCCTCAAGACCCTCGGTGTAGGTTATCTTGACTACCAGAGCCGGCTCCAGCGCGGAATACTCGATAAGACCGAGCTGTTCAACGCTGACACGCGGAGTGGTGATATTTACGATTTTGTCCAACATGGTTGAAACTGCCGTTGCCGCAGAACCCATGCTTATATTTAATACCTCGCCTATCGCGTCGATCTCCATCGCCGAAAGGTTGGCAGAGGATTGTGTGGCTGCACTATCCAAAATTGCATCATTCTCCTCTCAACTCATATTATCATGCGGGTATTGGCGGGTAATCTTAACTGCTTTGTTTGACTTAAAGGTTCCGATTTTTCCGCTGAACCACGGTTGACTGTCTATCAATATGCGAACATCGCCGTTTGCGGGGTGTTCGAGCTTGATAATATCGTCAACCTGAAGCCGCACTATATCTTCAAGATCCATCTGCACCTTATCCAAAACCACATCCATAGTGAGATCGGAGGCGTAAACGGCTTTTTGAATAACCTTTTTGGAAAGCTCTTTTTTCACTTCGTCCGAGACCTTTTGAGAAGTTCTGGCATATTTGGAAACGAAACTGCCCATCAGCTCCTCAAGTCCCAGAGCGGGAATACAAATGTTTATCGTGCCGACAGTGTCCATCAGCTTGACCTCAAGCGAAATGATGACCACTATATCTTCCGGCGCGTATATCTGAATAAGTCTCGGGTTGGTTTCCACCGTGTCGAGCGTTATTTCAACGTCAACGTAGTCTCGCCATGCATCGCGCATATACATCGAAAACTTTTGGAATATGCTGCTCATGATGCCGATTTCTATATCGGTGTAGTCACGCATTATGTGGGAACCGCTTCCGACACCGCCCAGCAGACGGTCTATCATAAAAAACGCCAAATTTGATGAAGTGTCAATCATCATGGTGAATTCGCCGATATTTTTATCTGTCGGGGTAAGGGTCAGCAAACCTATCAAAGCGGTATCGGGCAGAGCGTTGTTGAACTCGTAGTAGCGCTGTTCCTCCACCTGCAGCAGATTCACCTCGCTGGAAATACGCATAGAACCCGAAAAATAGGAGGAAAACAATCTCGCGACGTTTTCGTGTATGCTATCGACATTTCGCAGCTGCTCTTTGGTAAACTTTTTCGGGGAATAAAAGTCGTAGTCCTTTATCTTTTTCTCATTGGATTCGGGTTCGACCTCTATATCGCCGCTGCTCATACCTCTGAGCAAAGCGTCTATCTGCGATTGCGATAATACTTCGGGCATTGTTGTCTCACCATCCTCCGGACTTTAAGAATATATAATCGAAAACAGCCGATATTATATTTATAACATTATATCAGAAAATGAACAACTTCTAAATAGTTTATCGGTTATTTTGTGAACTCTCGTCAAGTAATTCCTCCACCTGTGCAATCTGTTCATCTGTCAGTTCAACGGTGGAAGAATCTTTCTTTTGGGTATCCTGCTCTATTATATCGGAGCTGCTGCTGTTATCCTCAAACATAGAGGCTGTCAGCAGATGACTGAGCATGGCATACAAATCATCGGGATTGCTTTTATCAAAGTTGTTGCCGAGTATCATTATTTCAACACGGCGGTTCTGCGCCCTGCCCTCGGGAGTGTCGTTAGACTCTATCGGGTAGTTTTTACCGTAGCCGTTGCACATCAGCTTTTTGGGGTCAAGTCCCTTTTGCTCCTCGAAATAGATTACAACCTGGCTGGCACGGTCGCCCGAGAGCTGCCAGTCGCTGATGTGATAATCCTCGGCACCCGGGATAGCCGCAGTATGACCGTTTACACGGGTGATGAATATCTGATCCTCAACGCTTTTCAGGCAATCGCCCAAAAAGTCGAGAATAGGCTTACTCTCCTCTCTGAGAACAGCGCTGTCGCCGTCAAAGAAGATGTTGTTGTCAAATCGGATATAAACGTTGTTAGACGAGTCCTTGGATATTGAAACCGAGGAATCGAGATTGTTTTGCTCCACAAAGCTCATTATATATTCGTAGAGCTGGTTGAGATCGGTCGGCAGGTCGGCGTCAGATGCTTTATCAGCGAGATTGTTGTCCAATCCGACTGCGGGAGCCACCTGATCGCCCTCGCCCTTTTCCACCAGAATTATCTGCGCGGTGGAAGCATCGGGATTTTTGGTGAAGGCTCTGATAAGAACCTCCCATTTTTCCTCGTTTACCGAGGACATACTGAAAAGCATGATGAAAAATGTGAGCAGCAGAGTTACCATGTCACCGTATGTATCCATCCAGTTGTATCCGCCGCCGGAATCACGCTTTTTTCTTGCCACAGTAACTCCTCCTCCCTAAAAATTTCCATTTTCAGCCGAAAACGGCATCATTCTTCACCATCGGAATCGGCGGGAGCGCCCTTGCCCTTTTTGCCCTTCTTCTTGCCGCCGGTCTCCTGGATAACAAGCATCTGGAGCTTTTCTTCGATAAAGCGGGGGTTTTCGCCCGCCTGAATAGCCTCAACGCCCTCGCAAATCAGCGTTTTGCAGAGCATTTCTTCCTCATGGCGGATTTTCAGCTTGTTAGCCATGGGGTTGAAAAAGATGTTGCCGAGCATTGAGCCGTAGAGGGTGGTGAGCAGCGCGGTAGCCATCGCAGGTCCGATAGAAGAAGCGTCTGACATATCGGCAAGCATATTAACAAGTCCGATAAGGGTTCCTATCATACCAAAGCCGGGAGCGTATGCCGCGCCCTTTTCGTAAAAGGAAATAGCCTGAGCGTGGCGGTCGTCGAGCTGATCCAACTCGGACTCAAGCAGAGAGTGAACCTTTTCCGGCTCTACCGAGTCAACAACCAGCATCAAGCTGCTCTTTAAGAATGTGTCGCTGACGCCCTGCAATTTATCCTCGAGCGAAAGCAGACCCTTGGAGCGAGCTTCCTTGGCGAATTCCACGATTTGCGCTATGTAGCTTTGAGTGTCATAAACAGTGGGGTTAAAAGCTATCTTCAACTGTTTGGGAATACGTTTAAATGTGCTTGAGGGAAAAGACACCATCAGAGAGGCGATAGTTCCGCCGACGGTTATGGCAATACTGGAATAGTCGATAAAGCCATCAAGCTTGCCGGTGGCAAAAGGACCTGTTTCGGCATAGCTTGCCATAGCTTCTTCATAGTCGGCATCATCGGGACTGGGCTTTACCACAAAGGTAACGCCGAAGAACATCAGAAAGAGAGCCAGTATCAATCCGATGAGAGTCAGAGCGTCAAAGGAATGATTTCCGCCCTTTCCCTTTTTGTTTTTTGCTCCTTTAGCCATTTATATCACCCCCGTCGGTTTTATAGGAATAGATTCTTCTGCGATAAGCCACCGTTTTTTCAACTATTTCGCTCATCGTTTCTTTTACGATATACAGCTTGCCGTTTGTGAGCGCAATAGTGGTGTCGGGGCTTTCCTGAATAGACTCGATGTGATCGCAGTTGAGAACAAATTCCACACCGTTGAGCTTTGTCAGGCAAATCATATTTGTCTCTCCCTCGAATCGGCTGTAATTTATATTCCGCTGTTCCCCCGCCTCAAAATCGAAGCGGGGGTACAGCAAGAATAATAACATTATCTCTTGAGGTTTACAAGCTCCTCAAGCATAGTATCTGAAACTGTTATCAAACGAGAGCACGCCTGATAGCCGCGCTGAGTGGTTATCATATCGGAAAACTCTCTCGAAAGGTCAACGTTTGAAAGCTCGAGCGAGCCGGAAACAAGCTGACCGGAGCCGCCCTTGCCGGGTGTGCAGTAGTTCATTGTGCCGGAGTTTGCGCCCTCGGTGAAGTAGGTTCCGCTCGACTGAACCAGACCCTCGGGGTTGGCAAAGGTTACAAGGCATATCTGACCTACAACTACCTCGCCGAGCTGGGGGTGGGTTGCCACAACGGTGCCGTCAGCGCCGATTGCCACACCGGTGAGGCTCTCAATGCCCTGCGCGCCGCCTGCGGTGCCGCCGCCGAGAACAAACTTTGTGCTGGAAAGACCGAGGCACTTGCTCTCCTCGGCAGGGGTAACGGCGATAGGATTGGCGGTAAGGTCATAATCGCCGCCAGCGCGGTTTGCAAAAGCGTCCCAATCATCGGTGTCCTGAAGCACACCGTCGGTAACGTTTCCGCCGTTATCCATCATGGTGTTCTCAATGGTGCTGAAAGCGGGGCGGTTGAAAATAACATAGTCCGAGTCATTGCTGCCGACGAGTTTCATCGTTCCAACCTCGGTCTTGTTGGAGGTAATATCTCCGGTGTAGGTTTGACCGCCTATCGTTGTAGTAACGGTGAACTTTTTCTCGTCTGCCTTGTAGGTGATTTTGAAATCGGTCAGCTCGGGGTCAGCGCCATCGGCAAAGGTTCTGCCGAAATCGCTTCCGGTGGTTCCCTCAAAGGAGAAGCCGCCGCCGAAATTGCCTGCCGGCCAGTCGATAGTGCCGTCCTGCAAGGTGTAGTCGGTGGAGCAAATCTGCTCACCTGTCAGCGGGAAAACCTCAGTCTCGGAAACATTCGGCATCGAAATGGTGAATGTTCCCGCGGGGTGGCTTGCGCCCACGTTAGACTGCATATAGGTGTCGATAGCGTCGTTTATCGCAAGGTTGAGGTCGCTAAGGCTGGCGAAAGTCTCGCTGGGGTTGAGGGTGACAACGATACCGTTGGTTCCCACCTCGGCAGTAGCTTTAACGCCGTCTGTCATGTTGGAGCCTTGGATAATCTGCATCGAGATATTGCCGTTGTCGGAAGTGTTGGAGGTGGTTATCGTAAACTTCTTGCTGTTTATCATCTCGGTTGCCTCAGAGCGGGAAGCCGCAACCGAGGGCAGGCTGAGCTGAATAAGCGAGTTGCCCTCCGAGGTTTGACCGAGGGGGTCGCCGTTGATGCCGAGAACAAAGTTGCCCGAGGAATCTACGAGGTTGCCCGCCGAGTCAAAGGAAAGAGCGCCCGCACGGGTGTAGTATTTGTTGCCGTCGGCGTCCTGCACCTGCAAAAAGCCTTCGCCGTCGATAGCGAGGTCGAGGGTGCTGTCGGTCATGGTGAAAGAAGACTGTCCCATGAGCAGGTCGATAGAGCCTACCGATGTGCCGTAGCCTATTCCGCCGGAATTGGTACCGCCGGAGGTGGAAGTTCCCTCACTGCCGCTCTTTACAGTCTGATAATATATGTCGCTGAATGTAACACGGCTTGCCTTAAAGCCGTAGGTGTTGACGTTGGCGATATTGTTACCGATAACGTCCATTCTGGTCTGGTGTGCTTTCATTCCGGAAACGCCGGAATACAAAGATCTGTTCATAAATTAGCTCCTTTTGTTCGGAGAACCGTATTCTGCCGCTGCCCGTCAGTCGGTCGGGGCAGCAAAAGCTTCCTTAAAAAGGTCCGGCTTTAGATTATAACGGTTCCGTCGATGTTGGTGAAAACGTTTCCCGTGATGTCGTTTTCGCTCACTGTTGTTATCACCCTGTTGTTTTGCGCGCTTACGATAAAGGCGGTTTTGTCTATCAGAATAAGTGTGTCGTCAAGTCCTTTTTGCTGTGCTATTTTAACACCCTCATTCAGCCTGTGGAGACTGTCCTCCGTCATCACAATGCTGCGCTGCTCTATCCTCTGAGCCGCGTGCTTTGAAAACTCAACTCCACCCTCGTTTTTAACCTCGCGTTCAAGCAGCTCCTTAAAGGAAAGTGCGCTCTCGCCGGAATTGGGCTGAGTTTTGCCGCTCTCGGGAAAATAGGGATTGAGCGTGCCTGTGGTTATCGTAAACGGTCTTAAACCGGGATAAAAATTATCCGCCATAAAAGACCTCCGTGTCTTATTTTGGCATCATGCCGTTGTTTCGCCCTCGGGTTCGGAATCGGTTTCGGTGCTGTCTGTCTCGCCGATGTCGGTTTCACCTTCGCTGACAGCTCCGCTCTCGTCGGTGGTTTCGTTTTCGGTATTCTCGCCGTTTTCGCCCGGGTTTACATCGGGTGTCGATTCAATATCGCCGCCGTTTGAGCTACCCGAACTGCCGTTTGAGCTTGAAACAGAACCTTCCTTGGTGTCGAATATCAGCTTTTGATATATCTCCTGCTTGCCGTCAGAGCTGTTCATGATGATGTTGACATAGTATCTCGTTTCGGGCGAGAGATCCTCGAGCTTGATATAAAGGTCGTCTGTTCCCTTAAAACTGCCTGCGAGTGTGCCGTTTTTAACCTGGCTTATCGTGTCAAACGCAGAATCCTCGGAGTAGTAAACATCGAAATAGTATTTCGAGAGGTCGCTGCTTTCGGGTGCGTTCCATGCGATTGTGGCGGAATCGGAACCGCGCTTGAGCAGATAGGGAGTCATATTGGCTGCCTTGCTCATTTCTTCCTCAACGGTGGCATCGGGGTTGTTCACCGACATGATGTTGCTCAGAGAATAAGCCTTTCCGTTTACATAAACCTCAAAATCATCTCCGGAAAGAGAAATCTTTTCCACAACGCCTGTGTCGCTGTTGACATTTCCGCCGAGAGAAAGATTGGCAACCGTTACCTCCTTGCCGACCAGATTCATAACATAGCTTGTTTTGGAATAATAAGCAAGCTGTTCCATCTGCTGCATAGAGGCTATCTGCGCGAGCTGTGTGACATAAACGGTGGAATCGGTGGATTCGCTTGAGGTAAAGTCCATATTTTTCATTTCCGCTATCATAAGCTGAAGAAAATCCTCAACTCCCATATCGGAATTTGAACCGTTTTTCTCATAAACCGCGTTTACGTTCATCGGCTTGTTCACGCCGTAAAGGTCGCTTACACTGCTCATCTGTTTATCCTCCTTTCTTTAGATATATCTGTCGAGAATACTGTCGGGAGACTGCTCCTCAACCGCTTCTTCCTCGGTGACCGCTTCTTCAAAGGAATCTGCGAAAAAGCTGTTTCGCTGTCCTGAGAAATTCTGCTGCGGAGAATCGTGCTGTTGGAGCTGCTGCTGCAAATCCGCGAAAACCGCCGAATTGCTCTGCTCAACCTGCGCTACCTCTACATTGTAGGGACGCATTATCTCGCGGAGACTGTTTATCTCACTGCCGAGCAGCTTTTGCACGTTGGCATCCGATGCCGACAGGCTGAGCGTCACTCTGCCGTCCTGCGAGGCGAGCTTAACGGTTATTTCGCCAAGTCCCTCGGGGCGGAGCTTGATGGTGAAATCGCTGTCACCCCGCTCGATATGCTGTTGAGCGCCCTGTCTTATCTGCGGGAATATCTCACGCGGCTCGACATTTTCGGCGTTTTTCATCTCGGGCTGAGGCTGTTCTGTGCGAATCTGCTGACCTGCCGCCTGCTGTTGGGTGAGAAATTCGCCCGCATCTACCTGCTTTTGCAGCTCGTCAACATCAATTTTGAGCGGCTGTGACCGCAGGGAAGTGGCACTGTCGGTGTTGCGGATAAGATGCTGTGCCTGCCTGATAGACTTGGTGAACTGTGTCTGCGCCTGAAGATGGTCGATAGGCTGTTCATCGGGCTGTTGAGCGGGAGTCTGTTCGACAGTCACGCTCTGAATGGGAACAGGCTGTTTTTCGACCGCCGCGCCGCTTTGGTCGGGTTGAACCGTCTGCTGAGGCTGCTGTGCGGGAATCTGCGTCTGCTCCGTTGCGGGGATTTCGGCAGAGGGGAGAGTCTCGGGTGCGACATTCTGTCCGATAAGAGCGCCGTCTGCGTTTACAGAAAGGCTGTCGCCTGTCAAAACGGGTTGTTCGGCGTTTTCCGTTGTGGGAATAATCGGCAAGAGTGTAAAATCGGTCAGCATTTCCGCCGCCATTTCGGAGCCTATCTCCTCCGATTGCTCCTCCTGCTGTTGAGAAGCGGTGTTTTCGTTAGCTTCGCTTACCGCGCGGTCGAGCTTTTCGGAAAAGGATTCGCCATCGGCTGCCGTCGCCTTTTTAGAGCCGCCAGAGCCTTTTGCCGTGGACTTTGCGGGTGCTGTCTGCACAAGCTCCATGGTCATGTCTGTCATTTTCTTTGCACCTCCTTTCAATGGTGGATATGGGGTATCTATCGTGAATGGTCTCCCCGCACATATTGCGAGCTGACCAGCTCACTTATAGTGAGGTCGTCTTCCTTGCGGACAGCTTCGTTATATTCCTCGCGCTGTTTATCTCTCAGCCGTTCAAGTCCGTTTACGTCCTTGGTAGCCTCGAGAACGACCGCCAACTGCTTTTCCGCCAGCGCGCGCTGTTTTTTGAGCGTTTTTTCAAGCTCGGTTATCATTCTGCGGGCGCTGTCTATCTGAAAGTTCAGCATCTGCAATTCCATTACGGAGGTTCCCCGCATGGCAGACTCTTTCAATTTCAAATCGCTCTGCGCTATCTGACAGCGGCAGTCCTCGATTTTGTTTTCTGTTTCGATGACATCTCGCCGCAATTCGGCGAGGCGGTTTTTCTCCTCATCGAGCAGGGAAGTGCGAAAACGCAATACCTTTTCCAGGGGGAAGTTGAATTTTTTCACATCGCTGACCCCCTGACAGGTTTATCAATCAACCGCGCTCAAAAGTCTGCGAACCGTTTCGTTAAAGGTTATCTTTTCATCAACAGCCTGCTGTAAAAAGGCGTTTATCTTGTCGATGTGGGCGATAGCCTCGTCCAGCTCGGGGTTGGTTCCGCTTTTATAAGCGCCTATCGAAATAAGGTCAAGATTGCTTTCGTAAACCGCCATCATGTTTCTCAGTCGGGAAGCCGCCTGCTTTTGCGGCTTTTCGCAGATGTCGTTCATCAAACGGCTCACACTGGAAAGCAGGTCGATAGCGGGATAGTGGTTTTTGGCGGCGATTTTTCGGGAAAGGATTATATGACCGTCTATGATGCCTCGCACGGTGTCGGCGATAGGCTCGTTGGTGTCGTCGCCTTCCACCAGAACGGTGTAGATTCCGGTTATCGAGCCTGTTTCAAAATTTCCCGCGCGTTCCAGCAGCTTTGGAAGCTCGGCATATATTGAGGGCGGATAGCCGCGCGCTACCGGCGGTTCTCCGGTGGAAAGACCTATCTCGCGCTGTGCCATGCAAAATCTTGTGAGCGAATCCATCATCAGCAGAACGTCCTTACCCTGTCGGCAGAAATATTCCGCTATGGCGGTGGCGGTGAGAGCGCATTTGCTGCGCTGCATTGCGGGCTGGTCACTGGTGGCAACCACCAGTACAGAGCGTTTCTTACCCTCGGGACCCAAGTCGCGGTTGATAAACTCAACTACCTCACGTCCACGTTCTCCTACAAGGGCGATAACGTTTACATCGGCTTTAACATTTCGCGCAAGCATACCCATGAGGGTGCTTTTTCCTACGCCGGAACCGGCGAATATGCCCATTCTCTGTCCCTTGCCGATGGTGAGACAGCCGTCAATGGCTCTCACTCCCATCTCAATCGGGTCGGATATTCTCGGGCGCGCCATTGGGTTTGCAGGCTCGCCCACTATCGAAAAGGGTATTCCCGAGGAAATCTCGCCGCCGTCGTCTATCGGCTGACCCATGGCATTTACCGTTCTGCCGATAAGCTCATCGCTGACCTTGAGAGTCAGCTTTTCGCCGGTGTTCAACACTCGGCTGCCCTGCCTGATGCCCTCGGTGTCGGAATAGGGCATGAGCTGAATGTGGTCATCTTTAAAGCCGACAACCTCAGCCATAACGCTCCTGCCGTCGTCGATAATGATGCTGCAAACATCGCCCATGCTGCAATTTATGCCGCTGGCTTCAACTGTCATTCCGACTATTTTGTCTATCTTGCCCATTTCGGTGTAGAGCTTGCCTGTTTTGAGCAAACTGCTGTAATAGGCTCTGTTCATAATCAAACACCCTGCTCGTTTGCAAAGTATATTTTCAGATTTTCTATCTGCTGTGAAAGAGAAACATCGAAAACCTTTTCGGGAGTTTCAACAACACAATGGTCTGTCGGGGCGGAAACCAGCTTGAACTCGGCTTTGCCGGGTATTTCGCTTTCAACCGCCTGCTGAATCGTTGAGAGAACCCCTGCCATTTGGTCAGAAAGCTCAACCTTCAGCCAGCGGGCGTTTTTAACCGATTTGACAGCTCCCAAAACCAGCGAGCAGAGCTTTTGGTTATCGGATTCTATCGTATCGCAGAGAATCTGCTGTGCTATCTCTATCGCCAGCCATTTGAGGTCGTTTTCGTAGCCTGTGATGAAGGCGGCATGGTCGCTCTCCAGTCGGCAGATGAGGTCCTCTATCTTTGCGACACAGCCGTTAATTTCGTCACGGCAGGCTTTTGCGGCATCTGTTCTGCCGAGGGTGAAGGCTTTTTGCTGTTCGGCGGCTATATCGTTTTGGGCGGCGCTGATTGCCGCGGAATATTCCGCCTGCGCTCTTGCGTGCCCTTCCTCAATGAGCCGTGCCGCCTCGGAGGTGGCTTGCGCTATCATTTTGTCGCAAAGCTCACGGGTATTCAATGTGATAAGTTCTTCTGCCGCGGCAAGGTCGCTCTTTTTAAAGGAGCTTTTCTCCTCGCTGACCGAATCGGTTTCCTTGTCCGAATCGGCATCGTCAAAATCCGAGTCGTCGTCAAAATCCGGCATTTCGGGCTCCTTCGGGTCGGAAACGCCGAGCATAACGGGCTCGTCGTCTGTTTCTATGCTGTCGGGGGAAAAGACTCTGCCCAATTTACTACGCAATTACATCATCCTTTCCGCCCTTGGTGATGACAAGCTCGCCGTCTTCTTCCAGCTTGCGGATAACATCAACAATCTTCTGCTGTGCGGCTTCAACGTCACGCATACGAACGTTATGCAGATATTCGATGTCGCTGTTGATGGTCTCCTGCATACGTTTGGACATATTGTTGAAGATAACCGCGCTGACGTCCTGATTGGAGCCTTTGAGCGCGACGGCAAGGTCTTTGGAATCGACCTCGCGCAAAAAGCGCTGTATCGACATATCGTCGAGATAGATAATATCCTCGAATACGAACATGAGCTTTCGCACGTCGTCTGCCAGCTCGGGGTCCTTGAGACCCAGCTCGTCGAATATCTGTTTTTCGGTGCCGCGGTCCACGTTGTTCATGATGTCGGCAACATGGCGAACGCCGCCCAGCTCCATGAGATCGACAGATATGATAGAGCTGAATTTCTTTGCGAGAACGCGCTCTACTATATTTATCATTTCGGGAGAAGCGCGATCCAGTTTTGCTATTCTCTCGATAACATCTATGCGGAGATCGGGCGGCAGCTCGCCGATAACCTGCGATGCCTGATCCGCTCTGGCATAGGAGAGAATGAGAGCGATGGTTTGGGGATGCTCGTTTTGAAGTATGTTCAAAAGGCTTTTGTAGTCCGCCTTGCGGATAAAGTCAAACGCCTTGGTTTTGAGCGATTTGGTGACACGCTCCATGTAGGATATTGCCTGCTGAGTGCCGAAAGCCTTTTCCAAAACGGTTCTAGCGTAGTCAACGCCGCCCTCGGCTATGACCTTTTGTGCTACACAAAGACCGTAAAAGTCATCGGCAATGACCTTCATTTCCTCGGGGGGAAGACGGTTCATCTTGGCAATCTCAACCGTGAGCTGTTCAACCTCCTCGTCACGGAGGTATTTATACACCGCGGCGGCTTCCTGCGCGCCGAGAGCAATCATAACGGCTGCCGCCTTTTGCATATTTGTATAGCCCTGCTGCTGCGCGGGCATAATCGGAACAGGCATCAGTCGTCCTCCTCTCTCAGCCATGCGCGAAGGATATTCGCAGTGATTTCGGGGTTGTCATGCGCGAAATCGCGTATCTCGTTGGTGATAAGGTCTTCCTGGCGGGAACGCTCAGCTCCCTCAATGAGAGCGCGCTTGTGAGCCTCCGCGTCAAATGCCTCCTGCTCGGCTCTAGCCTTGGCTTCCGCTTCCGCAGCGGCTTTGGCGGCGGCAATCTTGCGCTTCTTCTTTTTGTTGAGCATAACGAGAACAACGATAAGTATTATAATGAGCAATACAGATACTGCCGCGAATATCAAAACAATCACGGGATCGACCTTCTTTGTCGGTGTGCTGGTGGGAACAATGGGCGAATCGTCTTCAATGACGAAGTTCTGCACCGATATTTTAGGCTCCTCGATGTTTGTCGCGCGGGAAACGGTTTCTATTATCGAAGCGCGCGAAATATCGTCGAGCTGACCCTTTATCGTTATTGCTATGGTGGCGTTTACCAGCTCCGCCTGATCCTTTTCTATCTGCTGTGTTATGTAGCTTACGGCGTAGTCGCGGCTGCGGGCGTTGTTGATGTAATCTATTTTGCCGTCGCCGTCCTGGTCAACGTAAACGGGGGTGTCGGTGTTGTTTTCCTCGCCGACTATGCCGCCCACTATCGCCTGTCCGTCGCTGACATAAGCGTCCTCCGAGTGGGTAAGAACGCCGCTGTTGTTATTGGAGCTGTCGGAAGGACGATACTGCTTGCTCTCGGTTATCATCTTGTTGTAGTCAATAACAACGGTAGCCGAGGCGCGAATATCCTCCTCGTCGTAAAAGAGCGAAAGGCTGTGCAGCGCCTTTTCCACAAGGCGCTCCTCAATGCGCTGCTCAAAGCCGAGACGCTCCAATCCGCTCTCCGCCTCACTGATGTCCGAGTCCTCGCGGGACTTGAGACTGAGCGAGGTGGCGGCATCTATTACTTTGACGTCCTGAACGGTCATGGTGCTTCCCACGCTGGAAGCGACGAGGTATTTTATTCCCGAAACCTGATCTCTGGTGAGGGAATATCCGGGCTGCAAAACCACCGAGACACTGCCTGTGCTGCGGGCGGAGGTGGTTTCCCAAACGCGGTTGCTCTCCTGCGCTATGCTGAGAGTGACAAAGGCGTTTTTGATTCCGTCGTATTGTCTGATGGTGTCCTGCAAACGGTTTTGAAGCTGCTGTACCGCAAGCTGACGCTTTTCATAGTCGGTGGTGGTCAAGCCGCCGCTGCTGAATATGTCATAAGAAAGCGTTGTCTTGGGGATATTCTGCATCGCGAGCTGCGCGCGGGCATATTCGGCACTGTCTTTTCTGACCTCGACATTGCCGTTGTTCATTCTCACCGGAACCGAAAGCTCCTCCAGCGCGGCATAAACCTCGGCACTCTCGGAGCGCTCAAGCCCGTCGTAGAGAACTATGTAGTCGTTTCCGTTGAAATTGAGGAATATCGTAGCGATAATGGCGAGAGCCAGAATTCCGCCGGCACAGCCTGCGAAGATGCGCTTGCTCGAGGCAGAAAGATTCTTCCAATATTCCTTTAAAGATGCAAAAGCGTGTTTTAACTGTTCCATTTATCTTATCTCCGGCAAATCAAAAGAAATTTCCCAAAACGGATATTTTTGCTGTTTGAAAATGCGCTTACAGCTGCATATTGGTTATCTCTTTGTATGCCGAAAGAACCTTGGAGGTCACGGCGGTGGTCAGCTCAATGGCGGCAGAGGCTTTCATCGAGTTTATCTGAATGGTATGCAGGTCGTCGGAGCGTCCGAGGGCGAGGTCGATGGCGTCTTTATCGGCGGTCGCCTGAACCTCTTCGAGATTTTTCACGGCATTTTTCAATATGGAATCAAAGCTCTTTCCCGAAACGGGAGCGGTGGAAACGCTGTTCTTTTCTGTTATCGAGGCTATCGGCTGAAGCTCGCTGATAGGAACTATAAACATAAACGTCACTTTCCTTTCAATATCTTCAATGGCAGGCGGGTGCGACCGCCGTAATTTTTGCGTAGCAACACAACAAGAAACCCGAAAAGTCCTATTCTTTTGGAAAATGAGACTTTAAACAGATTGTAAACTCAAAGAACTTTTTGGAATAATAATACATATTTAGGCGAATTTGGGACAAAATCCGCATTTTTGCGCTTTTTATCCAATCATTATTATACTTGCTGGACTGTGGCAACGTCAAGGGCTTAGAGAAAAACGTAACAAAAATTGAGCAAAAAAATAAAACAGAGAGTTTATTGTTACAAAGCCGCAAAAACTCGGGCTTTTCTTTACAAAAAAGACGGCATTTTTTCGGGAAAAGGAAAAAACCGCGGAAAAATCCGCGGTTTTGTTTTGAAAAATTTATTTTCCGAGGTCGAGCGCCTTCATCGTCATGCTCTTGATGATGTTGAGCGCCGTGAGATTTGCGTTGTAAGCGTTGGATGCCGCCATGAGGTCAACCGTTTCCTCGGCGCGATTGACATTCGGCTTCCAGACATATCCGTTTTCGTCGGCATGGGGGTGCTGGGGGTCGTAAACCGGAATAAAATCCTCCTGACTTTCAACCACCTTGGCAACCTTTACGCCGCCGTTTTTGATTTTGTTTGTCTCAGCGTTGAGCGCCTGCTTAAAATCAAGCGGCTTTTCCTCAAAAACCACCTGTTTACGGCGGTAGGGAGTTCCCTCCGAGGTCATGGTGGTGTCGATGTTGGCGAGGTTTTGGGTGATTATATCCATGCGGAAACGCTCTGCGGTCAGTCCCGAACCTGCTATATTAAGAGAATTGAGAAAGGATGACATTGTATTCCCCTCCTAAAGCCGTTACTTGCTCATGGTGCTGATGACCGAGCGAATGTTGGAATAGCTGCCGTTCATCTTGTTTATCAGCGCGGTGTACTGTGCCTGCGCCTTCCACATCTCGAGCTGTTCGTATTCCATATTGACGTTGTTTCCGTCAACTCTCGCCTCGGTAGCCTCATCGGTGGAAACGGTGGCACGCAAAAGCAGCTTGCCGGACATATTGTCGTTGATAGATTCAAACACCTCATGGAAATCCAATTTCTTAGCCTTGTAGTCGGGCGTGCTGTAATTGGAAATATTGTCCGCGTGGGTACGCATCTTCATCCATGTCACATCAAGGCCGTTTTCAACCATCTGATTAGCCAGTGTGTTGAGTATCATGCTTTAAGGCACCTCCGTTTTAGAGAATTGGCAGGAATACTGCCGATACACATTTAGAATAGCAGTCCTTGCCGAAAAAATCAACAGAAATTATTTCTTCGGCTTGATTTTTGCGGTTTCCGGTCCCAAATCCGCCTCGGGAAGCAGCTTTGCCATGACGACAAAGCGGTGGGTTCCGTCCTTGCCGTCCCGCTCCGAGCAGGTGGAAAGGGTGAGCAGCTTATCCTCCGGCGTTATCTCAACATCATATTCGTAGAGTGAAAGCTCCTTTGCCCGATTTGCCAGCTCGAGCATTTCGTCATCGGTGATGTGAACACGGATATAGTCAAAGCTGATGTCGGTGTAGAATACGGCGAAAATCTGCCATGTCATTCGCTCCTCGGCGGTCGAGAGGAATATGCAGGGATTCTCCTTGGCGAATTTGCCCTTGGTAAAGCGGAACAGCTTTGAAAAGCGGGGTCCCTCGGGATTGTCCTCCGGTGCGCTGTGACCGTATATCACGGTGTTGTCGGCAAGAGTTTCGCGTGTTCCCATGGGGCACTCATAATCCATGAAATAGCAGCCGTAGACATCGTAGTTTTTGCGCTCGTCGCGTCTGACATAGAAATCGTTGTCGAGATACTGCAAAACGCAGTCGTTTATTTCCGCGCCGGGAAGCTCCAGCCATGCGACAACGTCGCGGTTTGCTTTCGCGGCAATTGCCAGCGAATCGAGAACATCATAAGAGTTGTTCGGCTTTTTGGTTTCGCCCACCGTTACAGTTCCCTTTTTGGAGGACTGCGGCTGTGAGGAGCTTTCTTCACTTTGCCACGGCATATTCACAGAGGGGAGGGCGGGCAGCTCTATCGAGGCGCCCTCCTCCTGCGTTGCGGAATAGATATACCAGCCGCCCGCGCCGACAACGGCGACTATCAAAAACGCGAGAATACCGAGCAGAAATTTCATACTGTTATACCTCCGCGCCGGTGTTGGGATTGGTCTTGTTATCGGTAAGGTATTTGCTCAGCGACTCGGGCGCTCCGGGATTGTCGTAGCCGGAAAGCGCTCCGACTCTGTATTCCGCTTCGATTATGCGGTCCTCGGTGCAGATGTAGGTGCTGAAATGCGTTATCGGAACCGAGAACGAGCCTTTTGCGTTGGTCAAAACAAATCCGTAATAATCTATGCGCTCTCGCTCCTGATTATAGTAGTTCCAGAAGATTTCTCTGTTGCGGTATGCCGAGCCGAGGCTGAGTGTCAGCTTCATCGGGGCGGGGAGAGTACCTTCGTGGTTGAAGTGGATAAAGACAGGCTCGAGGTCATAGTTGTTGGAATCGAGATCGGTTATCGTATCCCATATTTCCTCCTCGTTGGGGGGAGAGAAGGAGAGCGAAAGGTCAAAATACTCGGTGTTGGGAACCAGTGTGTCCATATCGCTGCCCTTGATGCTGAGGGTGTAGTCATTTCCGGTGAAGAGTATGCTCTTGTCGGGATAATCGGTCTTGAGGGTGTTGAACACATCTGCCGCAACCAGCGGGTATTTGGTGATGTCGATTCTTATCGGGTCGGCAACCTCAAAATCAACCTCTTCGGCGGTTATCGGGTCGTATTTGCCCTGCTTTTCCTCGTCTCCGCGGAATATGTTGACTACATATTCCTTTGTCACCTTGCCGTCCTGCGAAACGACCTCGACCGTTATCTCGGTTTCGTCGTCAAAGAGCGAAACGGCGTAGTTATCGTCGTAGTCGCCTATCTCGCGGCGCTCGGCATACACCTTTACATCGGCATAGCGGTTGGCGGTTTTGGGGATTATATCCACCGAATAAACGTCTTCCTTAACGTATGCCTCATACTCGGTCACGGCGGAATTGAATCTCGGATTCAAATCGGAGGTGACTACCGCCAGCGAATAAAGGTCTGCATTGTTGCTCTTGGTGATGAGGTTTTCGTCGGTGACGTTCAGCGTGTAGGTGTTTTTGGTTTTGCCGTCCTGCGCCGTTACAACGATGTATATTTTGGAATGTGCATCGAGCGGGCTGATTTTGTGAGAAGGCTTTCCGCTTTCCACCGCCATTTTGTCCACCGTGATGGTGGCATACTGGCTTGCGGCGGTCGGCGTTACGATGATGCCGTCTGTTCCCTCGGGAATGACAATATCGTATTTGAGGGTGTTGGGGTTAAACTTGGGGTCGAGGGTGAGCGAACCTGCCGTCAAAGCGGAAAGACGCGCTTCATCGGAGGGTTTTGCACGGTTGATTTTTATGGTGTAGGTGCGCTGAGAAAAATTCTCTGCGGTGACTACTATCGTCATGGTGTAGGTGCTGCCGGCGGGCAGTATTCCGGTGGTAAAGCTCGGTTGAGTTTTGCTTATCTGCTTGCCGTTTACCTCCACCTTGCTCAGATGAAAGCTCTGAACGGGAGTTGCGATGACCTGTGTGGTCAAAAACGGAACGTCAATATCATATTCGAGCTGCTCGGCGTTAAACGAGAAGGTGGGAACAACCACTCCGTCCTGGTCGGTCAAGGTGAGCGATTTCAAACGGGAGTCGTCACTCGGGTCGTTTCGCTGAAACTCGATTTGATAGGGCGGCGTTGTCTCGTCCTCGCTCTCGGCTGTCACCTTGAGGCTCATAAAGAAGGGGGTGAGGTTTACATCTGTTTCGCCCGCCGCTATCGGAACAGGGCCCATATTCCTGATGACAAAGGTTGTGGGAATAGAGGGCTTGTAGTCGGTAGGACTTTTTGTGTAGCTGTATCCCGCCGCGTCGAGCGCCATTTCAAGTGAGGTGGCGGTGTCGCGCGCCTGCGCCGTTATGGTGAGGGTTTCGGTGGAATAGGGTATTCTTACAAGGTATTCCTTCAAATCGGGATTAAAGGTGATGCCGTATTCAAAGGGGAGAACAGAGCCGTTTATATCGCTGACCGCAAGCGACTGAAGCAGATTGTCGGTGCTGGGCGCCTGACAGGTGACAGTCAGCTTGTAAACGCGCTTGGTTATGTTGTCCTCGGCGGTGACGGTGGCGGTTATCACAGTGGTCGCGTTGTCATCGAAAACGCCGTTCACCTTGTTGGGGCGGCGCACCATAAAGGTTCTGCTGGGATTTATGCCGGAATTGGTAAAGAGATTTGCCAGCCTTTGGAAAAGCGAGAGCTGTTCCGTTTGATAGTCGGTGTTCCACGCAACGGTGTATTTCTGCCCGTCTGCCTCACCGGGAACTATCCATGTGTTGTTGGGAACCGCCCAAACAGTAATCTTTTCGGTGGAATATGGCACCGTTATCGCGTAGTCGTAGACCCTGGGGGCAAATCCGGTTATCGCGTTTGTATCGGGGGTGGTGGAGGGATACGCCTCAAAGGAGGAAAGCTCCGCATCGCTGCTCGGGCCCACTCTCAGCAGGGTCAGCGTGTAGGAATTGGTGGAGCCGTCCTGCGCGGTGACGGTTATCTTTATCGTCTTGGGAATCTCCACCTCAAGCGGGATAGGCTCCGAGTCGCTGCCGGAGGTTACGGTTGTGGCTTGAGAGGAGATATAAACATCGGTGGAAGCGCCCGAGCCGACCGTTATCTTGGGGGCAAAGGTCACCTTTTCCACGCAGTTTGGCAGAGAAATGGTATAGGCGTTTGTTTTCGGCTCAAAACCGAAATCTATTATTCTGTTGGGATAAACCTCTTCAAAAATATCCCTTTTGTTGTCGGTTACTTTGTTGCCCTTGAGTACCAGCGAGGAAAGAGTTCCGTCGCTGCTGGGGGTGGAGTCGTTGATATAAAAGTTCTGCGTAAAGATGTGCTGTGTGATAAGTTCCTTTTTGCTGTTGTAAAACTCGACAACCAAACCGGTTTGACCGCGTTTTCTGGCTATTATCTCTATCGAGCGGTAGTTGCCGACGTTTTCTATCTTGTCGCCGAACTTATAGGGGGTTGCGGTTCCGTCTAAGAACACCTCAAACTCGCCGCCCGCGCTGTTCTGCTTGATGATGGCGTATTCCGCCCTGCCTCTGCCGTCGCCGAAATAGAGCGAGGTGGTCAGCTTGTAGGGGTCGGCGGGAATACCCTCCTCCGGCTGATAGTAGGCGGGGCTGCCGGTATAAACATCGAGGTTCATGGTCTGGGTGAACTCGGTGAGGGTGTTCACCACATCGTCGCCGTTTTGAACGCCGGTATAGGTCTGCATCGGCATCACCTTGGGCGGCTTTCCTGTTCCGTAAAAGGTGACGGGGATAATGCCCTCATCGGATTTTTTCTCCTTTTTGACATTGCCCTCGGTGTAGGTGTATATAACGATGAATTTCAATTTGCCGGTGAAATCGTTTTCCGGTCGGTTTCGTATCTCTATCGCCTTGTGGCGCGGGTTGGAAACCTTTTCTATCTTTACATAGTCCTGATAGAGAGTGTTGTCGGCTTCCCACTCCCACTGAATGTCAACGTCGATATTATGACGGTGTATCTGCGAAAGCACGGTGAAATTGTTCTGTATGCTCTGGAGAGTTTCGCCGTTGGTAAGGGTTATGTAGGATTCGCCGGTGGTGGTGGTGTCGGCGTTTGTGGGGTTTTGCAATATGCTGTAACGGGTATCCTCGAGAGCCTTTTCACGGGTGATAACGGTGGCAATCAAAGGGGTTATCGTCTGTCTGGTAAAGGAAACGGTGATTTTTGAGCCTGCCTTGAAAAGGTGGTTATTGGGAACGCCCTCGAGGTAGATGTTAAAGCTCAGTGTCAGAGGGTCAACGCCCTCTTTCGCGTAGATGGTGACGGGAATACAGCGCTTTGAGCCGCTACCGGTTATCGCGTTGGCGCTTACCGTCTGTCCCTCGTATTTCCCCTGGAAATATCCCGTGGCACCCGCAACGGTGTTAAAGGATATGCTGTCGGACGCGGACTGGTCCTCCGCCACGGTAAAGGTCAGCGTACTGTCGGAGGTGATAGGTATTGCGTTGTTGGAAACGACACGCAGCGAGCGGTTGTAGGTTTTCGCTTCCTCACCGGCTTCTACAACGGTGGTGTAGTTGAGAGAAGCGTTGCCCTCTGTGACGTTTGCGGTGTAGAGCGCTTCGAGAGTGTATTCCGCCGAGATGCTCTTTCTGGCGTTTTCATCGGTTACGGTGGGAGAAAGCACCTTGGGGGTGAGGCTGTATCGTGTGGTGGTATTGGTTACTATCTGAAAAACTTGGGAAATGTCGGTTATCGGGGTGGAAGTGCCGCTGATATTCTGTCTCGCGGAAAAGGGAGTTGTGGAAAAGCTGTATGCCGGAGGCAGATTTGCCTGAACGGTTATCGGCGCGCCCTCTACGAGCGTTGTATTGGTGGAATTGGCTTTTGTTGTGTTGTCATAAAATCTGATATAGTAGTTGTCCGCCGCCTGCACGGTGAGGATATTTCCCCAGCCGGAAAAAGCCAGCATCATTGCCAGCGCAAAGGAAGCTGTTCTGCTGAAAAGAGAATTTTTCTTCATATCTAAACCACCTGAAAATCTGTTGGAATATGTATTTTTTAAATAAAAGACAATGCCGCTTAATATATAATCGGTCGTATTTAGTATATCTTAACATATTTTTCGTCGATAAACAAACAAAAGACGCTGTGAGACTTTGGCTTTAACAAAACGTTCATAAGTGCTATTATGGCAGAGGTGATAAAGATGCAGATAGAAAGAATGTTTGAAATAGTTTACATTCTGCTGGAAAAGCAAAAGGTGACAGCCGCTTCTCTCGCGGAGCGGTTCGGCGTTTCTTCACGGACGATATACCGCGACATCGACGCGCTCAGCTCGGCGGGAATACCGATATATTCCGTGAGGGGAACAGGCGGCGGAATACAGCTTTTAGACGGCTTTGTGCTGAATAAGGCGCTCCTCACCGAATCGGAAAAGCGGGAAACGCTCACCTCCCTTGCCGCCCTCTGTGCCGCCGATGGAAAGGGGAGCGATGCTCTCAAAAAGCTCTCATCATTTTTCGGGGAGGAAAGGAGCGACTGGATAGAGATAGATTTCGGCGGGTGGTATCCGAGAAATCGGGCGAACAGCCGCATAGAGCTGTTTAAAACCGCGATTTTGGAGCGCAGGGCGGTTGAGATAGTATATGCCTCCGCAAAATCCGAAGAAAGGCGGCTGATAGAGCCTGTTAAACTGGTATTTCTCTCGATGAACTGGTATATCATGGCTTGGTGTCGGCTGAGAAACGATTATCGCTGGTTTAAGCTCATGCGGATAACCGATGCCGAATTGACCTGCGAGCGCTTTGAGCCGAGAGAAAATCCGCCGCCCTGCCACAGAGATGCCCCAAACGACGAGAGAGAAACGGTGCAGTTGTTGGTGAGGGTGTCTCACGATATGGAATATCGGCTCAGAGACGAGTTTTCGCCCGACAGTATAGTGAAAAATCCCGACGGGAGTTTTGATGTGAGCTTTTCGATGCCGGAAGATGACTGGCTATATCAATACCTGCTTTCCTACGGGGAAAAGCTCAGGGTGATTTCGCCCGAGCAGATAGCCGATTCGCTCAAAGAACGGCTGAAAAAAGCCTGCGAGCAGTATTTATGACATACTGTTGTCATGATTTGAGGTGTATACTTTTCCGTAAACAGATGACAGGAGAGACAAAATGGAAAAGATACATCTTGACGAAAAAAGAATAATAGGTTTCACTGCGGAAACATCAAATTCCTCACCCGATATGCAGCAGGTTATAAACAGGCTTTGGCAGAGGCTTTTTGCCGAAAACGCCGCCGAAAAAATCGAGGGAAAGCTCTCTTTAAACCCGATAGGACTTTATTCCGACTATGCGTTTTCTTCGGGGAATACCGACGCGCGGAATCTGCGATATGATGTCACCGCAGGATTTGAAACGGATTTCAACGCCGCTGTTCCTGTCGGAATGGCGGAAAAGCTGATTCCCGCGGGGGAATACGCCGTTTTTTCCGCTGTCGGCGGGGCAGAAGCGGCTGCCGCGCTTTGGCAGGAGATTTGGAACACCCCGCTCGACAGACGCTATTCCGGCGATTTTGAGCTTTATTGCGGTGAAAACGGCACGGTGAAGATATTCATAGCCCTCAACTGAACAAAAATCACAGCCTTTAAGGCGGCAGAGCGGAAAATCCCTCTGCCGCTTTGTTGTTCTGCTTTGAAATTGTAAGAATTATTTAATAAAAAACCGTTTTTTAAGGCTTTGCAGTCGAGCCAAAATGTACTATAATAAACGATGACGTATTTTGAGCTTTTTAAAGCCGCGATGCGTTTTCAGCAAGAGAATCGGGAGGCGCCGCAAATGACAAATCGTGTTAAAATAGAGATACTCGGCACAGCTTATACCATAACCTCGCATGAGGACGAAGAATATATCCGCGGATTAGCCGCCGAGATAGATGAAAAGGTAAATGCGCTGCTCAGTGCTTCTCCCAAGCTGACGCCGATAGCCGCAATGGTGCTGTGTACCCTCGACTATGCCGATTCGCTCAAAAAGAGCGAGGAAACGGCAGACCATCTGCGCGCGCAGATAACAGACTATCTGAAATAATATAAACGGAGAATAATATGACCTTTAAGATAAAACGCCTGCGTGAAAACGCGGTTATTCCCAGGAGGGCGACCGAGCAGAGTGCGGGATATGACCTTTGCGCCTGCATCGAAGAAAAAATCACATTGCAGCCGGGAGAAACACGGCTTATTCCTACGGGAATCGCCGCCGCTCTGCCGACAGGCAGCGCGGGGCTGATATACGCAAGGAGCGGACTGGGGATAAAGCACGGAATAATCCCCGCAAACGCCGTCGGCGTTATCGACAGCGACTATCGCGGCGAAATAGCGGTGGGACTTTATAACCACTCAGCCGAGCCTTATACGATAGCCCCAAACGACAGGATAGCACAGCTTGTGATAACCCCCGTGCTGACCCCCGATACAGAAGAAACGGACAGCCTTGACGACACCGAGCGCGGAGTCGGCGGTTTTGGCTCGACAGGAAAGGAAGGACAGTGAAAATGAAGCTGCAACGCACATTGGCATTTCTGTTCTTTCTGCTCGCGGGAATAATAGTGGGAGCGCTTTTGGCATCGGTGGGAGAGGCGGTTCCGTTTTTGAGCTGGCTCGCCTACGGAAAAACGATAGGGCTTTCCACCTCCAATCCGATGCTGCTCGATCTTTCGATGCTCAAGGTAGCTTTCGGCTTTGAGATAGGCATAAATGTGGCTCAGATAATCACCATCACGATAGCGCTGCTTGTTTATCGCAATGTGGCGCAAAAGCTGTGAGAAAAGGCGGTAGAACAAAATGGCATTGATACTCGCTTCCGCCTCGCCCCGCAGGAGAGAGTTGCTCTCGCTGATAACGGGGGATTTCACGGTGATAACCTCGGAGGCAGATGAAACGCTCCCCGAAAATACAGCCCCCGATTCGGCGGTGAAGCTGCTTGCCGAGCGCAAGGCTCGGGCGGTAGCCGCCAATCGCCCGGATGATACGGTTATCGGCTCGGATACCGTTGTGGCGCTGGGAGATAAAATCCTCGGCAAGCCGGCAGACGACGGCGAAGCCGCCGAGATGCTGCGGCTTCTCTCGGGGAAAAAGCATATCGTTTATACCGGAGTTTGCGTTATCAAAAACGGAAAAAGCTCGGTTTTTGTCGGGAGCGCGGCGGTGAAATTTGCCGAGATGACCGATGCCGAGATAACGGAATATATACAAAGCGGCGAGTGCCGCGACAAGGCGGGAGCCTATGGAATACAGGGCTTTGGCGCGAGATACATAGAATATATAGAAGGCGACTACTATTCGGTTATGGGATTGCCGGTCCGACAGCTTTATAAACTGCTGCGCGGCTGAATATGCAGTATTCTTTGCGGAATTTTGGACGCTGATGATATAGATTTTTAAGAGAGATAAGATTTTTAGGAGGAACCAAAATGTTTTCTTTTTCCAAGGACATCGGAATAGATCTCGGCACTGCGAATACACTTGTTTTTATGAAGAACAAGGGAATAATCCTGCGTGAGCCTTCTGTTGTGGCGGTTGACACCCGCAAGGACGAGGTTCTCTATGTGGGACAGGAGGCAAAGGACGTTATCGGCAGAACCCCCGGTTCGATAGTGGCTATGCGCCCTTTGAAGGACGGCGTTATCGCCGACTTTGACATAACCGCGAATATGCTGCAAAGATTCATCAAAAAGGTTTGCGGTTCTTCTTTCTTTTCCCGCCCCAACATCGTTATCTGTATTCCCTCGGGAGTTACCGATGTTGAGCGCCGCGCGGTAAGAGAGGCGGCTGTTGCCTCGGGCGGCAGACGTGTTTCCATCATCGAGGAGCCTATGGCGGCGGCGATAGGCGCGGGTCTGCCTGTGGCGGAAGCTACTGGAAGCATGGTAGTTGACATCGGCGGCGGCACCAGTGAGGTTGCCGTTATATCTCTCGGCGGAATAGTCACCGCGCGTTCCGTGAGGGTGGGCGGCGATGCTTTCGATTCCGCTATAATCCAGTATATCAAGCGCAAGCACAGCCTGCTGATAGGTGAGCGCACCGCGGAGCAGATAAAGATAGACATCGGCTCTGCTTATCCCGATTCCGACGAAAAGACAATGGAGATAAAGGGCAGAAATCTTATCGACGGTCTGCCCAAGAATATCACCATCACTCCCGAGGAGGTAAGAGAAGCGCTTGCCGACTCGATAGCCTCTGTTCTCGACGCGATAAAAACCACCCTTGAGCGCACTCCCCCCGAGCTTGCCGCCGACATCATCGACCACGGCATTATGCTCACCGGCGGCGGTGCCATGCTGAGAGGACTTGACCGTCTTATCTCGATGGAAACCGGCATAAATGTGCTTATCGCGGAAAATCCGCTCGACTGTGTCGCGGTTGGAACAGGCAGAGTGCTTGAGGACATCGACAGACTGCGCGATGTTCTCTCGGACAGTGAGGATTCCAGACACTGATATTCGGCGGATATTCCCCGCGCAATAACAAAGCGGTCAAGGGGCAGGGCAAAACACGCCTTGCCCTTTGTTAAACTAAGCGGATTGCAGTTTTTACGGAGGGTATGCCATGGGGGATTTCTTTAAGAGCATACAATTTAAGATACTGGCGCTGCTGGCGGCGCTGGTTTTTGCTTTTTCGCTGCACGCAGCCCACACCGGAACGGCAATTCCGATGATGTCAAAGGTGATGGCGTTTGTCGTCACGCCGGTGCAGAGGTTGAGCGCTTCTGTTTCCTATGCGGTGGGACAGACCTTTACCGAACTGTTTTCCGGTGCGAGGCTGGCAGATGAAAACGAGGCGCTGCTTGCGGAAAACGCCGAGCTGAAAAACCGCCTTGTGGAATATGACAGAATAAAAGCGGAAAACGAACAGCTCAAAAACTACCTCGAGATAAAGGAAAAGAACCCCGATTTTGACTTTGAGCCTGCCATGGTGATAGGCAGAGACGCAGATGAGCGTTTCTATTCCTTTACGATAGATAAGGGGAGCAGCGACGGCGTGAGCCTGAACGACCCCGTGATAACCGATTCGGGATTGGTGGGGATAGTAGCCGAGGTGGGAATAAGCCACTCAAAGGTGCATACTATTCTCGATGCCACGATGAATGTGGGGATAATGGTTTCCGCAACGCGGGAAACGGGCATTTCCGCCGGAGAGCTGACATTGGCGAGAGAAGGTCTTTTAAAGGCGATGTTTCTCCCGAGAGACGGCGAGAGCAAGGCGGGAGATATAATAGCCACCACCGGCATAGGCGGACTTTTTCCGCGCGGATTGACGGTTGGCACAATAAAGGAGATGCGCCCCGACAGCGGCGGACTGTCGCTCTATGCGATAGTGGAGCCTACACTGGATATACGAAATGTCCGTGATGTGTTGGTGATAAAGCATTTTGAGGGGCAGGCATCTGCTCAGGGAGAATAAATGGACCAGAAAACCAAGTGGCTGATTATCGCAAAAAATCTGATATGTGTTTTGGCGGTTCTGCTCGCCTATATCTTACAGGAAACGCCCGCGCTTTTGGCGATAAAAGAGGTTCGCCCGGTGCTGGTTATATCGGTGGTGACGCTGATAGCAATGTTTGAGGGGGAATTTGCGGGCGGTCTTTTCGGGCTGTTCGGCGGCTTGCTCTGTGATACGGCGGCGGCTCACATTTTCGGAGTGGCTTCGATATTTTTTCTTGTTCTCGGCTGCGGCTGCGGCTTGCTGGTGATATATCTTATTCAGCCAAACGAAAAAACCGCTTTTCTGTTGGCGGGCGGATTTGCGCTCGTTTACGGATTGGTTTCCCACTATTTGATATACGGTCTTTGGGGATACGAGGGGGCGGCAAGGCTGATTTTGGTAAACACTCTGCCCGGTGCGCTCTACACAGCGGCGGCGGCGGCTCTCCTGCTCAAACCGATGAAGAAATTCCACGATTATTTTGAAGAAGCGCTCGAAAAGCGTTGAACGCTTTAAATTCGGGCGAGAATACAGTTAAAAAGGATAAATCAAACTAGGAAAGCGGGGTGCTGCCGTGAAACAATCTAAACTGCGACTGTTTCTGCTCGGAGCCGTGGTTTGGGCGGTGTTCGGGCTTTTTATACTTCGCTTGGCGCAGATACAGATAGTAGAGGGGCAGACCCATCTGCAAAAGCAGCAGCAGGGCAGTGTAAAATCTCAGACGATAAAGGCGCCGCGCGGCGAAATAGTGGACAGAAACGGAAGTCCCTTTTCCCGCAACAACGCCCGCTACGACCTTGTTTTCGACAAGGCGCTCGCTCCTGCCGATTCCGAAAACGACAACATCATGCGGCTGATAGAGATACTGCGCTCCACCGGTGAGGAATGGATAGATTCCCTCCCGCTGGTTTTGGAAAACGGCGAGCCGGTTTTCACCGATGACGACGCCGCCGTCGCGAGACTGCGTAAACATCTCGATACCAATATATATTCCACCGCCTCCGACCTGTTCTACTGGCTCAAAGAGCGTTATGACCTGACCGAGCTTTCCGATACCGACGCGCGCGCGGTGGCGGGAGTCCGCTACGAAATGGAGCGAAAGGGATATTCGGTTTCCGCCAGATACACCTTTGCCGAGGACATCAGCCTGAATACGGCGATAATAATTCGTCAGAAGATGGACGATTTTCCCGGGGTGGAGGTTGCCGAAACCGCCAGTCGAGGATATGTTGACGGCGATTTGGCACCCCATATCATCGGCAGAATCGGTGCTATCTTTCCCGATGAGCTGGAGGACTACCTCTCCCGCGGAGAGGGCTACACCCGTGAGGACATGGTTGGCAAAGAGGGAATAGAGCGAGCGTTTGAATCCACCCTGCGCGGCGAGGACGGCGTGAGAAGAATAGAGCTTGACCACAGCTATCATGTGGTGGATATAAGCGAACAGCAGCCCGCGATACCCGGCAGCACGGTGGTTCTCACGATAGACAAGGATATACAGCGCACCGCGCGGGACGCGCTCATTCGCGAGATAAAATACCTCAACGAAAATGCCCCCGAGGGCGAGGGCAAAGAGGCCAACGCGGGAGCGGTGGTGGCGATAGATATAAAAAGCTCCGAGATTCTGGCGGCGGTGACATACCCCTCTTACAATCTCGAAACCTTTTCGCAGGATTATTCGCAAACCGCATCTGACCCGCTTTATCCCTTTTTGAACCGTGCGTTTTCGGGCGTTTATGCCCCCGGCTCCTGCTTTAAGCCTGTTGTGGCTGCCGCCGGAATAGCCGAGGGAATAGCTACCCCCACCTCAACCGTTTCCTGCGAACACACCTACGCATTTTATCCCACCTATCAGCCCACTTGTTTGGGCTGGCACGGAAAGATGACAGCCGCCGATGCTCTGCGCGCCTCCTGCAACGTATATTTTTATGACGTGGGAAGGCAGCTCGGCATCGCCAAGATAAACGAATACGCAAGGGCGCTGGGGTTGGGTGTTCCCACGGGAATAGAGCTTTCCGAGTCTAAGGGAACACAGTGCGACCCCGATACGGTTTACCCCGGCGACGCACTCCAAGCCGCGATAGGTCAGCTTGACAACGGCTATACCCCCGTTCAGCTTGCGAATTACTGCGCCACCATCGCCCGCAGGGGAGTGAGAATGAAGCTCTCGCTGATAAAATCAATATCCTCCTACTATGACTGGACAGATACGATAGAGGAGCATACCCCGCAGGTGGAAAGTGTTCTCGATGTTGACCCCGCCGCCTTTGACGCGGTGTTTGACGGTATGCATCAGGCGGCGCAGGATATAAGAGGAACAGCCTATCGCTATGTGGGCGACTATCCGATTTCGATAGCCTGCAAAACCGGAACCCCGCAGACCCACCAGTTTCCGAACTCGACCTTTATCTGCTTTGCCCCCGTTGAAGACCCGCAGATTGCGATAGCGGTGGTGATAGAAAAGGGTTGGCACGGCTACACCGGCGCGCCTGTCGCGAGAGCGGTGATGGATTCCTATTTCTTTCCCGATAAGGAGCCGTCGCCCCATCATTCCGAGAAAATCGCTGCTTCGGCAGAGGCGCAAACTGCCGTTGAACCGCCGCAAAATCAGCAGAGTGAAGCCGTTTCGCCGCAGTAATCACCAAATATCGGCGGCGGTTTTCCCGATTTATATGATAATGCTACAAAAATGTCTAGTCATTCGATAAGATTTGTGATAGAATAGCAATGTTAGGGGGCGGCAAAATGTCTGAAATTCTGATGGTGACATCGGGTAAGGGCGGAGTAGGAAAAACCACCGTTTCGCTTTTGCTTGCCCGCCAGCTTTGCAGGCAGGATAAAGATGTTCTGCTGCTGGAGCTGGACAGCGGATTGCGTGGATTGGATATTCTGCTCAATGTTACCGACAAGGTGGTGTTTGACCTGTCGGACGTTCTCACAGGAAGATGCAAGCCGGTCAATTCGGTTACGGTGTGCGATGTTCCAAAAGGGAATCTGCACCTTATCCCCGCGCCTAACGACCGCAGATTCATCCCCGAAACGCGGAGTCTTTTGAGCTTGCTCAAGGGACTTTCCGGCTGCTATGATTATCTTATCCTCGATTGCGCCGCAGGACTGGGAAAAGGCTTTGATATAGCCAAATCGGTCTGCACGGGGGCGCTGATAGTCACGGTTCCCGACCCGATTTCGATAAGAGATGCCGCAAAAGCGGCGATGGAGCTGCGGGATATTCCCACAAGACTTGTGATAAACAAGTTCAGCCGCAGGGCGCTTTCAAAGGAAATGCCGGATATTGATTCGATAATAGACACGGTAGGAGTACAGCTCATATCTGTCATAGCGGCTGATCCGCTTGTTCAGCAGAGATTTGCCAAGGGAACAGAGCTGCCGCAATCCGGTCCGGTATACCGTGAGACTGAGGCGCTTGCAAAACGAATAATGGGAGAGAGGATAAAACTCAATACAGACTGCTTGAAATAATTTGGATTTTGACATAAAATACGGAGGTTGGTTATGAACATAGCATTGATAGCACACGATTCCAAAAAGGAGCTTATGGTTCAGTTCTGCATTGCTTACAGCGGAATACTCAGCCAGCACAACATCTGTGCGACAGGCACCACAGGTAAGCTGGTGGCTGAGGCTACCGGTCTGCGTATTTTCAGATTTCTCTCGGGCGCACAGGGCGGCGCACAGCAGATAGCCTCCCGTATTGCATACAACGAGATAGATTTGCTGCTGCTTTTGCGCGACCCCCTCACCATGAAACCCGGTGAGCCGGACGAGGCTAATCTTATCCGTCTGTGCGACGTTCATTCCGTTCCGCTCGCAACCAACATCGCCACAGCCGAGGCGCTTATTCACGCGCTCGAAAAGGGCGACCTTGATTGGAGAGATATAGTTAATCCCAAGCGATAAAATCGCTTTTGCCAAAGACATTGAAGCGAAAGCAGTAGCGCGTAGGCAGAGTCGTTACAGAGAGGGGAGCATAGGCTGAGAGCTTCCCCGACGATATGCGTGAAGGACATTCGCCGAGTTGAAAGCGTCAAAACGCTTTTCGGAGCGGTTCTCCGTTATCAAACCGCCTTAAAGGAAACGCCGTTATCGACGTTTTGAAAAGGGTGGCACCGCGTGGAAAACTCCTCGCCCCTTGTATTTTCAGGGGCGGGGTGTTTTTTTAAGCTGCCGACTGTCTCACGTCCGAGAGACAAGGGCGGCAAATGTGTTTGCCGCTGTCGGTGTGTTATAATTTCGTCGGCGAGAACTTTTCCGATTGCTACATGGCATTGGCATAGAATTTCAGCAGCGCCGAGCCGAAAGTTTTTGGGAGTGTTGAACCCTTTTTCCAAAAAGGGTTTGACAGACTGCCGTCTCACGTCAAAAAGATTAGGGCGGCAAATCTGTTTGCCGCTGTCGGTGTGTTATAATTTCGTCGGCGAGAACTTTTCCGATTGCGGCATGGCATCGGATTAGAATTTCGGCAACGCCGAACCTAAAGTTTTTGGGAGTGTTGAACCCTTTTTTCAAAAAGGGTTTGACAGACTGCCGACTGTCTCACGTTAAAAAGATTAGGGCGGCAAATGTGTTTGCCGACGAAGAACAGCTAAAAACATCTTCACTGAAAGAGAGGATATAAAAATATGGAGCAAATGAAAATCAAGCGAATAAAAGGCACGGCGGATGTTCTGCCGAGCGAAAGTCCTCGCTGGCACTATATTGAGCGCACTGTGCTGGATATAGCCGAGCGTTACGGCTTTTTCGAGCTGAGAACCCCCACCTTTGAAGACACTTTTCTCTTTAACCGCGCTGTGGGCGACACGACAGACGTGGTTCAAAAGGAGATGTATACCTTTGACGACAAGGGAAAGCGCTCTATAACTCTGCGCCCCGAGGGAACCGCGGGTGTTGTTCGTGCCGCGATAGAGAACAACCTGCTCAGCGGTCAGCTCCCGATGAAGGCGAGCTATGTTATAAGCTGTTTCCGCTATGAAAAGCCGCAGGCGGGCAGACTAAGAGAGTTCCACCAGTTTGGAATAGAGTCGCTCGGTTCTTCCTCTCCCGCCGCCGACGCGGAGTGCATAGCACTGGCAAATCAGGTGTTGAACACACTCGGCGTTAAAAAGATAAAGCTCTATATCAACTCGATAGGCTGCAAAAACTGCCGCCCGCAGTATCAAAAGGAGCTGCGCGAGTATTTCGGCGAGCATAAGGATAAGCTCTGCGAGACCTGCCTAACCCGTTTGGAAACCAATCCTCTGAGAATAATCGACTGCAAAAATCCCCCCTGTAAAGAAATAGCCGCAAAAGCTCCCAAGATGATAGACCATCTCTGCCCCGAGTGTCAGGCGCATTTTGATGAACTGCGTGAGCGTCTTGACGCTATGGGAATCGAATATGAGATAGACCCCGACATCGTTCGCGGACTGGACTATTACTGCCGCACGGTGTTTGAGTTTGTCACCGAGACGATAGGCGCGCAGGGAACTGTCTGCGGCGGTGGACGGTATGACGGTCTTATCGAGGAGCTGGGCGGACCTGCTCTTTCGGGAATAGGCTTCGGCATGGGTCTGGAGCGAGTTCAGCTTGTGATGGATGCCTGCGGCGCTAAAACTCCCGACCCGCTTTGCTGTGAGCTGTTTATCGCCACTATGGGAAAAGCCGCTTCGATAAAGGCCGGTGCAATGGTTTCCGACCTGCGTGCAGAGGGAATTTCCGCCGACAGCGACACCATGGGAAGAAGCGTTAAGGCGCAGATGCGCTATGCCGACAAGATAGGCGCTGTTTACACCATGGTAATCGGCGACAATGAGCTTGAAAACGGCAAGGTTGTTATAAAAGAAATGGCAAACGGCAATACCTTTGAAATATCGCTTGACGACAAATTCATTGAGGAATTTTCGATGATTTCGATGCAGAGAGTGTTGAACGGCGCGGCAGATGCCGCGGCAAAGCTGTGATAAGCTCTTTTGCCAAAGCAAAAAACTACGCCGAGTAATATTTTCGGCAAGGTTAAAATAAAGGAGTAGGTTTTATGGCAGATTTTATGGATAACATGAAGCGGACCCATTATTGCGGTGAAGTTACCACCGATATGATAGGCACCGAAATGGTAACAGCGGGTTGGGCGGCAAAGCAGCGCGACCTCGGCAACCTCATCTTTATTGATTTGAGAGACCGCACCGGAATTGTTCAGCTTGCGTTTGACGATTCCACCGACCGTGTTGTGTTTGAAAAGGCGGCATCTGTTCGCTCGGAATTTGTTCTCATGGCAAAGGGCGTTCTTCGCCGCAGAGAAGCGGTAAACAAGGATATTCCCACCGGAGAGGTGGAGCTTTATGTCAGCGAGCTGAAAATTCTCGCCACCAGCGAGACTCCTCCCTTCGACATCAAGGACGGCATCAAGACCAACGAGGAGCTGCGCCTGCGCTATCGCTATCTCGACCTTCGCCGCAACGAATTGCAGTCGGCGATACTTCTTCGTCACCGCATCGTAAAGCTGGTGCGTGACTATTTTGATAAGCACCGCTTTGTTGAGATAGAAACCCCCATTCTGATAAAATCCACCCCAGAGGGCGCGAGAGATTATCTTGTTCCCTCAAGAGTTCACCCCGGAAAATTCTATGCTCTGCCCCAGTCGCCCCAGCTTTACAAGCAGCTTTGTATGCTTTCCGGTTTTGACCGCTATATGCAGATAGCAAAGTGCTTCAGAGATGAGGATTTGCGTGCAGACCGTCAGCCCGAGTTCACCCAGATAGACCTTGAGATGTCCTTTGTCGATGAGGAAGATGTTCAGACGATAAACGAGGGACTTATGAAGGTTATCTTCAAGGAGATACTCGGCAAGGATATTCAGCTCCCTCTCCGCAGAATTAAGTATAAGGAAGCTATGGAGCGTTTCGGCTCCGATAAGCCGGATACCCGTTTCGGCTTGGAACTGGTAAATCTCTCCGATTTGCTTGAAAACACCGGCTTTGCCGTATTCAAAAACGCGATAGAGGCGGGCGGCTCGGTTCGCGCGATAAATGTAAAGGGTGCCGCTTCTGCGCTTTCCCGCAAGGAGATTGACAAGCTCACCGAAACCGCCAAGCTCTACAAGGCTAAGGGACTTGCATTCACCCGCGCTACTGCCGATGCTCATTCCTCTTCCTTTGAAAAGTTCCTCACCGAGGAGGAGATAAAGGCTATCCATGAGAGAATGGGCTTTGAAACGGGTGACGTTCTGCTGGTTGTTGCCGACAGCGACAGCACCGTTTTTGCCGCGCTGGGCGCTTTGAGACTTCAGCTTGCAAAGCGTCTTGACCTCATTCCCGAGGGAAGCTATGACCTGCTCTGGGTCACCGAGTTCCCGCTGTTTGAGTATTCCCCCGAGGACGACCGCTATTACGCGATGCACCACCCCTTCACCTGCCCCAACCTCGAGGACGTTGACAAGATGGTTTCCGACCCCGGCGTTTGCCGCGCGAGAGCCTACGACCTTGTTCTCAACGGAACCGAGCTGGGCGGCGGTTCTATCAGAATCTCCAACCCCGATATTCAGAAGAAGATGTTCACCGCTCTCGGAATGGACGAGGCTGAGTATACCGATAAGTTCGGATTTTTGCTCGAAGCGTTTAAATACGGTGTTCCCCCTCACGGCGGAATGGCATACGGACTTGACAGACTGGTTATGCTGCTGCTGAATAAGGAGTCTATCCGTGACGTTATGGCGTTCCCCAAGGTGCAGAACGCCAGCGAGCTGATGACCGCCTGCCCCTCCGAGGTAGAACAGAAATCGCTCGATGAGCTTTCCATCGCAGTCACCGCGCATGAGGAATAAGCGGTAATAAAAAGCGAGTCTTTTTAAGACTCGCTTTTTTGTTGGGGAAATGGGGTATGCCTTGTATAACGTCAAGCCTCCCCTTTTACAAGGGGAGGTGCCCCGACAGGGGCGGAGGGGTGGTTTTAGTCTCCCCCTGAAAAAGGGAAGGTGCTGAACGGAGTGAAGCGGAGGGGTTCGTCTAAAAGCCTCCCCTTTTACAAGGGGAGGTGGATTTTGCGTAAGTAAAAGACGGAGGGGTTTCCCCTCTGAATTTTTGTTCCTTTTATCGAACACTTGCGCCTGCGCGGCGCGGCGGTAACTTTCGCTTGTGCGAAAGTCACCAAAGCACCCAAAGGGGCTGTGCCCCTTTTGAAACCCCGTTAAGTT
>CAZNJJ010000003.1:0-47029 GCA_964573335.1 uncultured Oscillospiraceae bacterium | reverse complement strand
GTTAAAAACTTTGGAGCTATATAAATTCCGATGCGGATTGTAAAGATTCAAACGATGATTTATAATAGAAGAACAAGCACAGGCTATCGAAAGGACGCTTTTATGAGCATATTTTTCCCTGATGAGAGATTTCACCGAATAACCGATATTCCCGTTGAAAAACTGCTTGAAAGAGGGTTTGAGGGAATAATACTCGATGTTGACAATACGCTGACGACCCATGACAATCCCGTTCCGGCAGAGGGGGTAATCAACTGGCTGCAAACCGCCGCCGCCGCGGGAATAAAGCTGATGATACTGTCAAACAATTCTCCCGAGAGGGTGAGACCCTTTGCGGAGCTTTTGGGGCTGGAATTTGTTTCAAACGGCAAAAAGCCGCTCCCGCAGGGATACAGGCGCACTCTGGCGAAGATGGGTATAAAAGGCGAAAAGGCGCTTGCTGTCGGAGACCAGATTTTCACAGACGTTTTGGGGGCAGGCTTGGCGGGAATATACTGCATATTCGTAGACCCGATAGAGCCGGAGAAAACGGCATTTTTCAAGCTCAAGCGAGCGCTGGAAAAGCCGATTCTCGCCCTTTTTGAAAGGAGCAGAAGAAGATGAGCGATATGATTACGGCGCGGTTCGGTCCTGCCGGAAACGGCGACGGCTTTGCCGCGATGGGATATAAAAAGACCGAGCAGACAGTGGAATATTTAGTCAAAATGGGGTTGAACGCATTTGAATATCAATGCGGGCGCGGTGTGAGGGTGAATGAAAACACCATGGCTAAGCTCGCGGCGGCAGGAAAGGCGAATGGAATAAAGTTTTCACTGCACGCCCCTTATTACATTTCGCTTTCATCCACCGAGGAGGAGAAGCGGATAAATTCGGTGGAGTATATTCTGCAATCGGCGAGAGCGGTTAAAATGCTGGGCGGAGACAGGATAATAGTCCATTCCGGCTCCTGCTCCAAGATGAGCCGTGAGCAGGCGCTGATTCTCGCAAAGGAATCTATGGGGCGGGCGATAGCGGCACTGGACGAAAACGGCTTGGGAGATGTGCATATCTGTCCCGAGGTGATGGGCAAGATAAATCAGCTCGGAACGCTTGACGAGGTTATGGAGCTTTGCCGGCTGGACGAGCGTATGCTGCCTTGTGTCGATTTCGGGCATCTCAACGCGAGAACCTTCGGTTCGCTGAAGGAATACGGCGATTTCGAGCGGGTTTTGGATACTATTGAAAATCGGCTCGGCGCGGAGCGAATGAGAGGATTTCATATACATTTTTCCAAGATAGAATATACCGAAAACGGCGGCGAGAAAAAGCATCTGACCTTTTCCGACGAGATATACGGTCCCGACTATGAGCCGCTGATGGAGCTTTTGGTGAGGAAAAACAGCGCGCCGACCGTTATATGTGAGTCGGCGGGGACGCAGGCGGAGGACGCCAAAATCATGCGTGACTGCTATGAGAATATGCTGAAAGGCGGCGCTTTTTGAAGATGAGCAGGATAAAAAAGCTGCGGGAACAGCTTCCCGACGGCGTTGATGCCGCGCTGATAACCTCCGATGTGAACCGCAGATACTACACCAAAATGAAATCCAGCGCGGGAACGCTCTTTGTCACTCGGGAAACGGCGGCGCTGATAATAGATTTTCGTTATATCGAAAAGGCGCGGCAGACAGCCGAGGACTGCGAGGTTATATTGCAGGATAAGCTCTACGAGCAGATTGACGCGCTGGCGACGCGCCATAACGTGAAAAAAGTTTCCGTTGAGGGCGCTTATATGACCGTTTCTCAGCTGGAAGCGCTCAAAGGCAGACTGCCGCAGCTTGAGATAGCGCCTTTTGGACTGGATAAGGTGATATTCTCGCACAGGGCGGTGAAAACCGAGCGTGAACTGGCTTCTATGAGGGCGGCGCAGAGGATAGCGGACAGAGCTTTCGCTGAGCTGCTGAACTTTATTAGGGCGGGCGTCAGCGAAATACAGGTTGCGACAGAATTGGAATATCTGATGCGGAAATTCGGCGGGGAAGGCGTTTCGTTTGAGACGATAGCCGTTTCGGGCAAGAACAGCTCGATGCCGCACGGAGTTCCGACAGAGAAAAAGCTGGAGGCGGGAGATTTTCTCACGCTGGATTTCGGCACCAAGCTGGACGGATACTGTTCCGACACCACAAGAACGGTGGCGATAGGCCATGTCGATGATGAACAGCAAAAGGTTTATGACACTGTTTTGCAGGCGCAGCAGCGCGCCCTCGATGTGATAAAGGCGGGAGCAAAATGCAGCGATATAGATTTTGCCGCGAGAAATCTCATCGAAAATGAGGCGGGATATAAAAACTGCTTTGGGCATGGACTGGGTCACTCACTGGGACTGGAGATACATGAGGAGCCGAGATTTTCGCCGCTCTGCAAGGATATTGCGAAAGAGGGCAATGTTCTCAGCGTTGAACCCGGGATATATCTCGAGGGAAAATTCGGCGTGAGGATAGAGGACGTTGTAATTATCGGGAAAAACGGCTGTGAAAACATCACCAAAGCCCCAAAAGAGCTAATAATCCTGTGAATTTTTCAAAAACTACTGTGCAACGCTTGAAAAATGAGGTATAATAAGGTATCATAACTTCCATGTGCAGAATGTTAATCTAGGAGGAGCAATAAATGATTTCAGCAGGCGAATTTAGAAACGGCGTTACCTTTGATATGGACGGCAACGTATACCAGATCATCGAGTTTCAGCACGTAAAACCCGGCAAGGGCGCGGCTTTTGTTCGCACCAAGATCCGCAATGTTATTTCCGGCGCGGTTGTTGAGCGTACCTTCAGCCCCACCGAGAAGTTCCCCACCGCTTTCATCGAGAGAAAGGATATGGAGTATCTCTACAACGACGGAGACCTCTATTACTTCATGGATTCCGAGACTTATGAGAATATTCCGATCGGCGCTGATAAGCTGTCCGACAACTTCAAGTTTGTTAAGGAAAACATTGTATGCAAGATTCTGTCCTACAAGGGCGTAGTATTCGGCGTTGAGCCTCCCACGTTCCTTGAGCTTCAGGTAACCAAGACCGATCCCGGATTCAAGGGCGATACCGCTACCAACACCCTCAAGCCCGCTACTTTGGAAACCGGCGCTGAGATTCGTGTTCCTCTCTTTATCGACGAGGGCGAGATGATTCGCGTTGACACCAGAACCGGCGAATATCTTGAGCGCGCTTAAAGCAAAACAATAAAAACGATATTTTAAGGAGGATCATTATCATGACTGTTACCGAGAGAGTTTCTTACCTCAAGGGTCTTGCCGAAGGGCTTGACATCGACGCAACCACCAAGGAGGGCAAGCTGCTCAACGCTATCATTCAGACTCTCGATGATCTCGCTTTTGAAGTCAGCGATATGCAGGAAGTCATCGGAGAGCTCGGAGAGCAGGTTGATATGATCGACGAGGATCTCGACGTTCTTGAAGAAATCGTTTATGAGGACGAGGACGACGATGATGACTGTGACTGCGATTGCGACTGCGACGACGGTTGCGATTGCTGTGACGGCGACCTCTATGAGGTAGTATGCCCCGCCTGCGGCGACAGCATCTATCTTGACGAGGATATGGTTGACGATGGCGAAATTGACTGCCCCAACTGCGGCGAGCACCTCGAGTTCGATTTTGAATAAGAGGACGAAGAGGGCGGCGACGAGGAATAATCCTCTTTCCGCACTGAAACGACTTTGAAAAACGGCGGTACCGTGCTATTCGGTGCCGCCGTTTTTGCGTATCTTGCGAAAGGTGACGGCGGGTGGTAATATGTATTCAAAAAAGGGGGCGGAAAAATGGCGAAAAAGCGTTTTCGAGAGCTGATTTTGGATATAATATTCCCGCCGAGATGCTTGATTTGCGGCGAGGTGGTCGAGATAGGCAAAGGAATATGCGACGGCTGCTTGAATCAGCTTTATCGCGGACTGCACAAATTTCCGCTCTGCGAAATCTGCGGCAAAACAGAAGAAAGCTGTGTCTGCGGCGGTGATATGGTGTTTGAGCGGTGCGTTTCGGCATTTTGCTATGATGATACTTCTTCCCCGATGATGATAGAGCTGAAAAACCGTCACATTCCCGAGGTGGAAAGCAGGGTGGCGATGCTGATGAAAAGAGCGCTTTTTGACGCGGGAATTTCGCCTGAGGAAATCGACTGCGTTACCGAGGTGCCGATGAGCGCGGGGAGAATAGCGAGCGGCAGAGTGAACTGTTCCGCCGAAATCGCGCGCCTGCTTGGCAAAACGTTGGGAATACCGCACCGCAAGCCGCCGTTTATCCAAAATGACGACTATCTGCCGCAACATTCGCTAAATTCCCATGAAAGAGCGGAAAATGTTCGCAGAGGTTATTCGGCGAGTGTTGGCGGCAAAATCTCGGGAACCGTTTTGCTGATAGACGACATAATGACCACCGGCTCTACGCTGAAACGCTGTTCCGAGCTGCTGATTGAGTGCGGAGCCGAGCGTGTAATCTGCCTGACGGCGGCTACCACATTGAAAAAGCCGTTCCCTCACGGAAAATGAGAGAACGGCTTTGCCTTCAGCGGCGGTTTTGCTCCGAAACGGACTCTATCGCCTCGGAGGGGGAAAGAAAAACGCCGCTCTCACGATTTTCGCCGTCATATTCGCGATGAGAAAGGGTAGAATTTTCGGGGAGCTTTGCGGCTGTGGGCTTTTTGTTTTTCGATTCCGTAAAAATCACCTCGGGAATAGCTTTTGCCGATTTTTGAGGAATATTCGCGGATAACAAAAAAGAACCGCATAACAATGCGGTTCCTTTTGGAAATGGTGGAGACGCACGGGCTCGAACCGTGGACCTCTTGCGTGTGAAGCAAGCGCTCTGACCAGCTGAGCTACGCCTCCGTGCGTTTAATATAATACCACTACAGAGATGATTTAGCAAGCAAAAAATTGTAAAGAATCAGAATGCTATGATGAAGGTTCCCGCGCATATCAGCAGACAGCCGACAAGCGATTTTGCGGTGAGCTGCTCTCGCAAAAGCAGAAACGCCAGCAAAAGGGTGAATACGATACTCAGTTTGTCTATCACGGCAACCTTGAAAACCTCGCCTATCTGGAGTGCCTTGTAGTAGCAAAGCCACGAAGCGCCGGTGGCAAGTCCCGAGAGGATAAGGAATATCCAGCTTTTTCGGCTTATAGAGCCTATTCCGGACTGGGCGTTGACGACAAAGACCATTCCCCATGCCATGAATGTCACTACGACTGTTCTTATCGCGGTGGCGAGGTTGGAATTGATTCCGTCCAGCCCGACCTTCGCCAAAATTGAAGTGAGGGCGGCGAAAATCGCCGACATAAATGAAAGTATCAGCCACATGATAAAGACTTCTTTCGCATTACATTGTTTTCAAGCTCGGCAGATGCCGTTTTTATGATAGCACTGCTTCGGCGATGTGACAAGGGAAAAGGCTTTTTCAAATCCGAAAATGTGTCGGCAACTGAAAAATCGGCAAAAATAAGCGGCTTTTCGGTTGCACCGAGAGCGTTTTTCTGATATTATAAGCTCTTGGAATAAATATACTGCTTATATTTGGGGGAACTGAAATTTTGGCTACACTTGAACAGGAAATCAAACGCAGAAGAACATTCGCTATCATATCCCACCCCGACGCGGGCAAAACCACCCTCACCGAAAAGTTCTTGCTTTACGGTGGCGCTATTCAGCTTGCCGGCTCGATAAAGGGCAAAAAGGCGGCGCGCCATGCCACCTCCGACTGGATGGAGATAGAAAAACAGCGCGGAATTTCGGTGACCTCCTCGGTAATGCAGTTTGAATATGAGGGCTATTGCATCAATATTCTCGACACCCCGGGACATCAGGACTTTTCGGAGGACACCTACCGCACGCTGATGGCGGCTGATTCCGCCGTGATGGTGATAGACGCTTCAAAGGGCGTTGAGAATCAGACGAGAAAGCTCTTTAAGGTCTGCACGATGCGCCACATACCGATATTCACATTCATAAACAAGATGGACCGCGACGCGCGCAGTCCCTATGAGCTGCTTGAACAGATTGAGGAGGAGCTGGGAATACAGACCTACCCCGTCAACTGGCCTATCGGCTCGGGACGTGATTTTAAGGGCGTATTCGACAGAAACAAGCGTGAGATAATCGCATTCACTGCAAATTCGGGCGGCGCAAAAGAGGTTGCCTCCACCGAATTTGAGATAGGCGACCCGAGGCTTGATGCCGCCCTCGGAGAAGAACTGCACGGCATATTGAAGGACGATATTGAGCTGCTTGACGGCGCGGGAATGGAATTTGACCAGAAAATGGTTGACCGCGGCGCGCTGACCCCTGTGTTTTTCGGCTCGGCGTTGACCAATTTCGGTGTGGAACCGTTTTTGGAGGACTTTTTGAAGATGACCTCCTCGCCGCTCCCCAGAGAAACAGAGGACGATATTGTTGACCCGTTTGATGACAATTTCTCGGCATTTGTATTCAAAATTCAGGCGAATATGAATAAGGCGCACCGAGACAGAATCGCCTTTATGCGAATCTGTTCGGGCAAATTCGAGAAGGGCATGGAAGTTGACCATGTTCAGGCAAACAGAAAGATAAAGCTCGCCCAGCCGCAGCAGATGATGGCTCAGGACAGAGAGATAATCGAGGAGGCATACGCGGGAGATATAATCGGCGTGTTCGACCCCGGCATCTTTTCGATAGGAGATACCGTCTGCTCGGTGTCTAAGCGGGTGAAATTTGAGGGAATACCTACCTTTGCGCCCGAGCATTTCGCCGTTATCACACAGAAAGACACCCTCAAGCGCAAGCAGTTTGTAAAGGGAATGAGCCAGATAGCGCAGGAAGGTGCTATTCAGATATTCCAAGAGCCGGGTTCCGGCATGGAGAGGGTAATCGTCGGCGTTGTCGGCGTGCTTCAGTTTGAGGTGCTGGAACACCGCCTCACCACCGAATACGGAGTTGAGGTAAGGCGCGAAAATCTGCCCTATCAGTATATCCGCTGGGTGGAAAACGAGGAGATAAATTTCAAGAATCTGCATCTCACTTCCGATACCAAGCGTGTTCAGGATTTGAAGGGGCATGACCTTTTGCTCTTTGCAAACAGTTGGAGCGTTCAGTGGGCGCTCGACCACAATGAGGAATTGAAGCTGGCTGAATTTTCCAAAAACTGATTTGCCGAATGTCTCCGCGTTTTGCGGAGACATTTTTTGTTGAACGAGAAATGTGAAGAAAAGGCGAAAAATGTCAAAAAAGTATATAAAGCGGCAAACTCTATTGAAACTGAGTCGGAGATTTGATAAACTAAATATTGGTTATTTATGAGGCGTTTTCTGCTTGTTTTGCAAGTTCTTTGGGGGTATAGCAATGGCTGAACGGAAAAAGATACTGCTTGTTGACGACAATCTGATAAATCTTCAGATACTTGACAGGATATTGTCCGATTCTTATGATACGATTTTTGCCACAAACGGCGCTTTGGCGCTGGAAACAGTGGCAAAAACGGGCGACGAAATAGGCGTTATTCTGCTGGATATAATTATGCCCGAGATGGACGGATATGAGTTCTTAAAGCGGTTTGCGGAGATGCCGCAATCCAAGACCATACCCGTTATCGTAACATCACAGCTTGACAATGACGAGTCAGAGGTGAAGGCGCTGACTTTGGGTGCCTATGACTTTTTGGCAAAGCCCTACCGCGCGAATATAATAAAGCAGCGCATAAAAAATGTTTTGAATCTTAAAGAAACAGCCACCTTTGCCTATAAAGCCGAGCGAGATGCCTTGACCGGACTTTATAACCGTGATGCCTTTTTCCGCCATGTGAGACGCGCGATAAACGCGGCTCCCGAAAAGCACTACACCCTGGTCACATTTGATGTGGAACGCTTTAAGCTGATAAACGACATATTCGGCGTTGATGAGGGAGATAAGCTGCTAAAGTTTTTGGGCGACGCGGTGAAAAACAATGTTCCCGAAGGAGCGCTCTGCACCAGACTTGTCGGAGATAATTTTGTTATAATGCTGGTGAGCGACGAGGAGCTGAAATTCTGCGATGCAGATTTTGAGCCGATGGAACAGTTGCTCAAGGATTATCCGCTGAATATAAACATATCGGTTAAGTTCGGCGTTTATTATGTGCGCCGACCCAATGCCGCGGTCAGCGTTATGTGCGACCACGCAAAGCTCGCCTGCGAGTCAATCAAGGGCAAATATGACGTTAGATTTGCTTTTTATGACGACTCGATGCGTGGCGCTATCCTTTTGGAGCAGGAAATCTCAAACGATATGTGGCGCGCTCTGCATGAGGAGCAGTTTGAGGTGTATTTCCAGCCGAAATGCGACCTTGACACCGGCTATATCGCGGGCGCGGAGGCATTGGTGCGGTGGAAGCACCCGGAAAAGGGATTTCTTTCGCCGGCGCAGTTTATTCCGATATTTGAGAAGAACGGATTTATCACCGACCTTGATATATATGTTTGGGATAAGGTGTGTGCCTCGATAAGAGAATGGGCGGATTCCGGTTTGCCGACGATACCCGTTTCGGTGAATATTTCCCGAGTTGACATTTATAACCCCAATCTTGTTGACATACTGGTTAAAACGGTAAAGAAATATAATGTTCCGGTGGACAGCCTGCATCTCGAGATAACCGAGACTGCCTATACCGAAAACCCCAAGCAGATAGTTGAGGTAGTGGATAAGCTGCATAAGCTCGGTTTTTCGATAGAGATGGACGACTTTGGAACGGGATATTCTTCGCTGAATATGCTCAATGAGCTTCCGCTCGATGTGATAAAGCTGGATATGCGGTTTTTGCAGAGCGAAAACGGCGAGGACAGAAAGAGCAATATCATAAACTTTTTGGTAAGCCTTGCAAAGTGGCTGGGACTTTCGGTGGTTGCCGAGGGAGTTGAAACGCTGGAGCAGGTGCTGTTTTTACGCAGCATGAGCTGCAACCTCGGACAGGGCTACTATTTTGCCAAGCCGCTTGCCAAGAGCGACTTTGAGCAGATGCTCCGTGATGACAAAAATCACGCCGCCAAAAAGAAAAATGTGACTGTTGAACTGGTGAGAGTGGAGGATATTTGGAATCCGCTGTCGCAGTTCTCGGTGATATTCAACTGCTATGTGGGCGCTCTGGGAATATTTGAAGCGGTGGGAGACAGGCTCTCGCTGATACGGGCGAACGACCACTTCTTCGAGGTGGTAAATTCGCCGAGGGAGCGGCTTTACAACAATGAATACAATCTTTTGAACAGCGTTCACCCCGATGACCGCGCTTCTGTCGCCGCGGATATAAAAATGGTTTCGGGCGACTATGCCGAGGTAACAAATTACAGCCGCTGGTTTATGGGCAAATCCGACAGGGAACAGCGCTGGCTGCATATAAAATGCAAAACGCTCAGAAATGAGGACGGGCGCTCGCTGTTGCTGGCTTCTATCGACGATATAACCGACCGAAAGGTAATGGAAAGAGCGCTGATAGACAGCCGCAATGAGATGGAAAATCAGCGCGAGTTTTTCGCGAGAATATTCCAAATGGCTCCCTGCGGAATGGCACAGTTTGACGAGGACGGCAAGATAACCATTGCCAATAACGCGATGGTGCGTATGCTCGGATTTGACAGTGTGCAGGAGTTTGATTCGGCTGAAAGATATTTTTGGAACTTTGTCACGCCCGAGTGTCGTGAGCAGATAACGCAAAAACTGCCGGATATAGTTAATTCCGGCAGCTTCGGCAGCCTGGAGTTTGGAGTGTATACCAATTCCTCCAAGCAGATGTGGGTGAAATGCTCTATTCAGGCGGGCAGATATAACGGCCGCGCGACCTATCAGTGCGCTGTCACCGATATAACCGAGATAAAGAACGTCGAGAGTGACCTGCGTGAGACTGCACAGCGGGATTCCCTCACCGGCTTGCTCAACAGAAAGGCGTTTGAGGAAAATGTTTCCGCCATATTGGAGCAGGAGGACTACGATATTTGCGCCTTTATGATGTTCGATATGGATAACTTTGAGCAGATAAACACAGACGGCGGACATATCGCCGGCGATGAGGCGCTCTGCACAGTCGCAGATATAATCAGGAACAATATGCGCTCCGGCGATTTGGTTTCCAGACTGAGCGCCGACGAATTTGCGGTGTTTATCAACTATTCCGCGAGCGAGAGAGTGGCGGTTGAACGCAGCCGCAGCATATACCATTCGATAGCGGAACAGCTTAAAAAGGTTCTCGGACTGACTCTTTCGGCGGGAGTTTCGATGGCACCCAAGCACGGACGCAGTTTCAACGAGCTTTACGCGAGCGCGGATATGGCGCTTTATATGGCTAAGTCGGACGGCGGCTCCGCTGTGAGAATATTGGGTGTTAAATAAGCGGTTGTCAAAAAGAACCGCGTCTCTGCCGATTGCCGACCGAGACGCGGTTTTTGTTTTAGGAGGGGAAATTTGTGGCAAATGGACTGACATATTTTGAAACGGGCAGCAATGACCCGTGCTACAATCTGGCGTTTGAGGAATATGTTCTGCTCAACAAAATCGAGGGGGATATTCTTTTGCTCTGGCAGAACGACAATGCCGTGATAATCGGCAGGCATCAGAATGCCGAGGAGGAGATAAACCGCGAATTTGTTGAGAAAAACAAAATCAAGGTAGTGCGGAGAACCACCGGCGGCGGAGCGGTTTATCACGACATGGGCAATCTGAACTATTCCTTTATAACCGATGTAGGCGATCTGGAAAATCTTTCTATCAAGGCGTTTACAGTGCCGATAATTTCGGCGTTGGCTAAGATGGGTGTAACTGCCGAGACAACCGGCAGAAACGACATAACGATTGACGGGAAAAAGGTTTCCGGTATCGCACAGCGTATTCACAAGAACAGAATACTGCACCACGGAACGTTGCTTTTCGATTCCGACCCGAACAAGGTGGCGGGCGCGCTGAAAGCCGACCCCGAAAAATTCCGTTCAAAGAGTGCTAAGTCTGTGAAAAGCAGAATAGGCAACATAAAGGACTATCTCGATGAAAATATGCAGCTTGTTGACTTTTGGAACAGGCTGATAGACGAGCTGACGGCGGGAAATATGATAAGAGGCAGTTTGAGCGCCGAGGAAACAGCTCAAATCGAACAGCTTGCCGACGAAAAATACCGCCGTTGGGAATGGAATTTCGGTTCCTCGCCGAAATATGACAGAACCGCGAAAAGCAGATTCGGTGGCGGAACACTTGAGATAAAATCAACGGTGGCTGACGGCATAATCACCGATATAGCGTTTTTCGGCGATTTTATGGCACGGCGCTCGGCAGAGGACATTGCAAAGGCACTGACGGGGTGCAGATTTGAGCGGCAGTCCGCCGAAGAAATTTTGGCGAAATTCCCGCTTGAGGACTATTTCGGCACGATAACGGTTGATGAGATAATGCAGGTTATGTTTTACTGATAAAAAGGCGTTTTCCCTATTTGATTTGGGAAAACGCCTTTTTTATATTCAGAGCGGAATTTGTTCGGTTTGAAACGGCTCGGTGAGCAGGCGGGGGGAAAAGCGGCTGTCGAGCAGGGGGAGAGCTTTTCGGCAGGCGGGGAGAAAGCCGCACAGGTCGTCGCTTTCAAACGGAATGTGGTAGAAAACAACGTTTTTCGGCTTTATCACCTGCGAGATAAAATCACGTCCACGCTTTAAGGTGAGCCACGGAAAATTGAGCAGAGCAAGGTCTATCTCACGGTTTTCCAGCCAATCGGTAAGCTTTGGCTCGGCGGGGGCGCAGTCGCCGGTGACGAGGATATTTTTTTCGCCGAGAGTGAGCAGATAGCCGTAATTCGCCACATCGGCAAACTGTGCGCCCTCATGCGGGAGTCGGATAAAATCCAATTCGGCACCGGAAACCGATATGCGGTGGCGCTCCTCGCAAAGAAGAATCTGGTCTTGGAAATCGGGCGCGGGGGAAATTAAAAGCGCCTGCGGCATGAGCTGCTTGGCGGCGGCGATAAGCGTTTTTGAATAGTGGTCGGGGTGCTTGTGAGTGAACACCATCACGTCCGCACCGAAAAACTCGGGGAAGGAGGTCATCTTCAACTGCATGGCGGGGGTTAGGGTGCTGAAATTTTCGGCTTTGTGGCGGTGGAGAGCGTCCGAAAAGAGCTTGAAATTCTCGCATCTGAGGACTACTCCGGCATTTGCCGTTAAGGTTATCTCAAGTGGCAACATGACACCGATTCTCCTTGAATTTATATTTTGGTCACAAATTATTCAAAAAGTTAATTATTTGAATGAGGTGTTGCATTGTGACAAACTGCCAAAAATTCGGTGCTAAATTTGAAAGAACAAATCAAATAATTGTCCTCATAGCATAAAACCGAGGCTGATAAACAAAAGAAAGTCACAAATTTTCGCAAATTTGAAAAAGATTTTAGTTCCGACCAAATGTATAATTATACATAATTCTGAAAGTAAAACACCTGTGTCTTGACAGAAAAATACAGTTGGAAAAAGTTTGGCGGTGGGCTTTGAAATCCGCATAATGATGCGAAATTCTCGTTAAATATTACCCAGTTTCCGCCAGTATAGCATAAAAAATAGGGCAAAATCAACCACTGTTGTCAAAATGTACAATTAGTTTGCACGAAAACTATGAGATACACCTATTTTGCAAATTTGCATTGAACTAAAAAAATATGGGTGTTATAATATTCATGAAATCGCGCAAAGCCTAATTTTCATACATTTTTCATTTGAATGTGTGAACCGCTGGTTTGAGCGCGCTTCGACAATGTTATTCGGTGTTGTGCCGAGTGACAGAGAAGAGTAGAGGAGGAAAGTGTCGTATGAAAACCTACAAAATGATCATGAACACACTTGCTCGAATCGAAGAGTGGGTTGCCATGATCGTAATGGTAGTGGTAACGGTGTTTACCGCCGCCAACGTGTTCGCCCGTTATGTCCTGTCGTCTTCCATTTCCTGGAGCGAGGAATTGGTAGTAGCGCTTTTCGTGCTGATGACAATGCTCGGCGGTGCGCTTTCGGCTCGTGAGGGAAGCCTGGTAAGCTTGACGCTTATCTATGATTTGCTTTCCGAAAAGTGGAAGAAGATATTTACAGTTATTTCGATAGTTACATCGCTGTTCTTCTGCTATGTACTTATCAAATACGGCTTCTCCAAGGTGTTCACTCAGATGGCAAACGGCTCGGAGACATTCTCGCTGCGCTGGCCGGAATGGGTATTCTCCATTTATCTGCCGATAGGCGCTGTCTGCATGACTATACACTTTATCGAATACCTCATTGATATGATGGTAGGCAAAAAGGATACCAAGGAGGTAAGCGATAATGGTTAATCTGATTTTGTTTGGCACCTTCTTCATTTTGCTGCTCTTTAATGTACCGATTGCCGTCAGCCTTGGAACCTCCGCTATTCTGGCGATGCTCTACAAGGGAACCAAGCTGCTGGTAGTTGCTACCAATATGTATTCCGGCATAAGCAAGTTTTTGCTGCTGGCTATTCCTTTCTTTGTACTGTCCGGCAACATCATGGCTAAGGCGGGCATTTCCAAGCGCCTGATAGCTTTCGTTGATGACTGCTGCGGACATAAGAGAGGCGGTATCGCTATCGTTTGCGTTATCGTTTCCTGCTTCTTCGGCGCTATTTCCGGTTCCGGCCCCGCTACCGTTGCGGCGCTCGGCATCGTTCTTATTCCCGCTATGATGGACAGAGGCGGCTTCTCCGCTCCCTTCTCCACCGCAATGATGGCAACCTCCAGTTCCATCGCAATCGTTATTCCGCCTTCTATCGCATTCGTTGTTTACGCTTCTATCACCGGCGTTTCGGTAGGCGATATGTTCGTTGGCGGTATCATCCCCGGCATCATGATGGGCGTTGCGCTTGTCGTTGTTATTATGCTCGAGGTTAAGAAGAAGAACATCAATATCACCCGCGCTCCCGCTCCCATGTCTAAGCGCTGGGCTTCTTTTAAGGAAGCGTTTTGGGGCTTTTTGATGCCTGTTATCATTCTCGGCGGTATCTACGGCGGTATCTTTACCCCCACCGAGGCTGCTGCTGTTTCGGTAGTTTACGGCTTGTTTGTAGGCGTTTTCGTTTACAAGGAGGTTAGATGGAGAGAGATGGGTGAAATACTCATTGATTCCACCAAGACCACCGGCGGTATCATGCTTATCGTTGCCGCTGCTTCGCTGTTCGCTTATGTTTGCACCGTTTACGGTATTTCGAGCGCGGCTCAGAATCTGCTGCTCACCGTTTCGGGCAACAAGTATGTATTCCTGCTGATAGTAAACGTTATCTTCCTTATCGCAGGTTGCTTTGTTGACGCGAACTCCGCAATGTACATCTTTATTCCGATAATGGCTCCCGTTGCTCAGAAGCTGGGCATCGACCTTGTTCATTTCGGCGTTCTCTCCACCGTAAACCTTGCTATCGGTCAGGTAACTCCTCCCGTAGGCGTAAACCTGTTCGTAGCAATCGGCATCAAGATCAAGGAAGGCGTTACCGTAACTATGGCTCAGATTTCCAGAGCTGTTGTTCCCATGATCGTTGCCTGTGTAATTGTTCTTATGATAATTACTTACGTTCCCGCTTGCTCGCTCCTTCTGCTTGCCAAGTAAGAACGGATAAAATCGGTCTTTGCCGTTTTTGAGAAAAACGGTTTGGATATACGTGTTTACACGAAAAATAAGGAGGCAAATCTGATGAAAAAGTTTATCGCTCTGTTCCTGTGCGTAGCTATGATGCTCAGCATCACTGCTTGCGGCGGTTCTAAGCCTGCTCCCGCAGCTCCTGCGGCTCCCGCTGCTCCCGCAGCTTCCGGTGCTACTGCCGCTACCGACGCACCCAAGTTCGAGAAGATGACCTGGAAGTTCGCTTGCTCCGCTACCGAGACCTCTACCTGGGTTCAGGCAGCTAAGAAGTTCGGCGAAATCGTTTCCGACAAGACCGGCGGCGCTATCACCGTAGAGTACTACGCAGCTGACCAGCTCACCGGCGGCAACCAGAAGGAAGGCATTCAGGCTCTGATGGATGGTACCACCGAGATTTCGATGCACTCCAACCTCATCTACTCCGGATTTGATCAGAGATTCAACGTTGTTTCTCTGCCTTTCCTTTTCGCTACTACTGCCGATGCCGACGCTAAGCTCGACGGCGAGGGCGGCAAGGCTCTGGCAAAGGTTCTCGAGGAGAAGGGACTCCACTTCCTCGGCTGCGCTGAGAACGGATTCCGTCATGTAACCAACAGCAAGCGTGAAATCAAGACCCCTGCCGATATGAAGGGCTTGAAGATTCGTGTAGCAGGTTCCGCTCTGCTCAACAGAAGCTATGAGCTTTGGGGCGCTAACTGGGCAAACGCTAACTGGTCCGAAGTTTTCACCGCTCTGCAGACCGGTACTTACGACGGTCAGGAGAACCCCATTCCTACCGCTGACGCTGCTTCCATTCAGGAAGTTCAGAAGTATGTAACCTACTGGACCGGCGCTTATGACTGCCTCTTCTTCTGCATGAACAACGAGCTTTATAAGAGCCTTGATCCCGCACTCCAGACCATCGTTGACGAAGCAGGCATCGAAGCGTGCAGATACCAGCGTGAGATCAACCGTGCCGATGACGAGAAGATGCTCAAGAAGTGGGAAGAGAGCGGCGTTATCGTTCACCGTTTGACCGAGGCTGAGGCTGCTGAGTTCAAGAAGCTCTCCGATCCCGTTTACGAGGAATTCAGAGACGAACTCACCCCCGAGCTTGTTGACGCTTTCACCAAGTAAGAACCTTTAGACTGTTATCCCGCCGTTTTTCGGCGGGATAACAGAAAAAATAAACACGCAGTTGTGAAAGACCGCTTTTTATAAGGGCAGTAACTGCGTGTTTAATTTGTTGGCAGAAATTCGGCTTTTTAAAGAGCTTTATTAGAAGAGAAGACTGCGTGGCGGCAAACTTATTCGGCACGCAGGGCAAGGAAGGGAGTATTTCCTATGGCAGTTTCAAAGGAACTGGCGGCAAAATTTTATGAGACAATGTGCACGATCAGATACTTCGAGGAATCTGTAAAGCATGACTTCCTCGCAGGCGAGATACCCGGATTCGTGCATCTTTACATCGGTGAAGAAGCGATAGCTACCGGCATCTGTGCGGCTCTTCGCGACACCGACCTTATCGAGAGTACCCACCGCGGACATGGTCACTGCATCGCAAAGGGTGCTGACGTAAACAAGATGATGGCTGAGATATTCGGCAAAAAAGACGGTCTTTGCGAGGGCAAGGGCGGTTCGATGCATATTGCCGATTTCAGCGTTGGTATGCTGGGCGCTAACGGCGTTGTAGGCGGCGGTTATAACCTCGCCACCGGCGCGGCTCTGGCTAACAAGATGGTTTTGAAGAACGATACCGTTTCGGTAGTATTCTTCGGCGACGGCGCTTCTAACAGAGGCACATTCCATGAGGCGGCTAACGTAGCTTCCGCTTGGAAACTGCCTGTTATATTTGTAAACGAAATGAACTGCTGGGCTTCTACCACTCCTTATCGCACCACCACAGCAGTTGAGAATATCTCCGACCGCGCAAAGGGCTACAATATGCCCGCCGAAATCGTTGACGGCAACGACGTTTTTGCTGTTTACGAGGCGGCTGTTAAGGCTGTTGAGCGCGCAAGAGCAGGCGAAGGCCCGACCTTTATCGAGGCTAAGACCTACCGTATCGAGGGTCACTTTGTAGGCGACCCCGAGCTTTACCGCAAGAAGGAAGAGACCCTCAAGATCTTTGAAGACACCGATCCTCTCAAGGCATTCGCTGCCAAGAAGGTTATCAGCGAGAATGAGATGGAAGAGATCCGCACCGCCTGCAAGAAGAAGATCGCAGACGCTAAGGAGTTCTCGCTCAAGTGCGAGTATCCCGATTCTTCCGAATACACTAAGGATGTCTATGTAGACTAAGGAGGAGAAACACAATGCGTAAATTATCTTTTTCTGCTGCTACCTGCGAAGCCATGGCTGAGACTATGGCAAAGGATCCTACCATATTCTGCATGGGCGAGGATCTCGCACGTCAGGGCGGTATTTTCGGTCAGTTCAAGGGTCTGCCCCAGCAGTTCCCCGGCCGCATAATCGACACCCCCATTTCCGAGACCTTTATCGTCGGCGGCGGTGTAGGCGCGGCTTTGGCAGGCGCAAGACCTGTTGTTGATATGCACTTTGCCGACTTTATCGGCGTTTGCATGGACGAAGTTTTCAACCAGATGGCTAAGGCCAGATATATGTTCGGCGGACAGGCAAAGGTTCCGCTGGTTCTCCGCGCTCCCGACGGTATGACTATTCAGGGCGCGGCACAGCACTCTCAGGCAGTTGAGTCCTGGTTTGTTCATATCCCCGGAATCAAGGTTGTTGCTCCTTCCAATCCTTATGACGCTAAGATGGTTCTCAAGGCTGCTATCGAGTGCGATGACCCTGTTATCTACTTTGAGAACAAGATTCTTTACAAGGAATCCGAAATGGTTCCCGAGAAGGAGGACGAGGTTCCTTATCAGATTGGCAAGGCTAAAATCAAGCGTGAGGGCAAGGACGTTACAATAGTTTCTTATTCCATCGGAATGAAGAACGCCAACGCCGCCGCCGAGATGCTCGCTAAGGACGGCATTGATGCCGAGGTTATCGACCTTATCAGCCTTTCTCCCTGGGATAAGGAGACTGTTATCAATTCTGTTAAAAAGACCCACAGACTCTGCATCTGCCATGAGGCGGTAAAGCAGGGCGGATTCGGTGCGGAAATCGCCGCTACCGTTGCCGAAGAAGCGCTTGAGTATCTCGATGCGCCTATTCTCCGCTACGGCGCGCCTTTCACTCCCATTCCCTTTGCTCCCACCCTCGAAAAGATGGTAAGAGTTTACCCGCAGGATCTTGTAAACGGCATCAAGGGTATGTTTTAATACAAGCCAAAGGAGTTGCTTAAATGGCTAATGCAGTATTGATGCCTAAGCTTGGTCTTACCATGACTGAGGGCACGATAGAAAAATGGTATAAAAATGTTGGCGACACCGTTAAAAAGGGCGAAAACCTTTTCGCAGTCGCCACCGATAAGCTCACTAATGATGTTGAAGCCGATTGTGACGGCGTTCTTCTCAAGATAATCACCGGAGAGGGCGACACCGCTGACTGCAAGGCTACAATAGCTTATATAGGTGAGGCGGGCGAGCAGGTTGAAGATACCGCCGCCCCCGCTGCAGCCGCTCCCGCAGCCGAGACCGCTGCTGCTGCTCCGGCTCCTGTTGCCGCTGCTGCCGCACCTGTTGCAAGAGCCGCCGGTGAATATGTTCTCGCCACTCCCTACGCTAAAAAGCTCGCCAAGGAAAAGGGCTACAATATAGCCGATATTGCGGGAACAGGTCCTAAGGGAACTGTTGTTGCAAAGGACGTTGAAGCCTTTGTTGCGGGTCCGCGCGTTAAGGTTTCTCCTGTTGCCGCGAAGATGGCAGCTGAAATGGGCGTTGACGTGAACGGACTCTATCACGGCGAACGTGTTATGAAAGCCGATGTTCTCGCCGCAGCCGGTGCAGGCGTTGAAGCTGCCGCTCCCGCTGTTGTTGAGGCTGACGCCGACAAGGTTATCAAGGTTTCTCCTCTGCGCCGCAGCATAGCCGCGAATATGTCCAAGAGCTGGACTACTTCGCCGAGAGTTACCTTCACCAGACCTGTCGATGTTACCGAGATGAAGGCTCTGCGCGCAAAGCTCAAGGAGCCGCTTGCAAAGAAGGGAATCAAGCTCACCTTCAACCACATCATCATGAAGGTTGTGGCAAAGGCGCTCACCGAGTTCCCCGAGATAAACTCCAGCTTTGCGGATAATATGCTTTCGATGCACCCCCATGTCAATATGGGACTTGCGGTTGCAAAGGACGGCGGACTTATCGTTCCCAATCTGAAGAACTGCGAGGAGAAGTCGCTGGCTGAAATCGCGGCAGAGACCGAAGTGCTCATCGAAAAGGCAAGAAGCGGCAAGCTCGCTCTCGACGAGATGACCGGCGGTACATTCACTATTTCCAACCTTGGTTCTTACGGCATCACCAGCTTCTCGCCGATTATCAACCAGCCCGAGCTGGCTATACTCGGTGTTTGCGCTATGGTTGACACACCCGTTGTCAAGGACGGACAGATAGTTGTTCGCACTATGATGAACCTGAGCCTCACCGCTGACCACAGAGTTGTTGACGGCGTTCAGGCATCCGAGTTCCTCCAGCGCATTGCCGAGCTGTTGGAGAATCCTCTTCTCCTGCTGGCATAAGGAATAACAAATTCGCCCCGAGCGTAGAAAAAACGTCTCGGGGCGATTTAAAATCAACTGTTTGAAAAGCTAAATCCGATAATTTGAAAGAGGGCAATTAAAATGGCAATAGAAGTAATCATGCCTAAGCTCGGTCTTACCATGACTGAGGGTACCATTGAAAAATGGTATAAAAATGAGGGCGACACCGTTAAAAAGGGCGAAATACTCTTTTCGGTAGCTACCGATAAGCTCACTAACGATGTTGAGGCTGACGCTGACGGCACTCTTATCAAGATAGTAACCGGTGAAGGCGACACCGCGGACTGCAAGGCTGTTATCGCATACATTGGCGAAAAGGGCGAAAAGGTTGGCGAAGCTGCCGCTCCTGCGCCCGCGCCCGCGCCCGCACCCGCTCCCGCGGCTGCTCCCGCCGCACCTGCCGCTCCCGCCGCAGACGGCACCAAGAGCATCATCGTTGTAGGCGGCGGCCCCGGCGGTTATGTTGCCGCTATCCGCGCGGCACAGCTCGGAGCAAAGGTAACTCTCATCGAAAAACAGCACCTCGGCGGAACCTGCCTGAATATCGGCTGTATTCCCACAAAGTGCCTGCTTCATTCTGCCGAGCTTATCGAGCAGATAAAGAATCAGGGCGCCGACATCGGCGTTAAGGTTTCGGGCGTTGAGGTTGACTTTAAGCAGGTTATCGCGCACAAGAATGCCATTTCCGCTAAGTTGACCGGCGGCGTTGCCGGACTGCTGAAGATGAACAAGGTGACAAAGATAGACGGCGAGGCAACATTTACCGCTGCTAAGACCCTCAGCGTCACCAAGAATGACGGTTCTAAGGAGACTATGACCGCCGACGCTATAATTCTCGCTACCGGCTCGGTTAATGCCGTTCCTCCCATTCCCGGAATCAAGGAGAACCCCAACTGCATCGACTCTACCGGCGCGCTTTCGCTTGAAGAACTGCCTAAGTCGATGATTGTTATCGGCGGCGGCGTTATCGGTTTGGAGCTTGCCTGTGCTTATGCAGCTTTCGGCACCAAGATAACCGTTGTTGAAGCTATGGACCATATGCTCCCGATGCTTGACGGCGACCTCACCAAAATCGGCGTAGAACACATGAAGAAGATGGGCATGGAGTTTAACCTCGAGTGCCCCGTTCAGTCGGTTGAGGAAAGCCCTGTCGGTGCAAAGGTTGTTTGCAAGAACAAGAGCGGCGAAACTGTTGCCTTTGAAGCGGAGAAGGTTCTCGTTGCTATCGGTCGTCGTGCCAACACCGCTTCGCTCAATCTCGAGGCGGGCGAAATCAAGAACGACCGCGGTCGTATCATCGTAAACGACAAGATGGAAACCAACATCGCAGGCGTTTACGCTATCGGCGACTGCGTATTCGGCAAGGCACAGCTCGCGCATACCGCTTCTGCCATGGGCGAGGTTGCGGCAGAGAATATCATGGGTATTCCCGCTGTTTACGATGAAAAGACCAATCCCACCTGCGTTTACATCGAGCCGGAAGCTGCTTCTGTCGGTCTTACCGAGGAGCAGGCAAAGGCTAAGGGAATCGACTATGTTGTCGGCAAGTTCCCGATGATGGCAAACGGCAAGGCACTGATACTCAACGGCGGCGAAGGTCTTGTTAAGATTATAGCCGACAAGAAGTATAACGAGGTTATCGGTATGCATATTATCGGACCGAGAGCCACCGACCTCATCGCGGAGGGCGCACTGGCAATCAGACTTGAAGCTACCGTTGACGAGCTTATTTCCACCATACACTCTCACCCCACCGTCACCGAAACGATGCGTGAGGCGGCACTGGCTGTCGAAAAGAGAGCTATCCATTCAAGATAACAGAATCAAAAGGGAGCTGTCGGTTGCGGCAGCTCCTTTTTTGTGCCGAAAACAAAAAGAATGACCCTCCGCATAGTGAAAACTTATACGGAGGGTCATTTCCTTATAAAATTCTACTTATTATGGGCGGGGAAGATAATCAAATGTCATGAGCTTTTCGATATTAAAGTTGATTATATCGGTTTTCAGCTCCTCGATAGAAGCCGCCTGTGGTTCTTCAAAGCTGAATCCGTCCAGCTTGGCGGAAAGCTCATCGAGGGCGTCAACGTCCATTTCCGCGGCGGCGGCGCGAACGGCATCGAGTATCTCAAAAACGGTGTCGCTGTGTTCGGCGGCGGAAAGGGAATCAACCGTTGGAATAAGCTGTTTAAGCGGCGCGGCGTAGTTCAGCCACTTTTCGATAAAGACGGGGTGGAGCGTCGAAATCACAGCGCTGTTTTCCGCGCGGGCGGCATTTTCCAATGTGGCGGCAAGTCCCGCGAGAGGAACGATTCCAAGGGTGGAAGCTGAGGTTTTCATGCTGTGAACCTGCGTGCGATAGCTTTCAAAGGAATCATTGCCGTCAATCTGCTCAAAACAGCGGGTAAGGGCATCTGCCTCGGGTTTTATTCGGCTGACAAACAGCTTTACCGTATCGAGCAGAAAGCTCTGCGAAGGAAAATGGATATTCGCCCAGCTCCAGTCTATTCCCTCAATGACAGGCAGTTCACGCTCGGGCGGCTGCTCGGTAGAAACGCTGTCGGCGGGGGCATCTGTGATGAGAGTGGAATCCAGCTTTGCAAAGACCATCTTTTCCAGCTTGTGAGGGTCTATCGGTTTGGAGAGGAAATCGTCAAAGCCCGCCTCGAGATAGGCTTCTTTCGCGCCGACAACGGCATTTGCCGTGACTATGACAACCGGAGTGGTGCGGCAGGGGTCGTTTTCGCGCGAGCGCATCGCTCTCAGCGTTTCAATACCGTCCATTCCCGGCATCATGTGGTCCATGAGAATCAGGTCAAAATGGCAGTCGGCGGTCTTTTTAAGGCAGTCCTCGCCGCTTTCGGACTCAAATATCTGTATCTTTGTCTCTTTGAGCAGACCGGAAATCACTCGGCGGTTCATTTCACTGTCATCTACTATCAACAGCTTGGCATCGGGTGCCTGATGCGAGACTTTATACTGCTTTTCCGAAACAGGCTCGGCGGAAAAGAGGACGGCTGTGTTGAGCGGAGTGGCGTTTGCGGTAGGCTGAGGGAGAACAAAGGAAAAGGTTGAGCCTTCGCCGTATACGCTCTGCACATCGAGACGGCTGTTCATCAGCTCGAGCAGCTGCATGGTGATGCTAAGTCCCAAACCGGTTCCCTCAATATTGCGGTTGCGCTTTTCGTCAACACGCTGAAAGGGTGTGTAGAGCTTTTCAATATCCTCGGGTTTTATCCCGATTCCGGTATCTTTTATGCAAAAGCTGATACTGCCTGCCTGCGGCGCGGAAACGGTGAGGGTTACGCTGCCGTTCTCGGTGTATTTTATGGCGTTGTTGAGAATGTTTATCAGAACCTGCTTTACCCTCACATCATCTCCGATAACAGTGCTGGGCAAGCCGCCGATGATTTCTATTTTGAATTTGAGCCTCTTTTCGGCAGCTTTCAATTCAAACATAGTTCTGATGTCGTTTATCAGCGAGGCAAGGCTGTATTCCACGGGAATGACGGTGAGCTTGCCCGCTTCTATTTTGGTTATATCCAAAAGGTCGTTGATTATGTTCAGCAGGGATTTTGCCGCGCGCTTGACCTCCGACGCATAGGAAACGACCTCTTTTTCGCGGCTTTCGCGCAGTATCATTTCGTTCATTCCCAAAACGGCGTTAATCGGAGTGCGTATCTCATGCGAAATGCTTGCGAGGAACTGGGTTTTGGCGTTATTCGCGGCATCGGCGCGGGCGGTTTCGGCTTTGAGCTGTTCCACAAGAACGGCATCGGGGTTTTCCACTGTCATGTAAAATCCGAGATTGAGGAGAAGTATTCCCAAAGGGGAAACGAGCGAATAGGGGAATACAAGCTGATAAATGGCGGTTATCAATTCGCACATGAGGGCGATGACGATAGCCTTTATCTTTTTAAAAGAGAGCTTATCATGATATTTCACCAGCAGATTCAATATCAAAAGGGCGTAGATGGCGATGCTGGTGTATATCACCAATGAGGCGGGCCCTTTGGAATAGTTTCCGTGTTCGGTTTGGACGTAGTGGAGGGGGAGAAAGATTACTCCCGTTGCCGATAGAAAAAAGGGAAAAGCCGTGCGCTTTTTGATGTCTATGATTAGATTGGACTCGCTGTTTATCAGTTCTATCAGGTAGATATAAACCATGTAGAACATAAAGAGCAGTGTTCCGAGAAAAACCTGATGGGAAAAGTGATTGAGTTTGGGAGAGATACTGCCGATATGATGCACGGTGTAAACGGTTATCATATCGAATATCAGATGTATCAGCGATGTTATCAGCAGAACCGAAAAAACAGTGTTGACACGGTTTTTCTCCCGCCTGTGGGTAAAATAGGCTGCCGCTATTACAAAAAGTATTATAAAACAGAAAGCGTGGGCTTGAAACATGGCGCACCTCCGAAAAAATCAACGTTTGATGCTCTTTTCAATCAGCTCGATGAGCTTTTGTCTGTCGGGCGGTTTGAGGATATATCCCGCCGGATTTAAGGCGAGCAGCTTCATCACGGTATCGCTGTCGGCAGCAGAGGTGAAGAAAATCACCGGAATATCTCGGGTATCCTCATTGTCGCGCAGCATGAGCATAGCCGCCTCACCGTTTACCAACGGCATTTCGTAGTCAAGCAGGATAACATCGGGCTTTTTCTTGGCTATCGACATAAACGCCTGTGAGCCGGAAACCGCTATCGCAACGGAATATACATCTTCCAGCATACGCTTGGTGACTCGCAGAGTCATGGCGTTGTCGTCTATGATGAGGACATGGCTCTTTGAAGGAGCAGGCTCGGGAGTCCGCAAAGCGGCATCGGGCTTTACATTTCCGTTGGTGGAAATCACCTGCCGGCAGGCGGCGATTATCGCCTCGTTGGTGGTGGGGCGCAGAATGTGGGAAAATCTGCTTCCGGAAAGGAAAGACAAAGCCGATTTTGCCTGCTGTTCATCACAGATAAGGAGAACGGGGGTGTGCTCCGGCAGTGTGGAAAGATGCTCCAAAATTGCGGTAAAACCGTTGTCGGAATAGCCGGAGAGCGAGAAAAGCAGCATTTTCGGCGAAACGAAGGAAAGGGTGGTTTGCAATGCCGAAAGCGAATCCGCCGAGAGTTGTGAAACGAATTTTGAAGAAAGCTCACTGTAAAGCTCGGTGTTTACGCTGTTGCTTTTTCCGATAAAGAGAATATCAAGCATGGTCTGCATAAAAAGCACCCTTTCTTAAAAAAGAAAAATACATAATAAACCAAAATAATTATATCATTTTGGTTTTGCGGTGTAAACCGCGGGTGAAAAATTGCCGCAGATGCTTACAGTCAGCATCTGCGGCAAAGAGAATGGGTATTATTTTTCGGATTCGGCTTTAAGGCGTTTCTGCTTGCGGGCTTCTTTTCTTATCATTCTGTCTTCCTTGTCGAACATGAGATAGAACGTGGGGATAAGAACCAGCGTAAGCAGGGTGGAGAGGGAAAGACCGCCGATAACGACTATCGCCATTCCCTGCATCATTTCAACCTCGCCGCCGATGCCGAGCGCCATGGGCACAAGTCCGACTACGGTGGTTATGGTGGACATGAGTATCGGGCGCAGACGGGTTCTGCCGGAATAGATGACAGCCTCGCTCGGGGTCATGCCCTGAGTTCGCATAATGCCGGCGTAGTCGATAAGGACTATCGCGTTGTTTACCACTATGCCGACCAGCATTACAAGACCGATAAGGGAGGTCATGCTGATAGAACTGTTGGTTATTACCAATCCGAAGAAGGAGCCGGTGAGCGAGAAGGGAATTGAAATCATAACAACCAGTGAGAATACTATCGACTCAAACTGGATAGCCATTACCGCGAATACGAGGAATACAGCTACAAGCATAGCATATCCGATAGCGGAAAACTCCTCGTTCATCCTATCCATGTTGCCGCCCGCTCTGACAGATACTCCTGCGGGAAGGTCAAGCGCTTCTACCGCGGCTGTCATTTGGGTGGTCATAGCGGTAATATCCGAGCCGCTGGGGGGAGTTCCCGAAACGGTTACGACATAGTCGCCGTCCTCGCGGGAGATGGAGGTAGGACCTTCTTCATATACTATCTCAGCCATATCCATCAGCGCCATCTGACCGCCGCGATTGAGGTCTATCATAAGACCGTAGAGGTCACTGATGCTTTCGTAGCTTCCCGAGGGATACTCAACGACTACGTTGTAGGTGGTTCCCTCCTGAATGTAATCCATGGCGGTGGTTCCCGCAATCTTCTGCGCGGCGTTTGAAAGCACCGAGTAGGGGGTCATTCCCACAGAACCCGCGATAATGGGGTCTACCACTATTTTAGCGCGGGGGTCGCCGTTGGAAACACTCGAGCTTGTGGTGGAAATTCCCTCAAGTCCGCCCATATATTCCTCTACCATGGCGGCGGCTTTTTTGAGGTCGTCGTAGTCCTCGCCGACAAGCTCTACCTCAACGGTATTGCTGCTTCCGAAAGACATTGCGCTTTCGGCGGAGGTGGTGATGGAACAGTTTTTGATATGCGCGGTCTTTTCACGGAGCTGATTTACAAAGTCATCGGTGGAGGTTTTGTGACCATCGACAAGCGAAATCGAGATAGAACCGCCGCTTCCGCCGCTCATAGACCTCATTCCGCCGCCGCTGCCCACGCTCATGGAATAGGAATCCACTTCCGGCTCGGCTTTGACTATCTCTTCAATTTCGGTCATGATGGCGTTGGTCGCCTCAAGGCTGAGCCCTGTTTTGGTGGAAACGGAGAGGTTTACGTCACCTCTGTCCATTCGGGGCATAAGCTCCATCTTTATCTGGGTGAACATCGCTCCCGCCGAGACAAGGCAGGCAACCGCTATAAGAACGACGACAGCGCGGGCACGGACAGCCTTTCTCAACAGTTTTTCGTAGTATTTATCGACAACACGCAAAATCCTGTTGCAGAGAGAATCTTCTTTTTCGACCGGCTTCATCTTGACAAAGAGGAGGGGAACCAGCGTCAGCGCGCTGATGAGAGAAGCGGTTATCGAAAAGACGATAGTGTAGCAAACGTCCTTAAAGAGCTGACCGGACATACCGTCCATAGACGCAATGGGGAGGAAAACCACTACCGTAGTGGCGGTTGAGGCGATAACCGAGCCGGTGACGAGGTTTGCGCCCGCCGCAACGCTTTCCTTAAAGCTGCGCTCCGAGGTGCGCGCTCTGAAGCAGCTTTCCATAACGACAATCGAGTTATCAACCATCATGCCGATACCTACAACAAGTCCGCCCAGAGACATGAGGTTTATCGACATATCGAAGAAGGACATCATTACAAGGGCGGTGAGAACCGATATAGGCATCGAAAGACCTACTATGAGGGAGGCTTTCCACTCGCCGAAGAAGAAATAGAGAACGATTACGGCGATGATAAGACCCTCTACCAGTGAGGAAACAACGCTGTTGATGTTATCCATGATGTCCTCGCCGCTGTTGGAAACTATTTCTATTTCAAGACCGAGCGACTCATCGCTGTTAAATTCGTCTACCAGAGCAACTATCTTGTTGCAGATGTTTATGGTGTTGCCGCTCTGCTCCTTGGTGACCGAAATGCTTATTGTTTCCATTCCGTTTTGGCGGCTGTAAGAGCTGCGCTCTCTTTCCTTCATGGATATATCGGCAACGTCAAAAACGTGGAGAATATCGCCGTTGGAAAGGGAAATGGGAATATCGGCAAGCTGCTGATAAACATCGTAGTTGACACTGCCGACAAGGCTCAAATCTATATCGCCTCTGGTTGCCGAACCGACTGTTATCTCAAATTCGGCATTGGAAATGGCGTTGGCAACGTCTTTCATGGTGAGGTTATACTGATTGAGCTTGTTTTCGTTCAATTCAACGCTTATGTATTTGTTTGCGCCGCCGCGAACCTCAGCCTCGGCAACGCCGCCTATCTTTTCGATTTCGGGAACAATATTTTCCTCGATATAGTTGGTGATATTCTCCTTGGAATCGGTGGTTATCGACAGGCGCATGATAGAGCTGTTCATGTTGCTGGAGCTCATCTTCATGACGGTGGGGTCGCTGCAATCATCGGGGAGACGAACCATGGCAAGCGCCGAGGTAACGTCTTGATACTTGTCGTCAATATCCTCGTTGTAGGAAAACTCGAGCATTACCATCGAGCTTCCCTCGCGGGAGGTAGAGGTCATCGACTTAACATCGCTTATCGAGGAGAGGGCGCTTTCTATCTTGTCGGTGACGTTTTCGTCAATTTCATCGGGGGAAGCGCCGGAATAGCGTGTCATTACTATCATCATCGGCATATCCATCTCGGGGGTGGACTCTATCGGCATACCGAATACGGCAGAGGTGCCGAAGATGAGCAGCGCCAAGAGACATACAAATATGCAGACAGGGCGCTTTACCGCAAAATCAGGCAAAGAGAACATCTATCAGCCCTCCTTGCCGTTTGTTTCGGGCTTTTCGGGCATTTGAGACTGTGCGGCGGCGATTTCGGTTGCGCTCGCGGTGGTGACCTCGGCGCCGTCTTTGAGGCGGGGGTGCCAGGTGGAGATTATCTCGTCGCTGTCGGTAAGACCCTCGATAACAGAAACCTTGTCAACGGTAGTCATTCCTACGGTGATGTCTCTGCGGCGGGCGATTCCGTTTTCATAAATGAAAACATAAGCCTGATTGCCGTCGTAGTAAACATTATCGAGCGAAACGGTGAGGGTATTTTGCTCCTGCGCGGTTATCGCCGTTACCTTTACGACAGAGCCGGAGCGGGTGGTTCCGATGTCCTCGAGGAGCTGCGCCTTGGTGGGGTAAAGTCCTGTGGAATCAGCCTCTGGAGAAAGCTCTGTCACCTCGGCGGAATAGCTCTTTCCGTTGTACCAAACGGTGACGGGAGTGCCTATATCCATGGCGTTTGCGCCGTCTTCCGAGAGGTTGAAGGATACGCATGGCATACCCTCCTGCGAAATGGTGTAGGCTGCGGTGTTGGAGCCGGCATTATCGTATTCGCTGACGCTCTTTGCCGCGACTATGCCCGAAACGGGGGCGTAAATCTTGTGGTCATCATAGTTTTTCTGCGCGGTGGAGAGGGTAAGCTCCGCCTGCTCGCGGGAGATGTCACGGTTTACCGCTTCTTCGCCGATAGTCATAGACTTGTATATGTCATAATCCTCAACAGCCTTGAGATAGTTGGTGTAGGCGTTTTCAAAGCTGGTTATCTGATTTTTATAGTTTGTGTAGCTGGCGTAGTCATCAATCAAATCGTTGTACTTGTCGAGCGCGTTGACGTAGGCAGTCCAGTTTTCGGTGCTTTGGTCGGCATCATACGCCTTTTCGGTATCCCAGAGCTTTTTGCGAATCTGCTTGAACTCGGACATATCAAAATCGTTTTCGGTGGCATATTCGAGATTGTCACGGGCGGTTTCGTAGTTATTCTGCGCTGTTTGAATGGCGTTTTCGTATTTGCGTATTGTGTTGGCATTGCCGGAACCCGATTCCTCGGAGGTGAGGTTTGCCATGGTTTTGTCGTAGCTGAGCTGCGCCTGACGGAGAGAAGTTTCGGCATCGTCGGAATCCAGCTCAAAGAGCAGGTCGCCTTTATTTACCTTGTCGCCTGCGTTAAAGTAGGTTTTGGAAACTGTTCCCGACACCTGCGGATAGACCTTAACGGTCTGATTTGCCTCTATCTTTGCCGCAAAATCGGTTTGACGCTCGAGCGTTTCACGGACAGGGCTTTCGATATTAACCGATATGGCGGAAGCCTTTGCCTGCATACCGCCGTGACCGCCCTTTCCGCCGCCCATTGCCCCCGCGGGCGCGGCTTTACCGCCGGAACAGGCAGAAAGCATCGCCGCCGCACAGATAACGGCGGTGAAGCGTGTGAGGATATTCTTGTTAAGCTGCATTTTGTCAACTCCCAATAGAAATAGTAATAGATTTTCTGCAATCAACGGGTCTTAGTGTACCATGGTTTTATTAACCGAAGTTAAACTCAAACCAATACCTTTGTGAAAAGAAATGAACAAATTCCCAACATTCCGTGTCTTTTGAGAAATGGGGCGCAAATGCGGAAAATTCTGCTGGAACAAATGTATGAATTGTTATATAATCAAGTCAGAAAGAGGTTGAAAGGCGGGCGATACCGTGTTTAATATACTGGTGGTGGAGGATGACCTTAAACTGCGTCAGATGCTATGCACCGTTTTGCTGACAAACGGCTATCACGCAACTGCCGCAGGCGACGGTGAACAGGCGCTTTCCATCCTCGAGCGGGAATATATAGACCTGATGATATGCGATGTGATGATGCCGAATATGGACGGCTATGAACTGACAAAAACACTTCGTCAGGCGGGAAACGACCTGCCGATACTGATGGTGACGGCGAGAGATACCTTTTCGGATAAGCAGCGCGGATTCGGCGTTGGAGCCGATGACTATATGGTAAAGCCGATAGACGTGAAGGAGATGCTGCTGAGGATAACGGCGCTTTTGCGCCGCGCCAGGATAAGCAGTGAGCGCAGGATAGTCTGCGGAGATGTGGTGCTGGATTATGACGCGCTGACTGTGAGCGGCGGGGGATTTGACGAGCTGCTTCCGCAGAAGGAATTTTATCTGCTTTACAAGCTGTTATCCTATTCGGGAAAGATATTCACACGCAGACAGCTTATGGACGAGATATGGGGTCCCGATATTGCGAGCGACGAGCGAACGGTTGATGTTCATATAAACAGGCTGAGAGAGCGTTTTAGGGGCTGTGAGGCGTTTGAGATAGTGACAGTGCGCGGACTCGGCTATAAAGCGGTGAAGCTGATATGAAAAACAAAGGCTCGGCAGGACTTTGGGGCGCTTTTGTGGCGATAATTTTTCTGTCGCTGGCGGCGTCTTCATTTGTAGTGACAGGTTTGATGATAACGGCGAGGAGAAAAGGACTGGTGCTTTTTCCGAATCACGGACCGATTTTTCCGCTGACAAGTTTTCTGCTCTCGGGCGTGCTGGTGGGAACGGTAATATTCGCTTTAGCGGGCAGGCTGATAATAGCGCCGATGATGAAGCTGAGCGACTCGATAAAGGAGATAGCGCAGGGCAATTTTGAGGTTGAGATAGACGAAAAGGCGGGACTCTCGCAGGTGAGAACCGTCGCGCACGACCTCAAAACGATGGCGCAGGAGCTTCAGGGAACGGAAACGCTGAGAAATGATTTTGTCGCCGAGGTTTCGCACGAATTTAAAACGCCGCTGGCTTCTATTGAGGGCTACGCTTCGCTTTTGCAAAATTCCGCGTTGAGCGAGGAGGAGCGGCGGGAATATACCGGACTGATAATAGACAGCGCAAGACAGCTCTCGGTTTTGACGACAAATATATTGAGCCTTTCCAAGCTGGAAAATCAGGAGATAGTTCCCTCAAAGGTGACTTTTTCGCTCGATGAACAGCTCAGACAGGCGATGCTGATACTCGAGCCGCAATGGGCGGCAAAAAACATAGAGCCGGACATTGAACTGGAGGATATAACCTTTTTCGGCAGTGAGGAGCTGCTGATGACCGTTTGGCTGAACCTTTTGGGCAATGCGGTGAAATTCACGCCGGAAAACGGCACAGTGGGAATAAGACTCAAAAAACTGGAAAACGGCGTTGAAACGGTGGTTTTCGACAACGGCGTGGGAATTTCAAAGCAGGCGCAAAAGCACGTTTTCGACAAATTTTATCAGGAGGATAAAACACGGGGACGTGAGGGAAACGGCTTGGGGCTTGCTCTGGTGAAAAGAATAGTGGCTTTGTGCCGAGGTGAAATAACGCTTGAAAGCGAGGTCGGAAAGGGAACACGGTTTACCGTTTTTCTCCCGTTTTGACCCCGATAAAAATATAAGACAGGAGAGATGTATATGAAATATCCGGTAATAACCATAAGCCGTGAGTTCGGCTCGGGCGGAAGAGAGATAGGCGAGGCTGTCGCCAAAAAACTCGGGATAGAGCTTTATGACAAGACTATCATCGAAATGGTAGCCGAAAAGAGCGGATATTCCGTTGATTTTGTTGAGGAAAACGATCAGCGTCTCAGCCGCAGTATGCTGTTTCAAATAGCGGTGACCGGAACTCTGCCCCCTTGGCTGAGCGACAGCAAAAAGCCTGAAGCGGCGGGCGGGCTTTTCGCCGCGCAGAGCGAGGTTATAAAGGGACTTGCCGCAAAGGGCGGCTGTGTCATTGTGGGACGCTGTGCCGACTATATTCTCAGAGAGGATAAAAACAGAATCTCTGTTTTCATCAGAGGAGAAAGCGACGACAAGGTGAACCGCTGTGTGCGGGAATACGGACTCAATCCGCAGAACGCAGTATCGGATATGATGCGCCGCGACCGTGAGCGTGCCGATTACTATGAGCATTACACCGGCAGCAAGTGGGGCAGTGTCGAAAACTATGATATTTGTCTCAACAGCTCGCTTTTGGGCGAGGAGGGCTGTATCGAGCTGATTCTCGATGCGGTGAAGCGCCTGCAAGAGAAATAAGCGATGGAGAGAAAGACAAGATACGGTCTTTTGGACGCGCTGCGCGGGTTTTCGATGATAAGCATGGTGCTGTATCATGCGATGTATGATTTGGTGGCGATATACGGCTTTGATGTGTGGTGGTATTTCAAGCTGCCGGGGCAGATTTGGCAGCAGTCGATATGCTGCACATTCATATTTCTGTCGGGAATGTGCTTTGGCTTTTCCCGCTCGCCGCTGAAAAACGGAATAAGAGTTTCACTATGCGGACTGGTTATATCGCTTGTGACCTTTATCGTGATGCCCTCGCAGGTGGTGATAATGGGAGTGCTGAGTCTTTTGGGAGCCTCAACCCTCATTATGATACCGTTTTCACGGCTGTTGGACAAAAGACCGCGAATTTCGCTGCTTGCCATGGCGGTGCTGTTTGTTCTGACAAGGGAGATAAACAGCGGATATATTTCGGTTTTCAATGCGGTAATCTGCCCTGTTCCGCAAGTGTTTTTCTCACTGCCGCTGGGATTTGCGGCGGGATTTGTGCCGAGCGGGTTTTATTCGAGCGACTATTTTTCGCTGATGCCGTGGTTTTTCCTCTTTGCGGCGGGGCATTGCTTTTGGAATGTGATGAGGGAGAAAGAATGGTTTTCGATTATCCTGCAAAGGGAAATACCGATTCTCTCACGGCTGGGCAGACACAGCCTTGCGGTTTATATGTTCCACCAGCCGGTGATAATGGCTTTTTGTATGCTGTTTTTGGGATAAAAACACGCTTTTTGTGTTGCCTGAGATTTTGAAAAGCGGTATAATATAAGGAATATTTACAGACTTTGCGGTGAAAGGAAAGAGGGTTTATGCAGAGCTTTATCGGAGTTGGGAGCTTTTTTAAAGACAGAGATCCGCTGGCTGTGGCAACCGAGGGGCTTTCGGACCCCGCTCTTGTCATTTTCACCGCCCCGTTTGAATTCTTCAAGGATACCGCCTGCAAGCTGTCGGGCAAATTCCCCGATGCCGAGGTGATAGGCGGCGTTGCCGACACAGTGACAGGCGGCGCCGATATGGAGGGGAATATCTCGATTCTGGCGCTTTTCGGGAGCGACTCGGATATTTCCACCGGATATATAACCGAGATAGACAAATATCCCGTGAGAATGGTGAAAGAGCTGGAACGCAGTGCCGATGAGGTGAACGCCAAAGAGGAGGACACAGTCTGCTTTGAGCTTTGCACCGGCAGTGAGGAGTGCCTCATGACGACCTTGAACTCGGTGTTCGAGAGCAGGGGGATAGTCACCTTTGGGGCAACTGTTTATACAGAGGGACACACTCACAGAATGGTTTCCTACAACGACCGTGTTTACGACAACGCCTGCGTTTATGCCGTGATAAGGAACAAGCGCGGCAAGGTGAAGGTGTATAGGGAGAACATCTATGAGATAGGTGATTCGATTGCTCATGTGGTGACAAAAGCCGACCGTGAGAACAGGATAATCAGACAGTTGGACGGTTTGCCCGCGTTTGATGTTTACGCAAAGGCGCTCGGGGCGAAAATCGACGATTGTATGAAAAGCGGCATATATACTCCGATGGGACGCGCTATCGGAAAGGAAGTTTATATATTTACGATAAACAGCATTGATGCCGACGGCTCGATACACACCCAAAGAGTGGTGAACGAGAGCGACGAGGTTTATATGCTCAGACTTGGCGACTATGACAAAAAGACCGCCGAAACATTCGATGAGATAAAGCGGTGCTTTGGCAGGGGTTCGCTGATGATAGCGGCAAACTGTGTGCATCGGCACAGAATGTTCGAGCAGGAGGGCTTTGCCGAGGAGTATTACCGCAGGGCGGCAGAGGCAGGCGGCGAGATTTTCTGTGTGATAAGCGGCGGAGAGCAGTTTAAGAATCAGCATATCAATCAAACAATGGTGTGTGCTGTTTTTGAGTGAGGAGGCGGCGGTGTGGAAAGACCGAATGAGCTTCGGGCTACTGTTAAGAGCGGAAATCGTGATAATGCGCTTAAAAACAGAATATATCCGTTTGAATACATCTGCCGTTTTCTGCTCAAATGCAGAGACAGGCTGATAAAATATGAGGTAAAAGAGACGCTGGCGATAGCCGAGCTTGCAAAGCGAAACGGCAGAATGTCGGAGCTTTTGGAATCGCTCCGGCAAAGCTGCGAAGATGAAAAGCTGAGAGAATCGGCAGAGAAACTGATTGCCGAACAGCGGCTGACAAACGACCTCATAGCACAGTTGGAATTGGATATATCGGAGAAAAATCCGATAATAGAGGATATGACAAATATGCTCTGCCAAGCCGAACCGATAATCAACAGGCTTGTGTTTAAGGACAGCCTGACCTCGGCATATAACCGCTACTTTTTTGTTTGCAATATAGAACGGCTTTTTGAAACGGAAATGGCGGGCGGAACGCTGAATATGGCGTTTGTGGATATAGACGGGTTCCGCGGGATAGACGCGGCTTATGGGCACGATGTAGGCGATGAGGTGCTTTTCCGCGTGGAAGAACTGCTCAACAAGAGCATGAACGGCTTTAAAAACAGCTATGTCATGCGAATGAGCGGCGACGAGTTTATTCTGCTGAACATGGAGCTGGAGTATGAGAATTTTGTATTCCTGATGGACGCGGTGAGACAGGATATATCGCAGATAACGCTCCCTGTGACCGAGCAGGGAGATTTCAGAGCGGTGACGGTGAGCATCGCCTGTTCCAATCGGGAACTGGATAGGGCGGAGGACTATATGCAGCTCTATCAGATAGCCGACAGCCGAATGTGCCGAGCTAAAAGCATGGGCAAAAACAGAATAGTCTCTGAATGAGAAAAACCTATCGAAAGGCAGATGCTTTCGATAGGTTTTGAGCTTTGAGGGAATTGAAAAAATTTCAGATAACCTTGGCGAACACCATTATCGAGACTACGATTCCGGCGAGGCAGTAGAGATCTGCCAGCTTGGAAACAAAACCGATGAGAGTTCCCACAAGGGGCAGCCATGTGAAGAATCCGAAAACGAATCCTATCGCCATGGAGATAACGCAGTAAAGCAGAATGGAAATAACAAGTCCCTTGACGTCGGTGGATTTTGCGCTCAAAGGAAAGAAATCGGTCATTTTTGTCGGCTCCTTTTTGTCGAATAGGTTTTATTTGAGCATATCAATTATCTTTTCGCGGCTTATCACTCCTACGGAGGAGTCGGTTGCTTTTCCGTTTTTGATAACGACGAGGGTGGGTATGCTCATTACGCCGAAAGCCGAGGCAAGCTCGGGCTGTTCATCGACATTTATCTTGCACACCTTAACATCGTCAAGCTCATCGGAGAGCTTGTCAACAACAGGGGAGAGCATACGGCAGGGTCCGCACCAGGGCGCCCAAAAATCAAGCAGAACCGGAAGCTTGCTGCCGGTGACCTCTGCATCAAAATTGTCCTTTGTTATAACTGTGACAGACATGGCGTTTATCCTTTCGTGAATGATGGTTTTCTTATTCGCGCTGAAACGAATGAGAAGAATGATAATGGCATCACGCAAAACGTGATATGACATTATTCTGACTCGAAAAGCGGTGTAATATAATGATACCACGCAGAGAGAATTTGGACAAGAGCGGATTTTTCTCACGAAAGATGGTTAAACATTTGACATAAATATGGGGATTTGTTATTATACCATGATACAAGGAGTGAGAAAATAGGCTTTAGCTGCCGATTTCGGCGAAAATACTGTTTAAAGGAGAGTGCTTATGAAAACATCAAAAAGAGTTATCGCCTTTGTGCTGGCGGCGCTGATAGCGCTTTCGGCGGCGGGCGCGTTTTTCACTTCGCTCATGATGTGATTTGTTTGTTTTAGAAGTAAAGAAGTATTTGTAGGAGTGAGATTTTGTGTTTCCTTGGACTGTGTTCAATAGTGTGAGAGACATAAATATGTGTTCGATAATACTGCGGTTTGCGCTTTCGATAGCATTCGGCGGTGCAATAGGCATCGAACGCGGAAAAAAGCGCCACGCGGCGGGAATGAGAACACATATCGTTATCTGCATCGGCGCGGCATCCACCATGATGACCAGCCAGTATATTTCGGCGGTTTTGGGGATAGTGACCGACCCTGCCCGTTTGGGAGCGCAGGTAATAAACGGCATCGGTTTTATCGGAGTGGGAACCATCGTAGTGACAGGTCACAAGCAGGTTAAAGGACTGACTACGGCGGGCGGATTGTGGGCTTCTGCCTGCATGGGACTCGCGATAGGAATAGGCTTTTATGAGGGCGCCATAATAATGTGCGCGGCGCTTTACATAGTGCTTGAGGTGCTTAATCTGTGGGATACCAAGTTCTTTAAGAACAGCAATAACTTGCAGATATATGTGGAATATACCAGCGAAACGAGATTTTCGCTCGTTTTGAAGGAGCTGAGAAAACGCGGCTGGCACGCGGTTTCGGTTGAAACGGTGAATGCAGGCGGACACGACTGCACGTCAATGCTGTTGGCGCTGACCCACAGCGGAAAAAAGGTGGACTATCTGCCGATGCTGGAATCGCTCAGAGAGGTAGAGGGAATGTTGTTTGTCGAGAAGATGTGATTTTCGACTGCTGAGCGGATTTTGCAGCTGTTCTTTTGAAAAATAAAATGCTCCCCGAATTGCGAGAAAAATCGTATTCGGGGAGCGTTTTTGTTTTATTTTGACGGCTTTTTTCTCGGATTGAGATGAGGAAAGCGCAGGGCGGTTATCAACCTTGCCACCGAGGAAACGGTGACTATTCCGAGGACGATGGCACCCATGATGGTCAGGGCGCGTATTCCGGCGGAGATGAAAAGGCTGTTGAGGTTTTTGAGGGCGAAAAGCATCGCCTCATAGATAGTTCCGCCAGGAACAAGCGGAATGAGCGCCGGAGCAAGATATATAGCGGCGGGCGCTTTTTGGATACGCGCCATTATCTCGGAATAGAGGGTTATCGCCGCTCCTGCGGCAAAAAACTGCATAAATTCCCCGAGGGGGGCGAAAAGTAAGTAAAAAAGCCAGCCCAGCGCCCCGCCGAAAGCGGCGGCGAGCAGCTTTTTCCCGCGCAGATTGAAGAATATTCCAAAGCCGAACGATGCGGCGGCAGAGGATAAAACCGCTATCACAATATCACCCCCGCGACTGTTCCCGAAAGGGCGAGAACGAATATAACTCCGACTGCTATTCCGGTGGCTATTATGAGAGCCTCGGTAGCCTTCATCACGCCGGTGACAAGGTCGCCCGCGATAAGGTCACGCATTGAGTTGGTCATGGTAAGACCGGGAACCAAAAGCATAAGCGTGCTGATAGTCAGCACAGAAGGGTCGAGCATCGGGAAAAGCTGCTGCGACGCTATCGAGAGCAGAGCGCAAACAGCGCCGCCGATGATGTTGCTGAGAAGTATTCCGCTTTGAAGCTGTTCTAGCTTGGAAAAGACAAATCTTACGATAACGCCGATAACCACCGCCGCCGTCGCATCGAAAAATCCGCCCTTGAAAAGCAGGGCAAAGCCGCCCGAGGCTGCCGCCGCCGCAAGAAGCTGTATTCGCTGAGAATAGACGGGGCGGGAGGAAATATCCTCGAGCTTTTGCAATACAAAATCGTATTCCGGCTTGTCGCGGCAAATCTCACGGGCGAGGGAATTTATCATATCAACACGGTCGAGATTGAGGTCTCGATAATATACTCTGCGGGTAATGGTGAAGGTGCGAAGCTCGCTGTCGGTTATGGTGAGGACAAGGCTTGAGGGAATGGCAAAGACATCGGCTTTCATATCGTATGCCGATGCTATGCGGCAGATAGTGTCTTCTACGCGGTTTATCGCCGCGCCGTGAGTGAGCAGGCGAAAGCCTATTTCACTGGTTATATCGCTAACTTTCATCAGATTCATGTTATTCACCCGCATACATTATATATCGGGGAGGGTAAAAAGGCTAGAGTGACGAAAAAACAAAAATATTCCGTTTATCTTGCAGGAATGACTGCAAAATGACGGAGATGATACATTTTCGAGAGGAAGAGAGCGGGGGGCAAGCGAAAATCTGCGTAAAATGAAAATTTGTGCAATTTTTCCGTCGGAGACTATACATTGAGGACGGGTTGTTGTATAATAAACAGAGCATGATTAGGTTAGAGGTGACTTCTGTAAAATGCAAAGAGTAGAAATAAGAGAGATTTTTAATTCCCCCGAGGCTTTTGCCGATAAGAATATCACCGTTTGCGGCTGGGTGAAAACGCTCAGACATTCCGGTGCAATCGCTTTCGCGGAGCTGTCCGACGGCGGCTGCTTCAAGGGCTTGCAGGTGGTTGCGGCAGAGGACGAGCTTGAGAATTTTGACGAGCTGGTGCATCAGAATGTAGGCGCGGCGCTCATTGTCAAGGGCAAGCTCCTGCTCACTCCCGAGGCAAAGCAGCCCTTTGAGCTGAGAGCCTGCGAGGTAGTGGTGGAGGGCGTTTCCGCACCGGAATACCCGCTCCAGAAAAAGCGCCACAGCCTTGAATATCTGAGAACCATAGCGCATCTGCGCCCCAGAACAAACACATTGGCGGCGGTGTTCAGAGTGAGAAGCGTTGCGGCATTTGCCATTCACCGCTTTTTCCAGGACAGGGGATTTGTTTATGCCCACAGCCCGCTTATCACCGGAAGTGACTGCGAGGGCGCGGGAGAGATGTTCCGCGTGACTACTCTCGAACCCGAAAATCCGCCCAGAAACGAGGACGGAACCATCAACTGGAGCGAGGATTTCTTCGGAAAGCCGACCAGTTTGACTGTTTCGGGTCAGCTTGAGGCAGAGGCTATGGCTATGGCGTTCGGCAAGGTTTACACCTTTGGCCCGACCTTCAGAGCGGAGCGCTCCTTTACCGCCCGCCACGCCTCCGAGTTCTGGATGATAGAGCCGGAAATCGCTTTTGCCGATTTGAATGACGATATGCAGCTTGCGCGGGACATGATAAAGGCTGTTCTCGCGGAGGTTTTGGAAAAGTGCCCCAACGAGATGAAGTTCTTTAACGATTTTTATGACAAGGGACTCATCGAGAGACTGGAAAGCATAGTTAAATCCGATTTCGCTCATGTGACCTACACCGAGGCTATCGAGATTCTCGACAAGGTGAAGGATAAGTTTGATTATCCCGTATACTGGGGCTGCGACTTGCAGACCGAGCATGAGAGATACCTTTCGGAGCAGCATTTCGGCAAGCCTGTTTTCGTGACCGATTATCCCAAGGAGATAAAGGCATTCTATATGAGAATGAACGACGACGGCAAGACCGTAGCGGCGATGGATTTGCTTGTTCCCGGAGTGGGAGAGATAATCGGCGGCAGCCAGCGTGAGGAGCGGCTTGATGTTCTGCTCTCCCGCATGAAGGAATGTGGTCTTAATGAGGAGGACTACAACTGGTATATTGATTTGAGAAGATTCGGCTCCAACCGCCATGCGGGATTCGGACTCGGATTTGAGCGCCTTATCATGTATATCACCGCCGTGGGCAATATCCGCGACGTACTGCCTTTCCCCAGAACACCGGGAAGCGCGGAGTTTTAAGAAACGGGATTTTTAAAAAGATAGAAATTCATAGACAGTTTTTTAAGGGAGGATTCAAAGATGAAAAGCTATAAGCAGATGAACCGAGAAGAACTCCTTGCCGAAAAGGCGGCTATGGAAAAGGCTTTTGCCGAATATAAGGCAAAGGGCTTGAAGCTCAATATGGCTCGCGGCAAGCCGGGTGCCGACCAGCTCGATTTGAGTATGCCGATGCTTGATGTGCTCAATTCCAAGAGCGACTGTGTTGCCGAGGAGAGCAGAATCGACTGCCGCAACTATGGCGAGCTTGCGGGTATTCCCGAGGCGAGAAAGCTGTTCGGTGACTATATGGGGATTGCCCCGGAGGAGACTGTTGTTGTAGGCTCATCTTCCCTCACCTTTATGTACGACTGCATGGCGAGAGCTATGCTGAAAGGCGTTCTCGGCTCGAAAAAGCCGTGGGGCAAGTATGACAAGGTGAAGTTCCTTTGTCCCGTTCCGGGATATGACCGCCATTTCACTATCTGCGAGTTCCTCGGGATAGAAATGATAAATATTCCGCTGACCGAGTGGGGCCCCGATATGGATCTCGTTGAAAAGCTGGTTGCCGAGGACGAGAGCATCAAGGGTATGTGGTGTGTTCCGAAATATACCAATCCGCTCGGCGGAACCTATTCCGACGAGGCTGTAAAGCGCATTGCGGCGCTCAAGCCCAAGGCGGAGGATTTCAGAATATTCTGGGATAACGCATATAATGTTCACTATATCTACAACGATACAAAGCTGTTGAATATTCTCGAGGAGTGCAAAAAGGCGGGCAATCCCAACATGGTTTATATGTTCGGTTCCACCTCGAAAATCACTCTGCCGGGCGCCGGTGTAGCGTTTTTCGGCGCTTCCAAGGAGAATGTGGATTTCACCCTCAAACAGCTTAACGCACAGTCAATCAGCTGGGACAAGATGAATATGCTGCGCCATGTTCGCTTCTTCAAGAACGCCGATGGTATTCGCGAGATGATGAAGAAGCACGCGGCTATTCTGGCACCCAAATTCGATGCTGTTCTCACCGCGCTCGACAAGGAGCTTGGCGGCAGAGACGCGGGAAGCTGGGTAAAGCCCGAAGGCGGCTATTTCGTGACCTATATCGCCGAGCATGGCTGTGCTAAGAGAATTGTCGGTCTCTGCAAGGAGGCGGGCGTTGTTATGACAAACGCCGGTGCAACTCACCCCTACGGCAACGACCCCGATGACAGCTATATCCGCATCGCGCCGAGCTTCCCCACTCCCGAGGAGCTTGCCCTCGCGATGGAGATATTCTGCGTGAGCGTTCGCCTTGCCACTGTTGAAAAGCTGCTCGGCTGATAATGTGATTTTACGGCTCTCCCTATCTTATATGCGGGAGAGCCGTTTTGTTTGATTCGCCATCGTAAAACGAGAGAGGAAAGAAATTTTTATGGAAATGAAAGAGCTGACGCTGGATAGATTCACCAAGGAGACGGCATCAAAGGCGGCAATTCCCGGTGGAGGGAGCGTTGCGGCGCTTTGCGGCGCGCTGGCGGCTTCACTGGCGGGAATGGTAGCTTCACTGACTGTCGGCAAGAAAGGCTATGAGCAGGAGAGCGAAAATATGGTCAGGCTCTTTGAGCAGGCAGATTCGCTGAGAAAAAAGCTGCTGGAGGATATAGACCGCGACTGCGAGTGCTTTAACGGCTATATCAAGGTGCTTTCGATGCCGAAGGAAAGTGACGGGCAGAAAGCGGAGCGCTCGGCGGCTATGCAGGCGGCGCTGAAAAATTCCGCGCAGGCACCGCTCAATGCCGCGAAAAGCGCTCTTGATGTAATGCCGTTGGCGAAAGAGGCTGTTGTAAACGGCAACAAAAACGCCGTGACCGACGGCGCAATCGCCGCGATGCTGGCTAAAACCGCCGTTTTGAGCGCGCTTTTGAATGTCAAAATAAATCTCGGTTCGATAAAAGACAGCGAATACGTTGAAAAGACCGCAAAGGAGGCAGCCGAGCTTGAAAAGCGGGCGACCGATTCGGAGCGGGAGATACTGAGTCTTGTAAATCTGTGAGAAAAACTTTGAGGGCGGTTTTTGAAACCGCCCTCAATTTTTCGGATATGGAGAAAGGGGTAAAAAATCCGCGTTCGGGAATCGAACGCGGATTTTTTGAGGAGAATCACTTATTGGCTTTGAAATATTCCTTTGTTTCTTTGGCGGCAACGCCCGAAAGAGCGAGCAGAGCGATAAGGTTGGGGAATGCCATAAGTCCGTTAAAGATGTCGGCGATAGTCCAAACGGCGGAAACGGTCATGTAAGGTCCGATAAATACCGCGACGATGTAGAGGTAACGGTAGATAAGAACCGCCTTTTTGTTTCCGTTGGAGAAATACTCCAAGCAGCGCTCACTGTAATAATCCCAGCCGAGAATGGTGGTGAAAGCAAAGAAGATAAGGCAGAGCATAAGGAAAAACGCGGAAATCTGAGGAGCAAAGGGAAGTCCGCTCTGGAAAGCGGCGGAGGTGATGTCAACGCCCTCAAGACCGATATTCCAAGTGTCGGTGACTACGATGCAGAGACCGGTTATTGTGCAGATGATGATGGTGTCGATAAAGGTTCCGGTCATGGTGACGAGACCCTGACGAACGGGAGATTTTGTCTGAGCAGCAGCAGCCGCGATAGGCGCGGAGCCTAAGCCGGCTTCGTTGGAGAAGATGCCGCGGGCGATACCCTTTTGCATAGCTACGGTGATGCTGCCGACGATTCCGCCGGTGACAGCCTGCGGATTAAACGCGCCGACGACGATGCAGGAGAGAGCGGCGGGAATTTTGGAAGCGTTGCAGGCAAGCAGGGTTACGCCGAAAACAACATATATTACCGCCATGAAAGGAACGATAATCTGTGCTACCGTGGAGATGCGCTGTAAGCCGCCGAGAATTACCAACGCGGTGCAGACGGTTACGATAAGACCGGCGATAACAACCGCCCAGGAATAGTCATTTCCGAAAAGGGTGATGGTGTGGGCGCTTTCGGGATCGAAAAAGCCCTTGACAGCGGAGGAGATACCGTTTATCTGGGTGAAGGTGCCTATTCCGAAAAGACCGACACCGAGACCGAAGAAGGCGAATAGCTTGGCAAGCCAGCGCCACTTTATTCCCATGCCTTTTTCTATGTAGTAGAAAGGACCGCCGAGTGCGTGACCGTCGGCATCTATCTCGCGGTATTTAACGGCGAGCAGACCCTCGGTGTATTTGGTTGCCATGCCGAAAAACGCGGCTATCCACATCCAGAAAAGCGCTCCGGGACCGCCGGAGAAGATTGCGGTGGCAACACCTACGATATTGCCTGTTCCGATAGTGGCGGACATTGCGGTGCAGAGCGCGCCGAAGCTGGAAACCTCGCCGTGACCGTCTTCCTCGTTGGACACCATGAAGCGCAATGCCCGAGGAAGGTGAAATACCTGCAAAAGACCGAGACGAACGGTGAGCCATATTCCGGTGGCGAGAATAACGGCGATAAGCGGTATTCCCCAGACGAAATCGTCGATTGCGACAATGATGCTGTTTAACTGTGCGAACATTTTTCTTTTCCTCCTATATGCGGTAAAAAATAAAAGCCGAAACTTTCGTTTCGACTTTCCGGAGAAAAGACAATATCGATATCCTTGTTTTGAGATACCAAACTCTGTCCTTTTGCCTGAGAGATCGCTTGCGAATAATAATTTCCGCAAACTTACACCTTCGGCGCCCTTTGGGACTCTCCAGAGAATCTAACGGCTGACCGCTGAGAATGAAGTGAACGCAATAGGCGAACAACTGTATTCAAAACGGTTCAACGATTACAGAATAGCACAGTTATATAATAAATGCAATACCGTTTTTGATAAATAGACAAATTTCTGTTAAAAAACTTAATGTATTTATCAAAATAGAGCCGCATATTCTTTGAAAAGAGGTGATGACAATGACATTTTGCCGCAGCAAAGCCGCGAAAAGGCGGGAGAATAAGCAGGAGGGATTTTTGTTGGTGACCCTTTTGCAGAGCGTTTTGTGCGTGATGATGATAAGCGGAGCTTTTATCCTAAGCTCGGTGATGGGGCTGACCGAGGTGAAAGCGGCGCTTTCCTCGATGATGACGCGGGAGAATGAAGCTGTGGCGGTGTTTGCACCGCAGGTGAGTGAGAAAAGTGAGCAAATTCGGGATATTTTGCGGCTGATATTACAAAGAGTATTCGATAAAGAGGAGGGACGGGGAGGAAGTCAGCCCAATGAGGGCGGCGGAATACCGAATAACGTAACGACAAATGCGCCGCTGATTTCAACTCCGATGCAGATGCCTGTTGAGGGGTGGATAAGCAGTTCGTTTGGGGAGAGAATACACCCGATAAGTCAAAAAAGGGACTGGCACACCGGAGTTGATATAGCCGCGCCGATGGGAAGCAGAATCGCGGCGGCATGGCCCGGAGTTGTAAAAACGGTGGGGAGCGACGATATTTACGGAAACTACATACTGATTGAGCATGGGAATTTTTCCACAAGATACTGCCATTGCTCAAAAACGGCGGCGAAAGAGGGAGAACATCTGCGAGCGGGGGAAACGGTGGCTTTTGTCGGGAGCAGCGGCGTTTCGACAGGACCGCATCTGCATTTTGAGATAATTTTGGACGGCAAAAAGGCAGACCCGATGAGCGAAGCTCCTGTTTGGAGGGCGCTGTGAGGCGGATAAGCTGTTCCTTTGGATTTTTTGCGGCAGCGGCGCTGATGCTCTATTACGGGGAGGACGCGCTTGCCTTTTTCGCGGCGGCTGCGGTTCACGAATTGGGGCATTTGGCGGCTTTGGCAATAGCGGGAGAAAGAGGAGTTTCGGTGAGATTTTCGGCGATGGGAATAACAATTTCCCGAAAGGATAGCGTTTTGGGGAGCCGACGCTCCGAGACAGCTATTCTGCTGGCGGGGCCTTTGGCGGGAGCGGTGTCGGCGGCGGCGCTGAGAGGATATTCCGAGAGATTTTTCGCGGCGGGAATGATACTTTCTCTGGCGAATCTGCTTTTGCTGAGAGGAACCGACGGCGGAAGTGTGGCGGATATATTCTGCAAGGGAGGCAGAAAGCGGTTTGACGCGGCGGCGGCTTTGTCGGTTTCGGCGGCGTTTTTCGGAGGTGCGGTATTCTGCGGGAGAAACGGCATCAATATAGGCTGGGCGGCAGCGGCGGCGATTCTGCTTTTGGTGCGGCATCTGCTGTCGGAGGAGTGAGGGGCATTTCGGGAAAAGAAAACCCCGAGTAATTTCGACTGAGCGAATTACTCGGGGGAGATAGATTCGGTGATTAGATGTGAATTTTTGAAGCGGCGTTGTCGAAAATGCTCTGTATGGTTTTGGCGGGGAGGTCGTTCATTGTGAGGGGCTGAGTCGGGGCAGAGGGAAAGGAGCCTATCTCCAATTCAAAGTTGGTGATGTCTACCCATTGACCGAGCTTATAGCCGCATTTCGGCATGACACCGCAGTTTTTAAAGCCGAGTTTTTCGTGGAGCTTTTCGCTTTTGGGATTGGGAGAGGTGACTATTCCGTAGACGGTTTGGTAATTCATATTCCGCAAAAGCTCTGTCAGCGCGGTGTAAAGGGCGGTGCCTATACCGCTGTGATGAGAGTTTTCATCGACATAGACCGAAAGCTCCGCGCCCCAGTTGTATGCCGCGCGGGAACGATAGCTGTGAGCGTAGGCGTAGCCGAGCGGTTTTCCGTTTGACTCGCAGACTATATAGGGAAATTTGGGGAGGGTGGATTTTATGCGCGACTCAAATTCCGCAACGGTGGGAACGGTATCCTCAAAGGATATGCAGGTTTTGAGAACATAGGGAGAATAGATGTCAAGCAGGGGTTTGGCATCGGCGGGGGTGGCTGTTCTTAGAATGATACTCATTATTTCGCTCCTTGCATAAGCTCATGATAGTCGGAAAAGCAGAGGTCGCACAGCTTTTCGGTTTCAAAGCGGGTGTTGTTGAGGGCATCGTCGATTCCGTAAACGGTAAAGCCTGCTTTTTTTGCGGTGTTCATGGCGAAGAGAGAATCCTCAAAGACAACACATTCCGACGGGGGAAATCCGAGAAGCCGAGCCGCAGCGAGGAAAATATCGGGGCGGTCTTTTCCGACGTGACCGACCTCCTCGGGGGTGATGACCGCTTTTACCAGCTTGTCGATTCCGTGGCGGGCAAGCGCCGCATCTGCCAAAAGATGATAGGACATTGTGGCGACTACGCAGGGAATTGAAGTTTCTTTGAGATAACGGAGATATTCAAGCGCGCCGGATTTGGGTTCGACAACGGTTTGGTAGCCTTTTTGCGCCATTTCGCACCATATCGCGACTATTTCATCGAGATTCATGCCAAGCTCGGGAAAGCTGTTGACGAAATACTCCGCCGAGCCGAAAAATCCGTGCGAGGCGACATAGAGACCCAATTCGTCTGTCCACTCGATGCCGTGTTCCTTTGAAAAGGCGGGGGCGAGAGAGCGCCACATCGGCATTGAATCGAGGAGGGTTCCGTCCATATCGAATATTGCCGCTTTCATTTGGCGTCACCTGCCTTGCTGTGAGGCTCCAGCGAGGTGAGGTCAAAAGGAGTTTCCTGATATACAAAATAGTTGAGCCAGTTTGAGAAAAGCAGACTGGAATGAGCGCGCCAACGGACTATCGGCGGATTTGCGGGGTTATCATCAGGAAAATAGTTTTTAGGGACGCTTATCGGAAGATTTTTATTCACATCGCGGAAATACTCGGCAGCGAGGGTGTCACGGTCGTATTCGCTGTGACCCATAACAAAGAACTGTCTTCCCGCGGGACCGGCGATGCAGTAAACGCCGGCATCATCGGAGCGGGCGAGAACGGTAAGCTCGGGCGTGGCGGCGATGTCCGATTCCGAAACGGTGCTGTGGCGGGAATGAGGAACCCAGAAGCGCTCATCAAATCCGCGCATGAGACGGTGATTCCGCTCGGTGACGACGTGTTCAAACACGCCGAACATTTTCTCGGCGAGCGGGAGCTTGTTTATTCCATAATGATAATAAAGACCCGCCTGAGCGCCCCAGCATATATGAAGGGTGGAATAGACGTTGGTGAGCGACCATTTCATAATCCGGCAAAGCTCCTGCCAGTAATCGACCTCTTCAAAAGGCATTGTTTCGACGGGGGCGCCGGTTATGATAAGACCATCAAAACGCTGGTCTTTGACTTCATCAAAGGTTTTGTAGAACTTTAAAAGATGCTCGCTGGGGGTGTTTTTGGAAACGTGACCCGAAACCTGAAGCAATTCTATATCAATCTGTATGGCGGTGTTGCCCAAAAGACGCAGGAGCTGAGTTTCGGTTTCCATCTTTTTGGGCATGAGGTTGAGAATGGCGAGGCGGAGAGGGCGAATGTCCTGATTTTGGGCGCGCTCCTCGCTCATAATAAATATGTTTTCCGCCTCGAGAACTTTGGCGGCGGGCAATGTGTTGGGTATATTTATCGGCATATATTGTGAACTCTCCTATTGATAATAGATATGTAAATCATTATGTCACATTATATTTAAAGCGTCAATAAATGGGATAATAAAAAGGTTTTAGGACGAGAAAAAGAAAAAATCGGAATTTTTTCAAAAAAGGTGTTGACATTTTGAAAATCGCATGATATTATAACTAAGCTGTCTGCGAGAGACGCACGGCGACAAGCCGAGCGGGGCAGAGAGCCTTACA
>CAZNJJ010000002.1:30328-52949 GCA_964573335.1 uncultured Oscillospiraceae bacterium | reverse complement strand
CGCCCGGCTCCAGCGTCATCTTTCCGCCGAAGAAGGTCATATCCTCAAGCCCCGCGAGAACAAAGCCGGATTCCACCTCATGCGGCTCAAAAGCTCCGCCTTTCTTGCAGATATAAGGTGTTTCATGCCCTGCGTTTACATAAACGAACTCGCCTGTAACCAAATCGAGAACGCCCTCAAACGCCGTGATAAACAGTCCCTCGCTGTTAGATTCGCAAAGCAGATTGTTTACATCGGAGAAAACCTTTGTCAAATCGCAGCCCGGGTGGGTGTGGTCCTTTATCAGCGTCTTGCCGATTACCATAAAGAGCGCCGCGGGAACACCCTTTCCCGAAACATCGGCTACCACTATCGCCAAATGCCTGTCATCTACCATAAAGAAGTCGTAGAAGTCGCCGCCGACCTCCTTTGCGGGATCCATGGTGGCATAGATGTCAAATTCCTCCCGCTCGGGGAAGGCGGGGAAGATGCTCGGCAACATAGATGCCTGAATATGGGTGGCAACATCCAGCTCTGCGCCTATCCTCTCCTTTTCGGCGGTTACGGCAGTCAGGTCGCTGATATACTGTTTCAGGCTTGCAGTGGTTTTGTTAAAGGCTTCGGCAAGGGTTTCGATTTCATCACCTGTATGAAGCTCTATTCTTTCATCGAGGTTGCCGCCGCTCACGTCCTCAACCTTTTTGGTCAGCTCGGAAAGCGGCTCGGTTATTTTCGCCGAGGTAACTCTGCTCAGCCAAACGGCAACCGCCACCGCCGCGGCTATAGCCGCCACAAACATTATCGCGGTGTGCCTTATCGTTTTGAGAATATCCTCTCCCGCCGCCTCGGAGAGCTTTGATATTTCCTCCTCGCTCTGTCTCGCGGGAGAAAGCACCTCATCTACCGAAACCACCGTGATTACCGTCCAAGGCATATTCTTCATCGGCTCATAAGCCAAAAATACCTCGCCGCCGTCAAGATCAACCTGTTCAACACCGTTTTTGCCCTGCGCTATCTGCTCGGCAATGGCGCGGATTGACCCGCTCGAGTCGTTGAGCAGATTTCTTGTTCCGATGACATGACCGGCAGAATCCACCATCAGATTTTTGGACATTATCACATCGCCGTTTCTCGCGACTACAAATGCGTATCCCGTTTTTCCGATAGTCAGCTCGGTGACAGAGGTTCCTATATCGTCGAGAGTTGAGCCTATCGCGATAACGGCTTTCAGCTCGTTGTTTCTGCCGTATACCGGCTTTCCGCAGGTAACCGCCAGTCCTCTGCCGTAGGAATCCTCAAAAACGTCTGACCAGACCTTTTCGCCGCCGTCAGCCGCCATGCGATACCAGCCGCGCTCAATCGGGTCGAGGTAGTCCATGTCGGTTTTCAAGCCGGAATTTTCATCGCACATGATGAGAATTCCGCTCTCGGTTCCGATTTGAGTGGTTCCCGCTCCGGCGAGAAATTCGCTCGTTCCGTTCATCTGGGCGATAAGATTGCCGACAAGTCCCACCTCGTCCTCAACAGACTCGGGCGGTGTTCGCTTGGCATAAACTATCTGCCCCACAAATTTCCCCTGATTTGCGGCATCGGGGGCAAGCACCTCCACCCTGCCGTAGTTTTCCGGCTCGGAATAGAGTGTATGCGCCGATGATGCCAGTATGTCAACCTGGCTCATTATGCTCAGTATATTCGCGTCCACCGTTTCCGCCTTTGCCTTGGCGAGAGCGGTCAACTGCGATTTGGCTTCGCTTTCCAGTATGGCGCGGCTGTCCTTAGCCGCCTGACTGCCCATCGTGGAATTTATCTCAAGCGTTTGTGAGCGCATCTGCATCAGCGCGGAAGCCGCCGTTATTACCAGTATCAGAATAGAAACTATCGCCACCGTCATCAGCGTTTTGGAAATTCTTGCGCGAATACTGCGTTTTTTCACATTTTCCTGCATAGCTGTCTCCTTATTTCATCAATAAAGGGTTGATATTCGGGGATACGCGGTATCTCCTCGAGAGCGACAGGCAGATTCATCGGATTGTGCATTATCAGATAGTCGCCGTCTAAACAGCAGGGCAAAAATCCGGTGAAGAAAAATCCCCTCTTTCTCGCCGAACTGTAAGCCTTTGCCCCGCCCGCCTTGCTGACGTTGATATAAAGCTGAATACTCTGCCCCTTTATATCGCTCAGCTTTGCCGTTTCTTTATCGAGAACAGCGCCGATGTCGGTTCCGCAGTTCCTCACCCAAACAGACAGGGTATTGTGTCGGCTGTCGTTGTCAAAATCCAATATGCTTTCACCCGTGGCAGGGGGAACAGCCTCTATGCAAAAATCGGCATCTACCCCCATCTCGGAATAAACGCTCCTGCCCAGCTTCAGCAGCTCATAGGGGAGCCAAATTCTCCCCGCAGAACGCTTTGTCTGCTTTTTCACCGCCACCGACTGCGGTATCTTGGCATAATCCCCGTTTTGGAATCGGTGCAAAAACAGCTCCTTATCAAACACATTCAGCATAAAGCCGCAGGCGGTAAAGCCCATTCGCTTTAAGGTTTTCTGCGATATGAGGTGGCAGCCCAGCGCTCTCGCAAACTGCGCGGTGAATTTTTCCTTTTCCGCCCGCCGCATGGCGTGCAGAGCAAGCTCTATCGCAAGTCCATGACCGTTATACTCCCTGCGTATCACCTGACAGGCTATCTCTCCCATTCCGAGAAAATGTTCGTCACGCTCAAAGGCGGTTATGCCTGCAATTTCGCCGTTTCCCGTCAGCGCCACCGAAAAGCGCATGGCGTTTTCGCTGTCCAGCCGCAGTATCTCATCTCTGTCATAGAGAAACGGCTTTACATAGCTTTCGCCGTATGCGTCGCGTATACATTTTATTACTCCGTCGGCATCATCGGGAATAAAATCCCTTATCACATACCCGTTTTCAAAAACAGCGTTATCCTGCTTCGGCATAAGCATCACCCCTCAAATAGTTATCATAAGATTATTCACGCCGAAAGTTGTTTTATAGTCCACCACCGGTGCCGACGAAACTATCATGGCAATTCCGAGGCTGTCCTCCAATTCCGAAAAATCCTCCAAAAGCTCGTCTGCCGAATCTGCCGATTCCTCCGAAAAGCTGATTTCACGATGCTTTTCGTAATATTCTATCGGATTAAACGGCTCTCCCGAACAGCGTATTCGCATGATAACAGGCATATCCGCGCCTTTTTTCTCGCCAACCGCTATTCTTACGTTTATCTCCTGCTCGGGTGCGTCGGCAAAGCAATGGTCTTTGATGCTGATGAGCATTTCCTCAATGGAAAGCGAAATAAGCATCGCTTTGTCGTCCGGCAGGGCATTTTTCTCGCAGAAATCGCTTATACGCTGAGAGGCGTTCATTATATCCTCCTGGGTGGCATTCACCGAAAAGGATATACAGCCCTCATCGGAGGAGAATCTTTTATCCAAAAGCAGTATCCCGAAAACCGCCGGTGTCTTTTTCAAAAAGAGGATAAGAACCGCCGCCGCAACAAGCCATGTCAACAGCTCGGCTGCGGCAAAGCTCAGCCAAACTCCGTTTATTCCCAAAAGCGGACAGAGCAGCTTGAGCGAAAGATATATCATTATATAAGAGCGGCAGAGGGTGATAACATTCGCCAGCCATGTTCTGCCGGCAGAAAGATAGTAGTTCATCATTATGGAAGAAAGCATTGCCGGCGGCAGACTCAGCGCAAAGAGCCGCACAGCCGCAGCCGCCATAGAGAGGGTTTCGCTGTCTGCCACGCCGAAAACGCGGCAGAAGGTCGGCGCAAAGGCAATCAGCGCGGCAGAGGCGGGGATTATCAGCACCATTCCCCACTTAAATGCCTGCTTTTCCAGCTGTATCAGACTGACATTATCATGCTCTCCGGTAAACACCCCGACAAACGGTCCTGTTGTCTGAGTCAATCCGTTAATGAATATCAACGAGAGGTTGCTCGCCATCGAGATTATTCCAAAAGCGGAAAGCCCTATCTTTCCCGCCAGTGACGCTATCGCCAGATTGAGCGAAACGGTTCGCAAAACGCTGCAAAGGTTATTTAGCGCGGCAGGACTGCCCGCCATCAGCATTTTAACGCCGTTTCTTTTTATATGCGCGGGAGAGGTGAGCCGAAACGAGCTTTTTCGCCCCAGCAAAATCGCCCAGCCTGTCAGAGCGGTGGCGATATTCGCCACGGTGCAGCCCCATGCCACTCCCGTAAGACCCATATTCAAAACCGAAACGCAAAACAGTTCCGAGCCGACACAGCCTATCGCAAGTCCCACAAAAAGCGCCATAGAAGCGCGGTGACGCCCATCGAGCTTCAGCAGAAAATATGGCGGGTATATTCCGGCTATGCCTATTCCGCTGAAAAGATAAACCGCGGCATAATCGGCGACCTCGCCGAAAAGCTCACTGTCTGCCCCGAGCGCGGCTGTCAGCGGATTCAGAAATATCAAACCGCAGACCGCCAGCAGAAAGCTCAACGCCAGCGAAAGCAGAGCCGCCAGAGTGACAGCCGCCCGACAGCCCTCATCGTCATCCTGCCCGATGCACCATGCGGCTACCGATGCCGCCCCCGCTCCTGCCAGTGAGCCGATAGTGGCAAAGACAAAATATATCGGATTGACTATGCTCAAAACGGCAAGCGAGCTTTCTCCCAGCAGATTGCCCGCAATGAGGCTGTTTGCCAGTGTGGAAGCCATTACCCCGCCGATCGACGCGATGGCGGGCGGCAGCGCCTTTTGGAATGTATCTGAAATAAAACGGTCACTTTCCCGCAATTTTGTATCGGTTTTACTGTCTGTCATTTAAAAGCTCCTTGCAGAGAATATCTGTCTACGATAAGTCATATATGTTTATATTATACAGCCGCAAATAGTTTCTATGGAATACTTTTTTCAATTTTTAGCAAAAATTTAGAAAAAGCGAGTCGTTTTTGCTCGACAATTCTTTTTTATCGTGCTATCATTTAAAGTGATATTGTAGAAAAGTATGCTCAATTCCCTCAGACACACATTTTTCTTCAACTCGGTAAACCGCTTTGAGCATAAAAGGAGGGTCTAATATGAAACGAGTGCTTCTCGTTGAAGACGATGCCGACCTGTCGATAATCTCAGCTGTCAGCCTCAAAAGAATGGGCTGTATCGTAGATCAGGCATACACCTGCGAGCAGGCGCTTAAGTTTTTGGAGCAGAATGACTATGAGTTTATTCTGCTTGACGAAACTTTGCCCGATATGAACGGCAGTGACCTTTGTGCCATAATTCGTCCGCGCTGTCACTGCCCGATAATATTCACAAGCTGTTTGAGCGACGGCGACAGCATCATCAACGCTCTGAAAAGCGGCGGCGATGATTATATGGTCAAGCCGATAAACTATCCCGAGCTGCTCGCCCGCGTTGATGCCGTTATTCGCCGCGGAAAAGCCAACAGAGAGCTGAAACAGCCGATAAAGCGCTTTAAGAGCTTTGATCTTGACACCATTCATCACTGCATTATCCGCGATGGTGAGGAGATAAGCCTTTCCACCATCGAATACACCCTGCTTTGCTATTTTATCGAGCATGCGGGCGCTCTGCTCCTTTATCAGGAGCTTTATCAGAACGTGTGGGGAAATGACAGTCTCGGCGATGTTCGCACAATAATGGTTCATGTTTCAAATCTCCGCAAAAAGCTCGACCCCGACCGAATCGGAATGATAACCACCGTTCGCGGTGCGGGATACATTTTTTCAGACGTTTAAATGACACTCAAAGCCTCCGCTGTTGTAGAAATTCAGCGGAGGCTTTTGTGCTTTTTTAACAGAAAAATTACCGTTTTCAAAACTTAAATGAATCTTTAGAAAAAAATACAAACTTTATGCTATACTTGGATTGAAAAATAGTCTTACTGACGAAACGGGCGGAAATAAGGCAGACATATAAATTCTTTGAAAAACGAGGTGCGCGCTGTGGAAAATAATCAATTACTTCCCTTTGAGAGAAACCGTTATTACATGGGAAAGCTTTTAACCACACCTGATTTCCAGGCGGAGCAGGCATACGGTATACAAAAGCGCCGATTTATGAACGGAATGATGTATGGCGACGGTATCATCTGCGGTCTCGGCGTTTACAGCCTTGATGACCAGTCGATAATGCTTGATTCCGGCGTTGCGCTGGACGGTCTCGGCAGAGAGATTGCCGTTGAAAGCTCTATCGTCAGAAAGCTCTCCGCCATAAAAGGCTTTGAAGAATTGAACAGCGGTCGTGCTTTGCTCTGTCTGCGCTATAACGAGGAGCAGGTACACCCCGTCTATTCCCTGCACGGACAGGACGGCGAGGACCGCTACGAATGTAACCGCATCCGCGAGGGCTGGGAGCTTTTCCTGCAAAACGCAGAGGGCAGTCCCCTCTCGATAGAAACCGAATGTGAGTTTTTAAACACCGTTGTTCTCTTTGAAGACGACGATTACACCATAACCCTTTCCGCTCCCGCCTTTGCCCCCTGCGGCAAGAGGGTAAGGCTTGATTTCTCGGTGGAATTTAAAAATGAAACCGCTCAGCCTGTGAGCATTTCCGCTCTGATACAGGCACCCGCTTTCACCGATGAAAACGGCGAACACTCGCTGAAAATAGAATTGGACAATTTGACTGCGGCAATCGGCTCTCCTTTCACCCGCAGCTATTGGCTCACCGCACAAAAACTGCCTGCCGCCGATTCCGCGTTTATGCCCGCCGCCGATTCGATGATAAGGATAGGCGAACAGCAAAAATCGCTTGACGACAGCGTAACAATGCGTGTATCGGTTGAAGACATTGATGCCGAAACGATAATCGCCCGCTCGATAGGTCGTGTAAGTCTCGAGAGCCGCGACATTTCCGGCTTTATGGAATATGTTCCGCTGGCGGAGATAAAATTGCAGCGCACCAAAAACGCCTACATAATAGATTCCATAACGGAGGACGGCATAAAGCGCTATATAACCACAAACGCCGCTTCCGCCATGAGAAAGCAGCTCGGCAGCTATTTTTCCGAGCCTAACACATCAACTCAAACCGTTGTCGGTGAAAAAGCCGCCGAATCGGCTGTCAAGGAGCAGTTGAGCGACCTGCAATACGCCACCGGAATATGTGAGATACCGATAGCCAAATGCAAGCGCGGCGATATAATCTATTCCGATGAAGTGATACACGGATTGGGACTGGGCAATATCTCGGTTCAAATCGGATTGGAATATCTCTCGGAGGATAGCCGAATCGGCGGTCAGAGCAGAAAGACGATATTCGGCGATGCATCGCTCTTTATCGATGATGACGCCCCGATAACCGATTCTCAAACGGCAGTCAGAGTGAATAACGACCGCGGCAGCTTCACCGTGGCGGTAAAGCTCAATCAGGATGCCGACCAGGTGGTAATGATATTCCGCTGGATAGCAATTCGTATCCCCACCGGCGATGAGGGCTTTAAGCTGCAAAAGATAGCCGGCAAGAGCATCACCGCCGAAAAGCCCACCGTCGTTCTCGGAACCCGTGAGAGTTTCTTCTTCAATGTTCGCTTTAAGAATATGGAGCCTTGCACCCTCACCTATGAGCTTACCGAGAGCGATTCCGGCGAGATAACCACCGACGGTATCTACACCGCTCCCGGCAAGGAAGGCGTTTATGAGATTCGCATTTCCTGCGCCGATATGCCGCTGATAAGCACCTACGCTTATGCGGTTGTAAAGAAAAAGACCCGTGAGGATTCCTGAGGATAATATAAAGCGCTGAAAGGAGGAGAACGGCATGATATACGAGACCGGTGAAATGCGGCTTGAGGTTGTCGGAGAAATTTTTCGCGGAAGCGTAAACGATGTTTTGGTCTGCAAGGATATAAATTCCGCCGCCCAAACCGTATACACCCTTATCTCGGTGCATGACAGCGAATCTGTCAAAAAGATTCTCAGAATCTTTTCAAACGACCCGCGCACGGCTAATGAGCCTCCCTACCTCCTCAGATTTGCCCACAACGAGGAAATGTGTTTTCTCTTTCCCTATCGGGCGCAGCGCAAGCTCACCTCTTTCGCGGCAGGGCAGACCGATTCTGTTTACCGCCGCGAAAAAATAGCGATAAGTTTGGTTATGGAGTGTCTTTCCACCTCATTTCCTTTCCCGTTTTTATATCTCATTCTAAAGCAGAAGAACATACACCTCAATCAAGACGATTCGGTGTATTTCACCCCCGAGCTTGATCTTGCTGAGCTTGACGAGAATAAAAACGAGAGCGCCTGCGTTTCCCGCTGTGCCGGTATTCTGCTGGCCATATTGGCGCCCCATTCCAAAGGCAGAAAGCCCTCCACCGGATATGAACTTATCCGCAAAAAACGGCTTAAAAAAGGCTATTCCGGTTTTTCGGAGCTGTATCACGATGTCAGGCTGACAGCCACCGAAGCCAAAAAGCCGAGTCTCAGCGCAAGGCTGAAAGCGTTTTGGAGCCGCAACAAAGATTTCATCTTCCGCCTGCTGCTTTTCGTTTGCGGAATTTTGATGACAGCGGCGGCAATTCTGCTTATATCCCAGCTTCTTTTCGGAGATGTTCCGCTATTGAGGCTGTTCGGCAACTCATTTAAAGAGATAGGAACCGAAAATCTAGTTAAAAGATAATCACCCCCCGTTTTGAGAGGTTCTCATTATGAAAAAGCTGTTTTTAAGCGCGGCAGTCCTGCTGCTGTGCTCATGGGCAATCCTGTTTTTAACAGCGGCAGGCTTGCCCGCCAAGGAAACCATTGCCGCCGCCTGTCTGCGCAGCGAAAGCGGCGAGAGCTTTTTAGCGGAAAACAGAATACAGCACTCCCGTATCTACACAGCCGATTCCAAAGGAAAAATCACCTCGGTTTATCAGGAAAATCGAAGAAAGGGCGAGAGCTTCAGCGAAATAGCCGCCATTTCCGCAAAAGGAGATACCGCCTATTTTGTCCGTCAGCATTGGCGGAACAAGGCTCTTTCCCCCTACGATTGGGAGCTGTGTCGGCTGTCCGGCAAGGAAGTCACCGTTATCGGCGGTGGCAGGAGTGTTGCTGAAATCAAAGTCACCGGACTCGGTGCCTACTACGGCGATGTGGCAGTTGCCGGAATAGACAGCGCAGGTCATGCGGTTTTATTAACTGTACCCGAAAAAGGCGGAGAGTGGGCTGTTGAAGCGCAAAGCTCCGAGGGCGCCGTAAACGCCGCCGTTTCGGAACGGGGACTTGTTGTTCTGTTTGAAGATTCCGCCGCCTCTCTTTGCGGCTCGGGAACCGAAACCCCCGTTTCGGCATATCCCGCCTCCTATCTTCCCGAAAACATATCGTTGAGCCTTTCCGCTCGAATACAATGCAAATTCATTTCGCTTATCATCGCTTTTGTCTCGGTTGCGGCAGTCACCGCCGCATCGTTTGTGATAATAACAGGTCTCAAGGCGCGCACCGTCGTTGCCAGAATGACTTTAGCGGTAGGCGGCTGTCTTTTCATAGCGTTTATGCTCGTTTATGTCAGCCTTTGTTCCGCGGGAATAAGACAGTATGTTGACCAGTCGCTCAGCCAAGCGGTTTATCAGACGAAATTCCGTGCAGAGGCGCTCTCAGATGAAAACGCAAATCTCGTTTTAAACGATGATTTTTCCGGTTCGAGAGAGCAAAAGCTGATGAAAAACTCCCTCGACCGTAACAGCGACACCGTTTTTGCCCTCAAAAAGAACGGCACTTCGGCTGTCATATCGGGGAAATACCCCTTCGGCAGTTCGCTCTCCTCGCTTAACAAGCGGGAATCCGCTGCGGTTCAAACCGCAGCCAAGGGCAATTCCACCGGATTTTCGGTGATGGATAACGGCAGACTCTGGTCTGTATCCGCCGCCCCGATAAAATCAAACGGAATCACCGTTGCGGTGCTTTTGAGCAAAATCCCCGCCGACATCGGCTACAACGCCTTTGCCGCGATAGTAAAACCGCTGACACTTCTGCTGCTGATGATGTTCTTTGTCACGGTGGCGCTCGCGCATATTCTGCTGCGGCTTGCTCTCCGCCCGATGGCAGAGCTTACCCGCCAGATGCGAGCCGTTTCGGACGGTGACCTCACCGCTTCCGGCGTAGCCGACAGAAACGATGAGCTGGGTCAGCTGCATGACGCCATGCAGGAGATGTGCGCCGGTCTTTCGATTCGTGACTATGAGGTCAACAGCATAATCCGCTCCTACAAGCGCTTTATCCCGACAGCGCTCCACCAACTGCTCGACAGAGCCTCGGTTATGGAAGTGAGCTTCGGCGATTCCAACTCGATAAAAGGCTGCATCAGTCTCTACTCGGTAAACAATCGCGACTCGGCTCGCTCGGTTTTAGACGATGATGCCTTTGTGGATTTCGTCAGTGACTGCTTCTCGATGCTCTATGAACAGGTTGGCGCGCACAACGGTCAGATGCTTTCAAACGGATTTGAGCTTGCCTCAATCCCTGTTTATTACCCCAAAAATCCGCACAACGCGCTTGATGCGGGACTTGAGCTTCAGGGCAGAATTTCCCGCACAAACGGCAAGGTGACTCCAAACTATTTCCAGATGCTGCACTACACCGAGTTTATGTACGGCATCGCAGGAGTTGAGGACAGGGTTTTCCCCTTCTTCTCCTCGGGCGAAATAGAATTTTTGAGCAGCTTTTCCGACAGACTTTTCTCTCTCGGCGTTGTCATGGCGGCGACCGATTCTTATATGAAAACCACCTCCGGCTTGCAGGGACGCAGTCGTTATATCGGCTTTGTAAATTCCGCAGACGGAAAATATTCCTACAAGCTGTATGAGCTGCTTGACGCTTACAGTGATATTGAGCGCGCCAAGCGCATACGGTATGACAGCCAATTCCAAGATGCGATAAGGCTTTTCTACCACAACGATTTTTACCTTGCACGCAATCAGTTCTCCACTCTGCTTAAAAGCTGTCCCAACGACGGAGTGGCAAGATGGTATCTCTTCGCCTGTGAGCAGGCATTCAACAGCGAGCCGGACAGCATTGACTATCAGTTGTTCGGAATACGCTGAAATAACTCGGGAAGGAGCCGCCTGAAAGCACAATGAATAACTTCTTTTCTGCAATGTTAGCCTCTTTACGCGCCAAATTTTCGATGGCAGTAGCGCGCATCAGGCTGTATACTTCACCGGCGTATTTAAAGTCAAGAGTATTAACCAAGCTGCGCTTGGCTTTTTCAAATCTGTTCAATGTAAAGCCACGCAACCGCAAGGATTATTACATCATCTTCAACTGGATGGTGAGCAAGCGGCTGGCATTCGCGCTGGTTGTGGTTTTGGGCTTGGTGTGCGGCAACTACATATATTCGATGATGCCCGCCTCCCTCCTCAAAACCGACAGTTCCGCCGTAAAGAGCTACAAGTATAACGCACTTCCCCTCAAGTTTTACAGCGGAGAATGTTCCATTCTCGACAAAGCCGGAAGATTGGCTTACACCGGCAATGTGGAAAAGGCAGTCTGCACCGGAAACGGAACGCTTTTCGACAAAAACGGCAAGCGCGTTTACAACGGTAGCTTTGACAACAATATGTTCAACGGCGATGGAACCAGCTATTATCCCGACGGAACGGTAAAACACAGCGGCAGTTACCTCAACAACCTCTATGAGGGCAGCGGAACCGGATACTATCCCAACGGCGTTATGAGCTATCAGGGCGAATATTCCATGGGAATGAAAAACGGCAAAGGAACGCTCTACAACAGGAGCGGTGCCAACGTGTTCACCGGAAATTTTGTCAAGGACGGCATCGTTTTTGAGGAGTTTATCGGCAAAAGCACCGAGGATATATCGCAGATGTATACCGGCAGACCGGATATATACAGCGGTCAGGGCGAACATTCTGTTTTGATGAAGGATATAAACGCCGTCTATTCGGCAAAGGACGGCAGCGCCTCACTCGATGACAAATGGACGGTTGAACGAATCATCGTTCTTTCCGACAGCTTTAAAACCGCAGATGGCAAATTCACAAGCATACAGCGGCTCACAGACCGTTTCGGCAAGCCCGACTATCTCGGAACCGCCCGAATAGACCTTTCGGAAGCGGTTGCGGTAAACTCGCTCGGCAGCGGCGCTTCGGCTGCTTTGGGCAAAGTGGAAATGAAGCTGACCGATGACTTTGACGAGGTTCACACGGTAAACAGCTACGATGACGACTTTGAAATGTATATTTACAGCTACCGCTATAATGATTTGATTTACACATTCTATTGTGCAGGCTCGGGCGTTGACGAATTTGTTATGTACGGCATAGAGACGGCATAGCTCTATTTTGCGGCAAAGGAGGCAGGAAAATGAAAGCACAAAGCGTTATTCGCAGAGCCGTCTGCGTTGTTATCTGTGTTTTGATGCTTTCTCAGCAGCTTGTTGTCACGGCGCAAGCCTCCCTGCCAAAAACCCTCACCCTCGAACAGGCTCAGCGAATGGCTATCGCCGCCAGCACCGATATTACCAAAAAGTATAACGAAATTCTCCTTAAAAAGATGAAATACAAAGAGGCGGTAGACGGAGCGAAAGCAAAAGCCAAAAACAAAAAGACCTTTCGCTGGACTCCGCTTTTAAACTTCAAGTTCCCTCAGCAGCTCAACATGATAGAGCAATACGACCTTGATGTTAAGCCGCTCACCCTCCAAACCGAAATCAAAAATCTTCAGCACGCTTATAACGACCTGCGCTATGAGGTCACCGAAGAGGTTTCCAAGCTCTATCTGAGCATCTATGTCACGCAGGAAAAAGAAGCTTTCAAGACCGAGCTTCTCGATTCCGCCAAGAAAACGCTCGCCAGAAACGAGGCTAATCTAATCTCCGGCAGGGCAACGCAGGCAGACGTTGACACCATGACCAAAACGGTTGAAAATCTCACCACCGAGGTCGCCAATCTGCGGAAAAAGCTCCAGACCGGCAAAGAAAAGCTCTCCGACATGATAAAGCTCGATGTCACCGGAAATTACATATTCCGCAGCGCGCTCAAATCTCTCGAGGTGCCGCGCGATATGCTCGCCGATATAATCGAATACACCCTCGATAACGACCAGACCTTTTACGAGGCTAAAGCCTCGGCTTCCACCGCCCTGATGAATCTCGAGGCGTATGAATCGCTGATGAAAGGGCAATACGGCTCTAAAATGAATACCATTCAGCCCTATATCGACATGGCGAAAAAGGGACAGGAGATAGATTCCGCTGCGTTTCAGATGAAATACAAGGAATTTTTAAAGCAGATAGACGCATTTTGGAACCGCAAATTCAAGATACTGTTTTTCTCCTTCAGCAAGGAATTTTTGAAAGGCGAAATCGACGGCTCCCGCTATATCGAAGATGAAATGTATGCCATCTGCACCGCCTGCACCGAATACGCCACCGCTAAAACCGAGCGTGACAAAACGGAAAAAACCATCAGAACCACCGTTGCCGACAGCTTTGAAACGCTCTGCAACACATGGAATTCCTACCTCGATTTGGCGGCAGATGTTGAAAATATGCGTTCCCGCTCGGATAAAACCTCTCAGCTCAACGCCATAGGAAAATCCACCTTCGACGAGGTTTCCGATGCCGCTCAGAGCTACGAGGATATTCAGATGGAATGTCTCGACACCCTTTCCACCTACAGTGAGCTGCTCTTTTCCTTCGACAGGCTCACCTGCGGTGCCGTCACAAAATACATGAACGGCGAAAGCCTCAATCTCAACGCCTCCAAGGGCGGCGACAGCCTTGTGGATATTGACCCGATATACGACCCCTACTACTACATCACCACCAGCGTTGCCGATTTGGTTTTCTCGATAGGCGTTTCGCTCCCCGAGGATTTTGAACCGGAAATAAGCGACTTTGAGGTTTGGAGCGAGGGATTTCAGATTGGAAAACGAACCCCCATCGGCAGTGAGGTGCGCCACCTCACACTCGATTACAACGGCTCTTCCAAGCTGATTCTGCGCTTTTACAACGGCGATGATTTCGTCACCGAATCTGTGATAGACGCTTCTATCTCGCGCGACATACTCCCGCTGGAGAGCCAAAAAGCTCCCGAACCGATAAAAGAGGTCATCGGCAGCTACAAGGCGGAAACCGCTCAGATAGGCAGCATCAAAAAATCCACTTTGAAAATATCGCTCAAGCCCACTCAGCAGGCAAAGAGCTATTCTCTCAGCTTTGGCGAAAAGAATGTTTTCACCACCGAAAAGACTCCGGTATCGCAGTCTTTCAGCTATCTCGACCTGCTGATAACCAGTCTCGGCGATGTAAAGCTCGAGCTTTACGACCGAAACGGTGAGCATCTGAAAACCGCCATGTTCGACACAACGGAAGGAACAATATACATTCTCAGATAAGGAGGTGCCGCATGAAAGGAAAACTTAAAAAGCTCTTGGCAGTCGGCATCGCCGTGACACTGACCGCCGCCACCCTTGCCGCGGTAGCGGTTCAGGGAATTTGGGACGAGAGCCGCGCGGTAAACATCTCGCCCGATGATATTGAATCCTCCACACTCGCGGTGGGAACTCACCTCATTCACCTCTCCGCCCTCACCGACAGCATCTATGACATCGCTCTTGACAGCGCGCATGAGTCCGGTCAGGAAAATGTTTACTACAAGTCCGAGCTGGCAGACGGAACATGGTTTGACATCACCTCCGCCACCTCCCTCGCGGACATAACCACCGACGGTGAGGCTGTCACCCCCGACACGATAAGGGCGCTCTACTTCACCCACCACACCAAATCGGACGGCGTGACCTACGACCTGCGTACCAATCAGCCGGTGAATATTTATGATATTCACGACCCATACGACCTTGAAAATATGGAGGAGCTTGCTCCGCTGAAAAATCAGTATGATTTGATGGATCAAACTCTCGGCAACTTCGACCAGATGGAAGAAAGCGAGGACGGCGAGAGCGAAAACACCTCCCCCAACAAGGACGAACTTGTTCTCAACATTGAGCGCTGTGCGGTGGTTTTTTCTACCAATGTGGAAAACGGAGAGACAGCCGCCTGCGACAGCAAGATGAAGGCTTTGCAGGATTACAGCGCCAACAAGGACGGCGAAATTCTCTCCGAGGCACAGAAAATCATGGACGCTCTCGACGCGGAGCGCAGAATAGCGGTTTTGAATCAGGTCAACGACAAGCTCAACGAGCTGACCGGCGAACTCAACCGTGACAAGAGCATCAACACCATGATGCAGTCTGCCGCAAACGACAGCATCTCCAATGTTCAGGCATCGCTTGCGGAAAACGAGGGCAAAATTCTCGCCCCGGGCAGCACCGTTGTCAGCCGGCTCTACTACGAGCTGGCGCAGGAAGCAGCAAATTCCCCCACCGACGCGGTTTTTAACCAGCTTGTGATTTTGGAGCGTATCCGCTCCGGCAGCATCATAGACCGCACCGAAGAAATCGCAATGCTCGATGAAATCCTCATTCCGAGAGCCACCGAGGAATTCGCAAAGCTGATTCGTTCGGGAGCCAACGACGAATACAATCAGGCTCTCGGTCGCGGCGACCATGACACCCTCCTCAATCGGATAATAACCGAGGCGATGGGAAAAGCAAATTCGGTTCGCAGCGAGCTGGAATACTTTATCACCGCAAGATGCGAGCGCTGCGGAAATGAGGACGGCATGAGCTATCTTCAAAACCGAATCACCCTTTCAAACGGGTGGTATTCCACCGTTCCCGCAGACGCTTTTAAGGCGAGAATGACCGCAGGTATCGACAGCCATATCGAATTTCTCACCAAGATGAACCGCGATATGGAGCTTTCTGCAGGCGGAAACGAGCTTGATGCCCTCATCAAGCAGAAGAAGGAGCTTCAAACCGAAATGCTCGGCGCTTTGGATAAAAAGGATCTCGAAACGGCAAAGCAGCTCGAGCAGGAGATAGAGGACATCGACAATAAGATAAACAGCATCAACGGTGAAAATTCCGAAGATGTAAATCGCCTCAACAACACCATCAACGACCTGCAAAATCAGCTCGACAGCGCAAAATCAAGCGGCACCCCCAATCCGGAAGAAATCGCCGCGCTGGAAGCCGAGCTTGCCAACAGCAAAGCGGAGCTTGCCGCACTTTCCTCCTCGATGAGCGAGGGAACGCTCGGTGCATCGGCATACAGCTTGAAAGAGGCTTGTCTCAAAATCATCAACGGCAGCGATTACAGCGCAGACTTGATAGCTACACTCAATTCCAACGTTGATACTCTGATTGATATGCTCGAGATGGACCAAAAGCTGATATTCCCCGATTTGAAGGAGCTTCACGAAGCTCTCACCCTCCAAAAAGAGCTGAAATCAACAGACGTTTTGGACTCGGCGATTGAGGCTATCGAAAATGCTATCCTCAACAATCTCGATGGCTATACCGCCGCGCTGAGAACCGAAAAGAACGCCGATGATATTTCCAATCTCTTTGATGAATGGCTCAAAAACAACAGCGAGCTTGCAAACGACCCGGACGGCGCAGGCGTGGTATTCTGCATAGCGCTGCAAAACTACTACGACACCACCTCCTCGCAGGGAGCAAGGAGCCTGCTCGGTTCTGTCTCCCGCAGGCAGGCGGAACTCGGCAATCCGCTGATATTCCTGAGATATAACGACGGCGGCACCGAATATCTGCCCATAACAGCTTTGGAAAAGCTCACCGGTATGCGATATGTTTACTATTCCGGACAGGATATAAGCACACTGGCGAAGGGCGGAAAGTATTACAGCTTTACCACCCATTCGGACAGCGTTATCAGAAGCGCTGACGAGAAGAACAGCGACAGAATGATTCGCCCCGCTGTTTTCCAAACGGTGATACATATTCCCGAGGAATACACCTTTGAGCAGTTCGGCGTTGAAGCGCTCTATATCTCGGTAAACGAATACGGTGTCACGGTTATCGAAAAGTATCAGCGGCTGGCAGATGAGCTTCTCGCTCTGCTGCTGGCATAAATAAAGAGAGGAGTGATGCGTTTTGGCTGATTATCCCATAATTTCCGATGTTTCGCAGTATATGGTAAAGCTGCTGCGCGAAAGAATGTGTCCCGAGCCTATCCCCTCTCCCAACAATATCTCGGTCTGCTCCCCCGCCGAGCAGGACGCCGACTACATACTCGGCATATATCTTTACGATATACGCGAGGAAGGCGAGGTATCGGTTCCGCCGATGATAAACGCCGGCAGAATGAGATTGCAGCGCCCGCCGCGTCCATACAGTCTCTACTATATGCTCTTTATCAACGGTTCCTCTCAGATGGGACTGAAAGCCGCCGATGTTCAAAAGATACTCGGCAGAGCCGCACAGGTGGTAAACGACCGAAATTCGGTCAATCCCCGAGTTCTGCAAACATGGCTGGAAAGCAATGAGCCGCCTATCGCCTTCACCCCCGCAAAACTCTCTCTCGAGGATAAGGTTCGCGTTTGGTCGGCGATAAACAAGCCGTATCAGGTCAGCCTCTTTTACAAGGCGGCACCCGTATTCCTCTCGAGCGAGATAGTGGTAGATACTCCCAGAGTCACCGATGCGAGCTTTTCTGTCGGGCTTGTCGGCGAGCGAAAGGATGGTGGATAAAATATGCCCCATACCTTTTGTCATCGTCTTGCGCTGGCTATCCAGCTGTTGAATACGGCAACGGGTCAGCCGATAGGCAGCACCGGAACTATCGTCTATAAAGACAAAAAGCCGATAAAACCGCTGCTAAAGCAAAACGGTGTGATACTGTTACTTTCGGAAGGGGATTTCGGTGAGAGCTACGAGCTTGATATAGAGGCTTATGGCTGTGAGCCGAAAACGATAAAGGTGAAAACCTCCGAGCTGAATAAGCAGTTTCCGATAATAACGGTTCATCTGCTGCCGAAATACGGCTTCTCCTCCCCTTTCGCCTGCCACAGCTTAGACGGCGTCGCCGACAACATCACCGAGGTAGACGCTGTTCGCGCGGGAGAAAACTCCTGCCTGGCGAGAGAGTGGGATTCGAGGAAAAAGCTGTTGACGGTGTTCAACCCGCACAGACTCAATCTCGACCGTATATGGTATGCACTGGTAAACCCCGACACACAAAGCTACGAGGTTTTTCAGATAGTCAAGAGGGTATCGGACACGGTGTTCAAGCTCGACCGCCCTCTCCAAACCGAAATCAAAAACTATTTCCCCATCAGTCCGCTTGTTTTGGGTGAAGCGGCATCAGACGGCAGCTATATGCTCCGTCTACCCGATGACAGCTCCCACCCTAAATGGATAGTCCGCAAGGTATGCGGTGAGGCTGTCTCCTTTGAAACGGTAGACCCTACCGCAAAACCCCCACCCGATGATGCCTTGGGAGGTGATGAGTGAAATGTCACAGCCCGTTGTGACAGGCGCGACAATACAATGCTCCATGGCACTTCCCCCCGGAACAGGCTCTCTCACCGCCAACGCTCAAACCACCGTCAGAATCGGAGGACAGACAGCGGCTACCATAGCAGATGTCGCCCCGATGATGAATGTCGCGAGCTGCGGAATGTGTACCTCACTTGCAAATCCGCAGGTGGCATCAGCCACGGCGGCGGCGTTGGGAGTCTTGACCCCGATGCCCTGTGTTCCCTCTCCGCTGGGAACATGGCTCGGGTGCAGCGGCCCCTTGCTGGGCGGAATACCCGCCCTCTCCACCGACGGCACCTTAGCCTGTGCCTACGGCGGAACAATCCGAATCCTTTTTTCCGGTCAGACCGGAACAACCCTTTGAGCAAAAATAAAATCATATAATCCGCAAACCAAAAACATAACATTTTGAAAGGAGGGGTTTCAGGTAGAACTCCTGAAACCGGAAAATTATGGCTGAATATCTTTCTCCCGGCGTTTATGTAGAAGAATATGACTCTTCTCCCCGCAGTATTGAGGGCGTAGGCACCAGCACGGCGGCATTCGTTGGAATGACTGTCAAAGGCCCCACCATCGGCGCACCCTCCCTTGTCACCAGCTTTGCCGATTTTCAGCGTCAGTTCGGCGGCTATCTCAGCGAGTATTCTCATGGCGAATACCGCTACCTCCCCGCTTGCGTTGAGCAGTTCTTTGTAAACGGCGGCACCCGCTGCTATATCTCCCGTGTTATCCCCGAAAATGCCAAGCTCGCTTCCGCCAAGGCAGGCGCTGTCAGCCTGCGTGCCGCAAACGAGGGCAAGTGGGGCAACCGCATACTCGTTTCTTTCACCACTGTAAACAAGCGCAAGATGCAGCTCATTCGCAAAGAGGGCGAGCGCATTTACGTTGCAAAGTCCACTGTCGGATTTACCGATGGCGACATCGTTGAATTCGCGGGCGAGCTTAACCGCATCGAGAGCGTGTTTGAAAACACCGTAACCTTCACCAACGAGTTTGAGGGCGATGTTGTTGACACCGCGCTGATTCCCAAGGCTCTTGTTTATTCGGTAGAGATGGACGTTATCGTTCGCTATGAGGGCGACATTGAGCGTTACAGCGGCGTAAACCTTGTTCCCACCTCTCCCCGCAATCTCGCAGAGGTTCTTTCCGCCAGCAACATCGTTGTTGTTGAAGATGTGGAGATGACCGACGACGTAGTAAACCCCGTTTCCGCTATCCTCGGCGAAGGAAAGCTCTCCGGCTCCATCGCTTTCGCAGGCGGCAGTGACGGCACCATGGACGCTGTCAACGCAGGCGTGTTCATCGGCATCGACAACGGCCCCGGCAAGCGCACCGGTATCCAGGCATTCCTTGAGAACAGCATCGCAAGCATCATCGCCGTTCCCGGCGTGACTATCCCCGAGGTTATCGTTTCGCTGGTTGCTCACTGTGAGCGCGAGCAGAACCGCTTCGCTATCATTGATATTCCCAAGGACCTTGTAAAGACCAACGATATTATCGAATACCGCTCGATGATTGACAGCACCTACGCCGCAATGTATCATCCCTGGGTTCAGGTGTATGATCCCATAACCAAGAAGCCCGGATTTGTTCCGCCCTCCGGTTCTGTCGCAGGCGTTTACTCCCGCACCGACATCACCCGCGGCGTTCACAAGGCTCCCGCAAATGAGACTGTTGTCTGCACCGGTCTTTCCACCAACTACAACTCCGGCGAGCAGGATATTCTCAACCCCGTAGGCGTAAACCTTATCCGCGCTCTGCCCGGTCAGGGAATCAGAGTTTGGGGCGCGCGCACCGCTTCCTCCAACTCCAACTTCAAGTATGTCAATGTTCGCAGACTCTTTATCTATGTTGAGCAGTCTATCAAGAATTCCACCAACTGGGTAGTTTTCGAGCCGAACAACTCCTCGCTCTGGGCAAGAGTTCAGATGACTGTTTCCTCCTTCCTTGAGAATATGTTCCGCGCGGGTATGCTGTCCGGTGAAACTCCCGCCGAGGCGTTCTTTGTAGACATCGGCCCCAACACCATGAGCCGTGACGATATTCTCAACGGCAGACTCATCTGCCAAATCGGAATTGCTCCCAGCCGTCCTGCCGAGTTTGTAATCTTTAAGGTTACTCAGTTCACCGCAGAAGCGGGCGGAGCGGAAGAATAACCACCCGAAAAGCATTTATAAAACAAAAAACGAAAAGGAGATAAAATACCATGGCTGATAACACTACCCCTACCAATGATCAGGGCGGCAGCGGCTCTGCTTCTTCGTTATATTATCCCCTGACCAAAATGAACTTTTTGGTCACCGCAGAAAACGTATCCGGTATCGCCGCTTTCAGCGAGGTAACCGGCGTTGATGCCAGCGTTGATGTCATCGAATTCCGTCAGGGAAACTCCGGTTCTCTCTCTCCCGTTAAGATTCCCGGTCTGGTAAAGCATGGCAACGTTACCCTCAAGATGGGCTACACCTCCGATCAGGATTTCAAAAAGTGGATTCAGGACTGCGTTTCCTCTCAGCGCCCCGCGCTCAAGCGTCAGACTGTAAGCATTGAGCTTATCGACGTTGCCAACAAAGACGCTCCCGAGGCTCTGGTAGTAGGCTCTGTCGGAAAGACAGTATGGGTGTTGAAGAACGCCTGGGTATGCAAATACACCGGCCCCGACCTCAATGCCAGCTCGAGCGAAATCGCTATCGAATCGGTAGAAATCGCATACGAAGAACTTACTATTCCCGATTGATTTTTATCTGCTCCACCCTGTCGGTTTTCCGACAGGGTGTGGGCGTATTTTTAAATCTGACCCCACAAGCCGCGTTAAAAACACGCCCATGCCCTGTTTAAAAAATGCTTGAATCAGGAGGATTTTTAAAATGACAACAATATATGATTTTGAACTGCCGAAAGGCTTTGTAGATTCTACGGGAACGGTTCACAAGCGCGGAAAAATGCGCCTTGCAACCGCCGCAGACGAAATTTCCGCCACACGCGACCCGCGTGTTCTCTCAAATCCCTCCTATCTCACCATTGTTGTGCTTTCAAAGGTGATAACCGAGATAGAGGGTGTTCCCACGATAGTTCCCAACATCGTTGAGCGCTTTTTCACCGCCGACCTTGCTTTTTTGCAGGATATGTATCAGCGGATAAACGATGTTGAGCCGCCTGTTATGACAGCCGTTTGCCCCGATTGCGGAAAGCGCTTTGAGGTGCCGCTAAATTTTACTCGAGAGGGATAACGCTGTATCCCCAAAAGGAATTGTATAAGGAGATGAGCTTTATCTCCTACTATTTTCACTGGGGAGAGGAAACTGTTATGCAGATGGAGCATAACGAGCGCCGCCGCTGGTGCGAGGAAATTTCCGGCATCAACAGCAGCTTGAATCCCTCTGACAACAAAAAGGAAAAGAGTATTCTCGAAATGGGACGCAAATTTTAAATCGGCTGTGAACGTGAGGTGAAACAATGGCTGACATGGTGACTGCAAGCGGAACAGAAGGCACTATCGCGGAAGATAATCTTCTGGTTTGGAACCAAGGCAAAAACCCGCTTGTTAATTTCAACTTTATGCTGCGTGTTGAAGCTATTTTCGACCTGCCATGCAGAAAAATACACGCTTTTTCGCGCGAGATGGAATACGAATACTATCAGGAAGGCGGTTTGAACGACTACGTTCATATGCTGAGAAAGCCGATAAGCCGCCCATTTACCCTTGAAATAGAACGCTATGTGGGCGTTGACTATATTGACCCGCTTCCCCTCGGAGCGGAGCTGGCTTTGCCGGTGCTGTTGTTTGTGGGAAGAAACCCCAACCAGTTTATTCCATTTGTGACGGCGCGCACCTACGTTTTCACCGGCTGCTGCGTGATGAAAAAGGAATACGGTGAGCTTAACGCCGAAAACTCCGGCATACTCACCGAAGTTATCACCTTGGGCTATCGCGAAATGCTGGTTGTGGATATTCCGTGGAGCGCAAACGTATCCGATGTGGGCACAACCAGACAGTTTGACCCGAATAAGAGTACCATTTCCGAAGAAAATACCAACACGACAATCGACGACACCGAAAAAATCGAACCTCTGCCTGTTCCTCCCAACCCCGATGACCATAAGGATTTAACCGACGGCGAGTCAGATGAGGACACCGAGGAAGAAGAACCCGTCGAGGAAGACGAGTCCACCGATGAGGACGAATCCACCGAGGGAGAAGAATCCACCGAGGGAGAAGAATCCACCGAGGACGGCGAACCCACCGATGAGGAAGAATCCACCGAGGGCGACGAATCCACCGAGGAGGAAGAACCCGC
>CAZNJJ010000002.1:0-30228 GCA_964573335.1 uncultured Oscillospiraceae bacterium | reverse complement strand
CCGAGGAGGAAGAACCCGCAGACAGCGATTCCGATGCCGAGCAACCCGTCAATAAGCCCGATGATGACATAGTGATTGTCGAGCCTATTGACCCGAGCGATATAAAGCCTGTTCAGGACACGGATATTCCCGATGGCGACAAAACAGACGATGAAAAGTTTATCTCTGTTCCGGACGTTGACCCCAACGACTTTGAAACCGAAGAAAAACCCTACATCAATATAACGCCCATCACTTGACATATCAGCAGGAAAGGAGGCAATCTTTAGATGCTCACACTCAAAAAACCGATTCAGCTCAAAGCGGGCTTAAAGCCGAGCATAGCCGCCGATTCCTTTTATCGGAGATTGAGCGGCAACTACGAGATAATCGCCTCCCGAATTGCGCCAAAGGATCTGCTTTTTCTGCTGACACAGCCGCCGCAGTTCCCCGAGGACCTTTTCGGCGCATCTCAATTTAATATAACAAATTCCTACACCGATGCCCGCCGTGTTACAATAGAAGCGGTGAACAATCTCGTAAACCGCATACTGCTTTCCACCGAGCCTGACTTCACATATCAGGACAACGTTTATATCACCACCATGCTCAACAAGCTGGGAATCACCGACGTAAAGCAGTTCATGCGGGAAATTCGCCGTGTTAAAGCAGAACAGGCAGATCAGCTTGAGCTGACAAAGCTATACAAAAACGAGATAAACCGCACTATTCAAAAGCTGAAAACGGTTCAGCCGCAGCAGAACATCACCGTTGCAAGCGCCGAAAAACATTCCGAAAAGCCTGTAACGCCTGTTCCGCGCTGCTATCTGCATCAGGATATTTACGAACGACTCGAAACGGGCGACCTCTATCAAGAGGTAAACAATATTCACAACGGATACAGCAAATACGACACCAACATTTCCCGAAATGAGCTTCGCCTTGCCGAGCAGCTGAGAATCAGCCGTGACTTGAATCTCACCGATGCGAGAAAAAACTATTTCAGCACCACCGCCCCCACAATGGAGCATCATATCAACCGCTATGAGCGCGGAGATGCTCTTGTTCCCCCAACCACCGAGGAGGAGGTTATCGCGCAGGCGGCGCAGGCGGCGCTCTTTTCAACCGTTGAGCGTGTTATCGCCCAGACGATAGAACGCGAAAAGCAGCTTAGCGGAAGCTGGCTGAATATCGCCAACAATCTGCATCAAACCGCGGAAAATTCTCTCAAACGATTTGAAAGCTGGCACAGCGACACCGCATTTAACCATTACAATATCGAAAACTACAACGACTGGCGGCGCAATATGACAACGCAGGAGATAGACACCCTGCGTCAGCTCGAGAAAACCAACACCGAGCTTTTGAGGCTTGAGCATATAAAAACAGATGCTCCCCGACAGGACGAAACCGTTTTGCCTACTGTTTCTCCCAACGAAAGACCCCGTCTCGTTATCGAGCGCAGCCATGAGCTGACCGACAAGCTGCACAGCCTTTTCAAGCTGGAAAGCGAAATACAGCTCAGAGAGGAACAGCAGCAGCTCAAAACCGTTTTTGAGCCGCAGCTTGAGCGCCAACAGCAAACAATAATAAACGCAATGCACCAAACTCTGCGCCGTGAAACAGAGCGTATCAACTCCGATGTTCACGACCGCACCGAAACGCTGAAAACCACTGAGCGGGAGCTTAAAACGGTTGAACAGCAGTTTGAAGAACCCGCTGTTGCACCTCAACAGCAAACTGTTTTAAGAGAAAGCAGTGAGCTTATCTCCCGCGAGCTGAAAGAGATAGACCGCCAAAACCGTGAGCGGCTGGAAATGATGAAGCTGGTTCAACAGCGAAAAGAACCCACACCAAGGCTCACCCCGCCCGATTCCAGGCGAATCATGCGTGATGCCCTGCGGGCGCTCGAGTCGCCCGAGGTGGTTTTGGAGGAATTGGCGGCAAAATCCGCAAAAGCGCCGCAGCCGACAAACGAAATCGAGCGGATACTCTCCCACACAGACAGCACCACCCGTCAGATTATAGAAACGGTTATGCAATACGAGCGTGACCCCGCAAAGGCGCTTCAAAGCGGAATGATAAGGGCAAACGACCTTGCCACCCTGAATGCCGAAGCCGCCGCGAAACAGCAGCAGCCGGCTATCATCGAGCATATAAAGCCCGAGATTTCGCAGAATGTGCTGCAACAGGCGGCAGAACAGACCGCCAAAACGTTAGAACAGCTTTCCGAGCGCTCTGCCGAGCAGATTCCCACACAGAGAAAAGCGGGAAAATGGAGCGAAATGCCTATCGTTTTCCGCCGTGAAAACAACAATTTTGTTGAGGAACTTGTGGAAATGCTCGAACAGCAACGCACACAAAATATTCAGCGGCAAAATGTTCACGAAGATGTTATCCGCCAAAACGTTTCGCAAACCGAGGTTCATGAGCAGAACAGCAATATAGTCACTCACACAGCCGAGGATATTACCGAAATCGTCAACAGGCAGATGGCTCGTCAGATGAATGTATTGACCGATCAGGTCTACCGCCAGATGGAGCGCAAGCTGCAAACAGAGCGTATCCGCCGCGGAAGATTCTGACAGCCGCCGCAGAAAGGGGGTTTGGAGTCAGCCATGCTTAACAGCTTAAAATCCATGGGACAAAGCCTGCTAAATGATGCCATAGGCAAAAACAGTCATGCCTATATCGTTATCCATGACAAACGCGCAGGACAAAATCTCAATGCTACAAAAACCTTTGATGTTCAGTTTAACCCATCGGAAATGCAGATATATGCCTCCTGTTCTCCCGACAGCAGATCCGACACAACCCCGGGACAGAACAGAAATTCCGCCGGAGTTGTTGTAGACACTCCGACCGGTGCCAGCTTTGAGCTGACGGTAACGCTCTTTTTCGATGCGGTTTTCCCCGCCGACAGCTTTATGTGGGAAAAATACGCCAACACCCTCACCGCCCCTGTTTCGGCACAGAATATAAAAACGGTGGCATCTATGGCTACCCACAAGGTTTACAGCGTTCAGCCGCAGGTAGAGGGCTTGATAGCCGCTCTGCGAGACAAGCACACCAATCAGGTGACATTTTTCTACGGCGGCTTCAACTTCACCGGTAATGTCCGTCATGTAGTGGCAAAATACACCATGTTTTCCGCCTCGGGCAGACCTGTAAGAGCGGAGGTAACGCTCCGTATCCGTCAAAAATACGATTGCTTTGATACAAACAACAGTTGGCGCAACGCATACGAATCCGCCTTCATCAAGAACAAGGGCGATACATCACTCGTCAAGCCCGACCAAAAGGGCGGCAGCTTGATAAACTTTACATTCTGAACAATTTATTGTATGAAAGGAGAGAGGATAAATGCTGTTGAGCACTACGGGCAGCGGCGCGGGAAGCATAGGCGACTCGGCGCTCGGCAGTGTGCTGGGCAACGCGCGCAAGGCTCTCATTATCCTCTTTACGGGATCAACCGCCAGAAAGCTGAAAAACTCCGAAATAGCGGATATTGCCGCACACAGCCTTTCCACAAGCACCGAAAGTGCTGTAAAAGCAGCCGCTTATCTCATGGGAAAAGGCGGTCCCGGTCTTCAAAACGTGAACGACACCATGCATTTTCTGGAGGTTCAGTATAACCCCAACACCCTCGTTATTCAGGCGAACTCGGAGGGTGTTCCCACACTGGGACTTCAGCAGAACCTCGAACCCGGTATTCCAAACCAGTTGATACGCCCGCCGTCTGTCACCTTAAATGTGGAATTGTTTTTTGACGCGGTAAACCTCGCCGACAGCTTTATGTGGGAAAAATTCACCCTCGGTCTGTCGGGACAGACGATAAGCAACGTCGCCACCCTCGCCGCAAGGAAAGACCACCGCGTGTGGTCAGTGCAGGAGCAGACAAACGGTTTACTCGGCGCTATAATGAGCAAGAATTCACGTTTTATGATATTCAAATGGGCGGATATGACCTTTGCCGGAGAGCTGACAGAGGCAAGCGCCCAGTATACAATGTTTTCCACAAGAGGAAATCCCGTAAGAAGTCGGGTTACGCTGAGAATATCGCAGAATGTCGAGTCGCAGGACGATATTGCCTACTGGAACAACGCCCTCGACAAGGTTATTAAAAACGGCTCTGCCGCTGTAAAGCACACAACGCTCGACGATCTGCAAAATCTCCTCTCCTTCAGCTTCTGACAAAACGAAAGGGGGCAAAGCCATGCCTGTTTCAGACCTGCAAAATCTCACCTTCAGCCAGCTGAAATCAAAATATTACGACATGGTTATTCCTCAAGCGCTGATAGAACTCGGCGGCAAGCAGTTTGAAAACAAATCCGGAGATATGATAATAAACGATGTTCACATCGAGCTTTCTGCCGGATTTGAGGCATCGGTAGCCACCTTTAATATATACAACGTATTCGACCATCAGGAGGGTGCTTTTCGATTTGACGAGATAAAAAATCAAGTGGTTATCGGAAAGAACGTCACTATCAAGCTGGGTTATCAGGAAAAGCTGGAAACAGTATTTGTCGGATTTGTGGCGGCTGTCAGCTTTTGCTACGAAAACGGCAACCTGCCCTATATTGAAGTGACCGCAATGGATTTAAAGGGCATCATGATGGGCGGCAGCTACGCCTATCAATGCACCGCCGGGGATTACGGCAGCGCGGTAAGAGAGATTTTACAGCGCACCGCCTACGAAAAGCTCAAAAGTGCCGGCGGATTTGCCGAGGTTTCGGTTGATGACACACCCGATAAAAAGCAGGGCGGTAACAACAAGGAAACCGATTATACCATTGAGCTTGTCAGCGAGAGCGACTACGAATTTATCGTAAAGGCGGCAAAAAAATTCAACTACGAATTTTTCATAGACCGCGGAAAGGTTTATTTTCGCAAGGCGAAAAGCAACCGCTCCACCCTCATCACCCTCAGCACCGCCGCCGGAATAACCGATTTCAGGGTGGAATACAGTCTGACAGGACTGGTTGCCGAGGTGGAAGCACGCGCCATGGATGCCGGTCAGGGCAAGATAATCAAATCCAAGCAGAAATACCCGCAGGCGGGAGGACGCATTTCCACCGCTTCCAACGCGAAAAGTCTTTTGGGCGGCGGCTCAAAGGTTTTCATAGACCCGACAATACGCACCCAAAGCGATGCCGATTCCCGCGCCGCCTCACTCACTGAGGAAATGTCTTATCGACTGGGCAGTCTTGAGGGAACCTGTATAGGCTTGCCGGAGCTGGTTCCCGGGCGGTTTATGAAGATTGAGGGGCTCGGTTCCCCTGCCGACAACCTGTTTTATCTCACCCATGTAGTGCATGACATCAACGACGTAACAGGCTTTCGCACCAAGATAACAGGCAAGGCAAACAAGATACAAACCACCATGTAAATGTCTTCTGTCAGGAGAATTTTATGAGCTTATATGATGTTATCAACGATATTTCCGCCCGCCAGGTGACCAAAACCGAAACCGGTGACACAAGAATTTACGGCGTTATGGTGGGAATAGTCGTAAAAAATTACGATGAGAATATGCAAGGTCGGCTCTGTGTCAACATTCCCACCCGAGATGAGGGCAAAAGCGAGCTGAAATGGGCGCGTTTGGCGATGCCCTCGAGCGGCAAAAAGTGGGGACACTACTTCATGCCCGAGATAGGTGACGAGGTTCTGCTCGCATTTGAGGGCGGAAACATCGAGCGGCCCTAGGTTATAGGCTCTATCCCTATCGACACAAACTCATTTTTAACCGGTTCTGTGGACAAAAACAACCGCATCAAGAGGATAGTCACCAAAAACGGCAGTCATATCACCTTTGAGGACGGAATCGACCAAAACGGCGACGGCGCCCCCGAAAAGGACAGAATAACCGTTCAGACAGCGGGCAAGACCCACACAGTCATGCTCGACAACGAGAATAAAAAAATCGTTATCAGCGACAAGGATAAGAAAAACTTTATCGAGATGAGTACCGAGGAAAACTCAGGAAAGATGACCGTTCAGCTCGAGAGCAGTTTGACGATAAAGGTGGGCGACACCATAACATTGACACTCAACGGCGAATCGGGAGCCGTTAAAATAGACGCAAGCCAGCTCAAGATAGCCGTTTCCGACCAGTATGCCGTTTCCAGCTCGGGAACGATGAAGCTGGAGGGCGGTCAGGTTTCGATAAACGCTTCCTCCGGCTTCAAGGCGGAAAGCGGCGGACCCGCTTCAATATCCGGTATGCCGATAAAAATCGGCTGAGTCGTGGCTTTCAGTGAAATTCTCGGGGCAGAGCGCCTGTTCTGCCCACTGCTTTAAGGAGGAACCGTAATGGACGACAAGAGCTTTCTGGGAACAGGAATGAAATTTCCCCCTCAGATAGATGCCGGAACAGGTCGCTTTGTGCTGTCTTCGGCAGAACAGTGCGTTAAAGAATCGGTATATCTCATTCTGATGACCAACCGCGGCGAGCGTTGGATGAAGCCGGATTTCGGCGGAGACCTCTTCAGCTATACATTTATGGACACCTCGGTGACAATGCTTTCGATAATGTCCGGCAGAATACGCAGTCTCTTGCTCAGTCAGGAGCCGAGAATATCCGATGTGAATGTCGAGATAGAGCCGGATGACAAATCGGGCTGTCTCATAGTCAATATAGAATACATGGTCACCGAGAGCAACACCCGCGACAATCTGGTATTTCCCTTTTATCTGACAGCCGACAGGGAGGAGGAACCCTATGAACAGGAAAACTGAATCTCTGATAGACAGCCGTTCGATAGAGGATTTGCGCGGCAAAATCAAGGAGCTTGCCGCATCCTACACTCCCGAGTGGAGCTTTGACCCAACCGACCCCGATATAGGCTCCACTATAGCGATGATATACGCAAATCAATACAGCGGAAATATTCGCCGCGTTAATCAAATCGTGGAAAAATACCACACCGAGTTTGTAAATCTGCTCGGACTTTCGCTAAAGCCCGCATACCCCGCCTCGGGAGTTGTGGTTGCAGAGCCTGTTCGCTCCGCAACCACCGGCATCTCTCTGCCGCACGGCACCAAGCTCATAGCCGAATCGGAAAATGAAGGTGCCGAGTCGCCCATCATATTCGAGACGGTGAGCGATGTCTATGTCACCGGCTCACGTTTGACCGATATATTCACCGTTTCGAGCAGCTTCGGCAAGATAATCCCGCTGCTGAGAGGTCCCGAGCCGGTTGAACTGATAAAACGGAATATGCAGGAAGAAGCGGCAGACACCGGTGAAACTGAGGAGCAAACCGAGTTTTCTCCCATATCGCTCTTTGACTTTAACGACGACGGAATACAGCAGCACGCCATGCTGATGTATCACCACAACGTTTTAGATGCGCTGCCCGACTCCGAAATAATGATAAAGCTCAACACAGCAGACCCCGCCGATATTGAGCGCTTTACAGATTCCGACAGCTTTGAGTGGTGCTATTTTGACGGCAGCAGCCTCGCCCCCTTTAAGGTTGAACTGCGCTCAGACGGCTGTATCTGCCTCACCCGCGAAAAGGAAAGCGTTGAAACCGATTTGGGGCATATCATCTGTCTGCGCGCCAAAAAGCCGATTTTCAAGCGGATAGATATGGACAAAATTGCCTTTTCCTCAAGCTGCGAGGATACAAAAGCCGATTTTGTCTGTGCCGACGGATTGGACGTGAATACCGATTCCTTTATGCCGTTTGGCGATGAGGCATCGCTATTTTCGGAATGTTATATCGGCTGCGAAAGCCTTTTCCACCAAAAAGGCTCCCGCATCTCGATGAAATTCCACCTCGATTTGCACGAAAAGCTGGTGACGCTCACCGCCCAACAGCAGGAAGAAGAACTGAAAATCATCAAGCGCAAGCCGCGCGAGAGCTTTATTCAGATGGCTTTTACCTCTCCCCAGCTTGTCACACTGGAATACTTTAACGGAATAGGCTGGCGCAGATTGGTCTGCGATGAGGATTGGTCGTCGCTTTTTGACGGCAGTCACAACGGAAATGTCAACATTTCCTTTATCTGCCCAAATGACTGGCAGCCTGCTTCTGTCGGCGGATACGACCTGTGCTGTGTCAGACTGCGTATAGTCAGGGCTGACAACTGCTATCTGCGTCCCTGCAAGCACACCATGCCCACCATTTCGGGACTGCGCCTCTCCTACACCTACGAGGACTGCTGGAGCGCTCCGCAGCAGCTTTTCGCCGTAAACGGAACCAAAAAAACCGATATTACCCAAAAGCTGTTTAAGGGAGAGAGTTTCACCGTTTTTGAGCCGATAGACTGCATCGGAAATTCGCTCTATCTGGGATTTGATTCTCCGATAGACGGCGCTCCCGCCAGCATACTGTTTGATATTGAGCAGAATATCCACTTTGAGAGCTTTCCGATAGCGTTTGAATATTCCTCCGCCTCCGGCTTTAAGCCGCTTAGGGTGATAGACAATACCCACAATATGTCCAATTCGGGAACGGTGGTATTCATGCCGCCCTCCGATTTTGCCGAGACAGAGGTTGAGGGAATACGCCGCAGATGGCTGCGACTGGTTGACGAACGCAGAGTGAGCGACGACCCCAAATGCTATCACGCCGTTATTCGCTCGATACTGCCAAACGCGGTTGAAATCCGCAATATCGAGTATCGCGATGAGCAGTCCTTTTATATCGACACCGCCTCTCCTAATATGTCCTTTGAGCTTTTGGCGGAAAATATCCTCTCTGCCGATGTGTTTGTAAACGAAAAGGACACCCTCACCCCCGCCGAAATGAAGCGGCTCATGGCAGAAGAACCGCAGGATATTCGAGTTGAATATGATTTTCTCGGCGGAATACAGAATTTCTATATCCGCTGGAGCGAGGTGGAAAGCTTTGACCTTTCCCACGCAGGCGACAGACACTATATCATCGACCGCATGAACAATCTCATCATCTTCGGAGACGGTGTTCATGTCCGTATTCCCACCGCGCAAAACTCGGCGGCTTTCACCGTGAAATGCCGCTGCTGCCGCGGAGAGGACGCCAATCTCCCCGCGGGAGCGGTTTCCTCCTCCTTTGACAACATCATCTACCTCAACAGCATAACCAATCCCATTGCCACCTATGCCGGCAGCAGTATTGAAAAGCCAGAGTCGGCACACAGGCGCGGAGCCAATATGATAAGCGGCCGAGGCAGACTGGTGAGTATTTCGGACTACGAGCGTGAGGTGCTGGCGTTTTCCGATGCGGTGGAACAGGTTCGCTGTGTGGCGGGGCTTACCCCCGAGGGAAAATCTGTTCCCTCGGTGCTGACAATGGCTGTTCTCATGCGGGACTGCAAAAACGGAAATTACTCCTTCCGCTCGATAAAGGACAGACTGCTCTCACATCTGCTTTCCCGCTCCGAAATGACAGCGGACAGCGACAGTCTTATTCTCAGCGAGCCGCTCTTTGTTGAAATCGCTCTCGATATTTGGGCAGTGGCGCAGGACGCGCAGCGCTCATTTGATATTCAAAACGCAATACTCGATTCGGTAGAGGATTTTCTTGACCCGCTCGGCTCGCACGGCTGGAACATCGGCGAGCTGCCCGACGAAACACAGATACGCATGATGCTCCACGCGATAGAGGGAGTGGGACATATCAAGCGGTATGTCATCACCGCCCGATATACCGACCATGAGGGCAGTCATGAAACTACCCTCGACAGACTCCCGCAAAATCCCTTTGTGATTCCGACAAACGGCAGTCATCACATATATATGGAACTGCCGGGAAGCAGATAAGAGCTGTCTTTCGCTAAATTTCCGCTTGGGAGGTAAAATCATGCTCAACAGCATACATCTCAACGACAAAAGCTATCAGGAGCTATATGATGAGGCTCTCTCTCAAATCACCATCTACTCTAAGGAGTGGACTAACTTTAATGCCTCCGATCCCGGAATAACTCTGCTGGAAAATCTGACGGCGTTTAATTTCTTACAGCAGAATCGCATAGACGAGATAACCGACGATATTCGCCTGAGCTTGTTAAAGCTCTTGAACTATCACCCCTCGCCCAACCGCGCGGCAAGGCTTTTGGTTTGTCCGCCGCATGATGCGGGCATCGACAGACTGAGCGCGCAATACAGCTTAAAAACCGGAAATGTCAATTTTGAAACCGAGCAGGTAATCGACCTGCACAACTGGTATGTTGACTATGTGTATTCCGTTTGCGAGGGTGCCTATCGCGATTTGACATATCTCATGCAGCCGCAGACAGGTTCTGCCGAGGTTTTCGGGCAGGAGCCGCAGACAGGCGATTTTCTCTGCCTTGTTATCAACGGGGATATTCCCAAAAACGGAGAGCTTCGCTTTTGGATAGACGTTTCCCCCGCCGCACGGCGCAATCCCTTTGGCGAAAGCTGTAAAGCGATGTTCGGCAAAACACGCTGGCAGGTATTCACCGAGAGCGGCTGGCAGAATGTCAATTTCACCGATGACACCAACGGATTTCTCGTCAGCGGAGCGGTGACACTGACCCTTTCCGACAAGCATCTTGCGATTTTCCCCGATTCGCCCGAGACAGGCTATGCCATTCGTTGCCTGCTTGATGGCGGAAGCTACGACTATCCCCCGAGAATATCCGGCGTTGCGGGAAATCTTTTTCCCGTTTCTCAGCGTGAAACGGTCAGCCGCTCTTTCGGCTTTGAAGGTGCCGAGCGAATCTCGGTAGAAAGCTCGCTGGCGAGCAGCGGCGCTGTCTTTGTATTCTGTCGGGAATCGGGACAGCAGCTCTACCGTGCCTATCGCGAATACAGCGGCAGAGGAGAAAAGGGCAGATTCTACACCGTTGAACAAACCGAACTCGGAATAGATATTATCTTTGATGAAAAGCGTTTCGGCTTTGCGCCGCAGATGCAGGCGGAATCGGTAAAGGTTATATGCTGCACCGAGGATATGATTCATCACCGTTCGCTCGGGGTGGTATACGGCTATGACAATCAGATAATCAAGGTGGATTTCATCAACGACATTCTCCCCGATGATTTCAGCCTGATTGCCGAAATTCCCGATGGTGAGGGCGGCTCGTTCTACAAGTTTGTCGCTCCCGGCAAAAACGCCGACGGAGAGATAAGCTATGAGCTTCTTTCGCATGAGGGCGCAATAAGAATCACCAATCCCGGCATCGGCACCGAATATCATCTTTATATCTGCGATTGCGCCTCCACACTCGGCGCGCGCGGCAGTATCCGCCCAAACAGCGTTTTACTGCATAAGGAAGGGTTTGACGGCATGGAAAGCGTAACCCGCTTTGTATCCCCCTCCCCCACACTCGGCGGCAGTTCGTGGGAAAGCCCCGAACAGCTCCGACTCCGCTTTTCTGCCGATATAAGGAGCATCAACACCGCCGTCACCGCCGATGACTACGCCTATCTCGCCAAAAACACCCCCGGACTTTGCATACATAAGGTAAAGGCTTGGGCAGACCCGGTGAAAAACACAGTTTATGTTGTGGTAAAACCGCAGAGCGGCAGTCAAAAGCTGCCGATTCTCTCCGAAATTTATGAGCGTGAAATATCGGAGTATCTCGATGAGCGCCGTATGCTCACCACCCGTGTTCAACTGCTGCAACCGCGCTATACGGCGATAAACGTAGCAGCCGTGCTGAGAACAAAGAGGTATTATCCCGCGGTTGAGGAACAGATAAGAGCTGTTCTGCGTGATATTCTCGACCGTGTTGAGGGAGATGCCGATTTCGGCGGAACAGTGCGATTCGATGAGGTTTACCGTGCGCTTTCCCGCGTTTCGGGAATAACGGCGATAGACGCCCTCAAGCTGATTCCGACCGATTTGGCGGCGGCGACCCTTTCGGGAAACGATATATTGCTCGCCCCCGATGCTCTCTGCTATTGCGGAGAGATAAAATCGGAATTTCACACCGAAATGCCAAAACACCGTTAAAGGAGGTGCCGACAAATGGCAGAAACACAACAGCGAATCTACCGCCTGAATAACGACCGTTTGCGGCGCAGCTTCATCAAGGGGTTTTCCGTTTGCGAAAACGGTGTGCTTTCGGCGCAGCAGGACACCCTCAACAGAAGCTGTATTCTCGCCCATATCGACAGCAATCTCCCAGATTTTCCGTGGGGCAGGCTCTCGATGAAAACGGTGGTCAACGGCGATATTGTAGTCACCGTTAAGGCTTTTGCTTCAAATGAGCGGGTGTTCAACAGCCAAAAGGGAATCATGGATATAGATTCCTTTCTGTTTGATGAAGCTATTCCCCTCAAAACCAAGGAGGGTTTATTCACCGCCGCTGATGCGATATATTCCGGCGGACATGATGACATTCTGCTCTACGGTCAGTCGGGACGGTATATATGGCTCTGGTTTGAAGCAAACGGAGTGGGAAGCTGTGAAATCCGCGACATCCGCCTTTTGGCGCCGGGTGACACGTTTTTGAACACCTTTCCCGATGTTTATCGCAACAACGGAGATTTTTTGCGGCGGTTCCTCTCGATATTCTCCACCATGCACTATGACATGGATGACACCATCGCCAATCTGCCGCGATTTATAGATATAGACACTGCTCCCGCCGATATTCTCCCCATTCTCGCCTCGTGGCTTGGGATTGAGCTGGAAGAAAATCTGCTGACAGAGCAGGAGTTACGGCTCCTCTTGGCAAACGCCTATTCCCTGCTGACGATGAAAGGCACCCGCCGCGCTATCGAAAAGGCAGTAGGACTGTTTGTCACTGAGCAAACCTACATAGTCGAGCGCAATCTGCTCTCCGCTTCACAGCTAAAGGGGGCAGAATCGCTCTACGGAACCACTCCCTACGATTTCAGCATACTGATAAACGCAAAATCCAATGAGAATCTTATATCCAAACTGCAAATGCTGATAGAACAGCTAAAGCCTGTAAGGAGCAGAGTGAACATAGTCTTTTTAAAGGACTGCGATACGCTTGACGGCTTTACCTACCTCGATATAAACAGCAGCATAGGCGAAAATACCGAGGGCATTTTGGATAACAGCCATGCTCTCAACGGATTGACCTATCTCGGCTGAAATACCGCGCAAAAACTATTAAGGAGACTTTTTACCATGAATATCAAAACCGTAAACGAAGACAGCAAAATCACCTTGCAGGTTGAGGGACGTGTTGATACAAACACCAGCCCCGAGCTGCAAAAAAACATCCTTGAGGCTCTTAAAAGCGCCAAAGAACTGGTTATTGACTTTGAGCAGGTTCCCTACATCAGCAGCGCCGGACTCCGTGCCCTGCTGCTCGGACAGAAAACCGCAAATTCCAAACACGCCGAGATGACAGTCACAAACGTTTCTCCCATGGTGATGCAGGTGCTTAAAGCGGTCGGTTTCGACAAGGTGCTTAAAATAAAGTGAGAAAAAATTTTTAATCAATTCAACAAAGAAAGGCGGAAACAGTATGTCAATTCAATATGGCTTAGTTAAAAAGAGCGAAATGCAGCCCTTTCTCCCGCTGATACCCGAAAGTGAAATTATCTCCAATGCCGACAATGTTTATGCTATCGGCGCGGTAAACGACAATGAGGCGTGCGGAATACTGGTATTCAACGCAGATGACATCATTGCTACCATTCAGTATATAGCCGTATCGCCCAAGCACCGCGGAAAGGGCATAGCCAACGGCATGATAGATTTCCTCTGCAAATATGCCTATCGTGACACCATTGCCGTTGTGGTTACCTTTGCCGCAAAGGATCGCGATGAGCCTATCTGCCAGCTTTTGACCAAGCGCGGAGATTTCACTATCAATGAGGACGAGGATTACGTCTGCCGTATTCCCACAGGCGAACTTGCGGGGATAAAGATTCCCGCCGAGCTGCCCCGTGACACTGTTATCTCCTCCTTCTACGAGCTTTCGGAAGAACAGCAGACCGCTTTCTTCCTTGATTTGAAAAAGGAAAACGAAGATTTCGCCATGGGTATTCAGGAAGAGAAGGAGTTTATGCTCAAGCCTCTCTGCTTCTGCGCCGTAACCAACGGCAAGGTGGGAGCGGCGATATTCTGCCAAAAGCAGGATAACGATGTTCTTCTCTCCTTTGCTTACGGTGTTCCCAATCACGCACGCTCGCTCATGACTCTCATCGCCCGTCTGCGCGATGTATTGTCGGCGGCAGCAGACAAGGTTCCTTATCTGCGTATCGCCGTTGTCAACCCCGAGAGCCGCAAACTGGTAGAAACGCTCTATCCCAACCGTGAGGTAACACAGCATTTCTATATCGCAAGCTGGGATATGAATACTGTCGGAGGGCTTTAATATGCCGTTAGATAAGGTTCAACTTTACAAAAGCGATGTTCAAAAAAGCATTACCGCCACCGAAAAGGAAATAACTTTTCAACAGCGTTATGCCAACGAGCTGGAAAATCTCAACAGTCACGAAGAACAGTATAAAGCAAGAACCATATCTTTCGATGAAGACAGAGAGCGCATATTCCAAAACGCAACTCCTGCAGAGCCGGTCAAGGAGATTGAGGGAGAAAGCCGCTCCGTCCGCAAAAAGCGCGAGGCAATGCAAAAACAGTATACCAAGGCGCTCAAAGCCCAGCTCGAGTCCAAGGTTCAGGAGTCTGATTCCTTTGTAAAGGTCGCGCGCACCTACGCACATCGTCAAGCGGAAGAAATCATAAACGGAACCGCGGAAATCAATTTCTTTGACCTTGAGGATACCATCGTCGAGAAAAAGATAAAGTCGATAGACGAAATCGAAAAATCCAACCTTGCGGTGTTGGAATTTGAGCAGGCACTCAAAAAGCAGAACAACACCCCCGATGACAACGACCCCAAGAACAGTCTCTCCGCCAAAACCCTCAAAATCAAGCTGGACGCACAGAACGCGCGTGTAGCTGCCTACACCGAAAAGGCGAAAATGCTGCCGCCCGAGTCTAAAGAGCGCGAAAAGATGATGGAAAAGGTTGAGAAGGAGATTCTCAAGGCGGATCACCTCAAGCGCGAGCATAAGGTTGCCGTCATGCCCGCGGGCAAGGAAAAGGATCGTGACGCAGCTACCATAAAGCGCCATGACAAGTTCGATTTCCTCAAAAGAATTTTCAGAAAACCGAATAAGTATTCCAAAGCCGATGCCAAAATGGAAATCAGCAAAGATGAACGCATCGGAATACGGGAAGATTTGCAGCTTGTCAACATAGGTCGTGCCACCATGGGCGGAACCAAGGCGATGTATAACTTTGCCGATTACAGCCGCGGCGTTGACGTAGAACCGCAAATCTGGCTCTATAAGGAAGCTACCAACTGCATCGGAATGGCGAAACCCGAGGGCGCTGTCGTCACAGAGGCGGCATCTCAGTTGCAGGAAAAGGTTCGCGGCTTTTATTCCATTCCCGCAAAGTGCGTAAGAGACGAACAGGGAAAGGTAATAGGCTCTATACAGCAGAAGATTATCCCTGTTCAGAGCAACGTCAACCTCTTTAAGTGGCAGGCAAACCCCGATGATTCTCTGCCGGAGTCTACCGTTTCCGACCTGATGAAAGAGCATATTCTCGACTGGACTCTCTGCAACTTTGATACCAAGGGAGAAAACTTTTTGATGCAGGGTGGCGGACACATAATCTCTTTCGACAAGGAAGCATCGTTCAACCACCTCTTAGACAAAGAAGCGCAGACCATGTCTTACAGCTACAAGCCCCATTCCAATGACACTATCTACAACACGATGTTTAAGGGATTTATCGAGGGCAAGTTGGATTTGGATTTCTACGCTGCGGAAGAAGCTATCGAAAAGATAGAGGCTATATCCGACCAGGAATTTTTGGATATGTTCCGCGAGACGTTCGATGTGAAATACGGCACCGAAGGCAGCAAACGCCGAGAAGCCGAAGCAGCCCTGTTAAAGCGTAAAAACAATCTGAGAGAGGATTGCCGCCGTTTTTACACCGATTTGTTGAAAGAGCGCATCAAGGCGATAGACAAGGACGAAAACCTCAGTGATCTGGCAAAAGAACAGAAAAAGATTTCGATGTATACGCTGCTTGTCCACCGCAAAAAGAATGAGTCTAATTTCGATGATACCAAGCCTCTCGAATTTACATTCCGCAACGAAAGCCGCGAGATAATACACGTCGGAGAAGATGTCTATTTCAACGCAAATGAAAATGCTCTGTACAGAAGAGCCGAGTGGGTCATGAAGCATCCTGTCAACACCGACCCCAATGTTATCTCCGGTCCCCTTTGATTAAAAACCGCTTAGGGCGGCTCAAATCAAGCCGCCCTAATGTACCCAACTTATTATGAGAGGAGCATAGTATATGGCAACAGAACCCACAGTTGACCAACTTCTTCAGGAAAGAAAACGAAACGCGGTAGCCTATGAAGATTCAACAGCGGCTATAACAAGAACCGCTTCCGGAAATCAGGAACAAAAACTTCAAATAGAATCGGGAAAAAAGGCGTTTTTTGCGGATAATCCCCCCTTTCTCACGGTGACTCCCGTTCCCGCGCAGCCGCTCGAAGAGGAAGAAGTCCGCACCGAGAGCCGTTCTGAGCGGAAAAAGCGTGAAGCTATGGAGAATCAGTATAAAAAAGCGCTCTCGGCACAGGATAAATCCGATGCTGCCGAGGGAGAAGCTCAAGACCTCCGTTTCCGCCGCGCTTTTGAAGAAATCAGCAAAGAGGACAACAAAAATCTCCAGAAGATGGAGAACACTATCCTCTCCAACAAGCTCGCCGCCATCAACGAACAGGAAAAAGCCGACCTCGCCTCTGTGGAATATATGAAATCCCGCATGAAATATGACCCCAACGCGGCAAATATCGACCCCAAAAACAGCGTTGAAGCTCAGACGCTCGATATTCGCTACAAGGCACAGCTTGCGCGCGCCGAGGCATATCACACCAGAGCAGACCAGTATCCTCTCGGCACCAAAGAGCGCGCTAAGATGATGGAAAAGTATGAGGAGGAGCTTCTCAAGGCTGACCATCTCCATCGTGAGCAGAAGGTTGCCGCCATGCCCGCGGGCAAGGAAAAGGATCGTGACGCCGATACCATAAAGCGCCATGACAAATTCGATTTTCTCAAAAAGATTTTCAGAAAGTCGAATAAGTATTCCAAAGCCGATACCCAGCTTGAAATCAAGAGCGATATAAGAGTAGGAATCGGAGAAGACTTGAAGCTCGTCAACATAGGCCGTGCCACCATGGGCGGAACAAAGCCGATGTATAACTTTGTCGATAACAATCACGGCGAGCCGCAAATCTGGCTCTATAAGGAAGCTACCAACTGCATCGGCATGGCTAAGCCCGAGGGCGCTGTAGTAACAGAAGCGGCATCAAGATTGCAGAAAAAAGTCCGCGGCGACTATTCTATTCCCGCAAAGTGCGTGAGAAACGAACAGGGAAAGGTAATAGGTTCTATACAGAAGAAGATTACCCCTGCTCAGACCAACGTAAACCTCTTTAAGTGGCAGGCAAACCCCGACAATTCTCTGCCGGCAGAAACTGTTTCCGACTTGATGAAGGAGCACATTCTCGACTGGACTCTCTGCAACTTTGATACCAAGGGAGAAAACTTCCTGATGCAGGAGGGCGGTCACATCATCTCCTTTGACAAGGAAGCGTCCTTTAACCACCTCCTTGACAAAGACGCGCAGAAGATTTCTTATACCTACAAGCCCCATTCCAACGACACTATCTACAACACCATGTTCAAGGGCTTTATCAACGGTGATGTCAAGCTCGACTTTTTCGCCGCAGAAGAAGCTATCGACAAAATCTCCGCTATAAATGATGCCGATTTCCTCAAGATGTTTGAAGAAACTCTCGAAGTGAAATACGGCTCCGACAGCGCCCAGCGCAAAGCCGCCGAAGCAGCTCTGCTGAATCGCAAGCGGAATTTGAAAGAGGACGTTCGCCGCTTCTACACCGATTTGATTAACGAGCGCATTGAGGTAATCAAGGACAACAACTCGCCCGAAGCTTTGCAGGAAACCAATTATCTCTATATGCTGCTGACCCAGAACACCGAGCAGGTGCATAATGACGACAAGGAGAATATGTTCAGCTTCCGCAGCGAAAACAGATACCTCAAAAATCGCGATATGCTCAATGAGGCTCTCAGAACCGCTACCGACCCCAAAATGATTGAGCATTATCAAAGCGATTTGAAGAATCTCGAATACGTTATGATGAATGATGTTATTTATGCGATGAAGCACCCCTATGTTCCCAGGAACCCAGATGATATTTCCGGTCCCCTTTGATTAAAAACGCTTAGGGCGGCTTAATTTAAGCCGCCCTATAATTGCAGAATCTATTTTGGAAGGAGCATGGCACATGGCAACAAACCCCAGTTTTGACCAGTTGCTTCAAGAGAAAAGCCGAAACATGAAAGCCTATACGGATTCGGTGCAAGCTCTGTCAAGAAGCGGTTTAAGACGTCGGGAAATGACAGAAAAAATCGAATCCGGCAGAAAAGCCTTTTTCGCGGATAATCCTCCTTTCCTCACGGTAAATCCCGTTTCCGCACAGCCGCTCAAAGAGGGCGAAGTCCGCACCGAGAGCCGTTCCGAGCGGAAAAAGCGTGAAGCGATGGAAAATCAGTATAAAAAAGCGCTGATAGCGCAGGATTTTTCCGACTCTCTCGAGAGCAATACCAGACAGCTCCGCTACCAGCTCGCTTTTGAAAAGATTAACGAAAAGGAAAACGATGATCTTCAGGAGATGGAGGACGCTATCCTCAAAGGCAAGCTCGAAGCAATCAAGGAAAAGGAAAAAGCCGACCTCGCCTCTGTGGAATATATGAAAGCCCGCATGAAATATGACCCCAACGCGGCAAATATCGACCCCAAAAACAGCGTTGAAGCTCAAATCCTCGATATTCGCTACAAGGCACAGCTCGAATTGGCAGAGGCGTATCACACCAGAGCGGACCAGTGCCCTCTCGGAACGGTAGAGCGCGAAAAGCTGATGAAAAAGTATGAAGAGGAGCTTCTCAAGGCTGACCATCTTCATCGTGAGCAAAAGGTTGCCGCCTTGCCGGAGGGCGCTCAAAAAAAGCGTGACGCGGCTACCATAAAGCGGCATGACAGATTCGATTTCCTCAAAAAGTTTTTCCGCAAGCCGACTGCGCTTTCCAAGGTTGATTCTTACATCATCATTCCCGCAAGTCAGGAGCTGGGTATCGAGGAGGAACTGCGTCTGGTAAATGTCGGTCGTGCCACCATGGGCGGAACAAAGCCGATGTATACCTTCTACGATATGAGCGATATTGTGGAAAACAAACCCTCCGGTCGCCAGGAGTGGCTCTTTAAAGAAGCTACCAACTGCGTTGGAATGGCTAAGCCGGAAGGTGCCGTTGTCACCTACGAGGCATCTAAGCTACAGCATTTGCTGCGCGAAGATTATTATATTCCCGCCTTTTGCGTAAGAGAGGGCACTGAGGTTATCGGCTCGATGCAAAAGAAGATTGACCCGATTCAAGGCGGCGTTGACCTCTTTAAATGGCAGGCAAATCCCGACAATTCTCTGCCAGCCAACACCACCAACGACCTTATGCGCGAGCATACCGTTGACTGGCTGATATGCAACTTTGACACCAAGGGAGAAAATTTTCTCGCGCAGGCAGAGGGGCATATTATCGCCTACGACAAGGAAGCGGCTTTTAATCATCTGCTCGATGATGAGGCGCAGACCATGTCTTACAGCTACAAGCCCCACTCCAACGATACCATTTACAACACGATGTTCCGCTCCTTTGCCAAGGGCGAAATAGACCTCGATTTAAACGCCAACCTGCCGCTTATTCAGCAGATGGAGCAGATGAACGCAAATTCGCCCAACGCCTTTGTGAGAATGTTCAAGGCAACTCTCGACACCAAATACGGCAAAGAGGGCGAAAAGCGCATCACAGCGGCTACTCTGCTTAAAGCCCGTCTTGACCGGCTCAGAGACGAATACCGCGCCTTTTACACCCGGCTGGTGCGTGAGCGCATAGACAACATTTCGTCAGACCCCGACCGCAATATGGAATGTATTAAGCTGCGCGCCATGCTCCATGAGGGCAGGTTTGAATTTGCCGACGAGCGCGAGCAGCGCCTGAGAGAAGAAGGCATCGCCAACGAGCCGGAGCAGGCAGCGGCGGATCAAGCTGCCTACACCGAGCAGAAGAAGTCGGATTTCAACAACTTTAAGCTGACTCTGAGAAAAGCCATTGACACAATGGACGGTTCCGACGATATTCCCCAGATAGAAATCTGCGAGGATATACTTTATTCCTATCGGGCGATGAGCGAAATCGTTAAAGATGAAAAGCTCGATGAGAATATTAAAGACGATTTGCAGGAGCAGATAGATTCCTTTGGGAATGTGTTTGAAGATATTCGCAAGGTGTTTATTCCCCAGCAGCGCAAGTATATCGAAAAGCTGTTTGACGTAACCGCCAAAAAGACTATTCGCAAGCTGGAAAACCGTGAATATGACATCAGCGCCAAGCTGGAAGCGCTTACTCACAAAATTGTAAAAAGCAGCAACGAGTATGACGGCAGCGAGCAGCAGCGCCAAGCCAATTTGGAGAATATTGCCCGGTGGGAAAATCTAAAGCATGAAATGGACAACATCAATGAGATAAACACCGAAAGAATCAAAGAAGCTCTCAGCAAGATGTTGGCTGATAATCTTGATTTTGACCCCGAATTGGCAGCCGAGTTCTACAAGAAGGTAGAAGCATATAACGCAAATTGGTATATCGCAGATGAAACCAACGATTCGATGGTGCAGGTAAAGCTCCATGAGAACACCGTAAACGGGTTTAAGCATATTCTGGAATCGAATATCAATAACTGAAACTCCTCGTTAAAGCTCTTTTCGCGGCTGTGGCGGGCAGAATAACAGATTTTTTGTCCGCCGCGCCGCTAACCGGACAAACAAGAAGTCCGGTACTTAAAAAGTACCGGACTTTTTATCTGAATCCGATTTAAGCGCTTATCGGCTCTGTCTCCTCGGCAAGCGGGAGGGTAAAGGAAACCGTCATTCCGCGACCGAGCTGGCTGCTGGCGGAAATACTTCCGTGCTGTGCCTCAACAGACTGCTTTATCATATAGAGTCCGTAGCCGCTTCCCTTTGCGTTTTTGCTGTTAGAGCCGCGATAGCCTTCGTCAAAGATGCGTTTGGCTTCTTCATCGGGGAGTCCCATTCCGTCGTCTCTGACGGTTATATGAGCATCTCCGCCCTGCTTTGAGAGCAGAACAGTTACCATTCCCTCGCGAGCCATATATTTGAGCGAGTTTTCCACCAGATTTGAGAATATGCGTTGAAGCTGTCTGAAATCCGCATCAACAAAAATCTCATCATCGGAATAAACCGCCTGCAGCGAAACGCCCTTTTCCTCGGCGGCGGTTCGCATATCGTCAAGCTGCTGCTCAACCAGCGCGATAAGCTCAACACGATTTACCCTCACCTTGTGAGCGGTTCCCTCGGTTTGGTCATCGAGCTTGCCGGAAAGAATATCGGTCATACGATATGTATGCTGCAAAATCTTGTCAATGTATTCCGACTCGGTGGTGAAATCGAGCGTTCCGCTCTGCAAAAGCTCCGCATATCCCTGCACTATCGACACCGGCATACGCAGGCTGTGCGCTATATCGCTGAAAAACTTTGCCTGCTCCTTTTTTTGATTCTCTTTCACCGCAGCAAGCTCGCGTTTAAGCTCTGTTTCTTTTTCGGCGATGTCGTTGACGAGCTTGGCGTTTTCAAGCTGAAGCGCTCTTACCTTTGAAAAGCGTATCAAAGCAGTCACAAACATAGCAAAAAGCAGCAAAGCCAACATCGCCGCCAAAAGAAACGGCTCCAGCTTTAACTGCTTTCCTACTACAAGAAGCAACGCACCCGATAGCGGTAATAGGATACTTGAGTCAAAAGATTTCATTAAAGGTCACCTCTTAAAATCAGATTATCCAATAAAAACTACTGTTGTGTTATAGTTGTTTTTATTATACAATAATATCATATAAGGTGCAATAGAGTGCAGAAAATTTCACGAAACGTACTAAAATCGTATTGTAAATGCGCTATATTGTTAAAATATTCCTCTTCTCTCATTAAAACAGGAGGTCTGATATGAACATATCCGCTTATTTTTCCGATGAAAGCCGCGAAACTCCCTTTTCGAGCTATCGGGAATACACCGACTTTTTGTTCGCCTCTGTAAACCGACAACTCAGCAGCTACATAGAGGGGCTGATGCAGGTTTTCGCCAACAACAACGGCGGCTTTAAAAACGTGCTTTATCCCGATATTGAAATCGCTCACGACCTGTGCGGCAAGCAGTTGAACGATTTTGCGTCTATATTTGTAAAAGACGAAGAAACCGCCGACGAAAAAGAATCCTCCTCCGATGACAACAGCCTGGAGTCGCTTTTTGCGAGTCTGGTGGAGAATCTCTCCCCCGAACAGCCTGTAAAAGTGAATGTGCAGGACAATGTCACCGACCTGTTGGAATATGTTCGGCACCGCGCCGACCTCACCGACCGTGAGAAAACCCCCATTCCGCTCTATGACCTGATGACAAAGCTCGGGTTTTCTCCCTTTGCGGAATTTGCCTTTGTCTGCGCTCTGCTCTCCTCCACACAAACCAGCTACGCCTCAGTGTTTCAGGTGGTAAACCAAAACGGAAGTCTTTCCGCGCCGAGCATCGAGTCAGCCGCGAGGGTGTTTTTCGGCAAGGAATACTCCATCACCGCCGCCTACGGCGAAATGTCGCTCGCGCTCGAACAGCTGGAGCCTGTTCTAATGATGCAGGTAAACAGCTCAATGCCCTTTTCCACCCTGCTCTCTCCCGACAAGCGCATAATAGACTTTCTCTTTTCTCCTCACCCGCTGCGTGTTGACGAAAGCTACGACCGCTTTTTCAGCAGACTGGAAAAGACCCAAGACCCGTTTATAGCAAACCAACAGGTGCTGGACGCTATCAATATCAACTATGACGACGGCGGCAGACTTTTTAACCTGTTCGGTGATGAAGGCTCGGGGCGCAAGTTCACCATATCGCATTTCTGCCAGAATCGCGGGCAGGGCTGTGTGGTGATGAACTGCTCAAAGCTGTTTGTATACGATTTCAACTTTGTTGACAGAGCGCTTTGGTCTATCACGCGCGAATGTATCCTCACCGACTCTGCCTGCTGTCTCAACGAATTGGGCTACCATGAGGAAGAAAAGGAAAAATTCTTCGGCTATATGGATTTGGCGTTCGGCAAGCTGAAAAAGCACAAAATCGCCGTATTCAACCTCTCGAAAGAGAAACTGCCTATGAGAGAGCTGACAAACGACGATTACGCCCAGCTCGAGCTTCCCACCCCTAACAACAATGAGCGCATCAAGGTTTGGGAATACTATTCCAAGGGCTACAAGCTCGGCCCCGATGTTGACCTGCATGAGCTTGCGACAAAATTCCTCTTTACCCCCGGCAAAATCAAAAACGCGCTTCATCAGGGAAGAAGCATCTCCGCAATGGCAAAGGAGATTGTCATTTCCCGCGCGAGTATGTTCCAATCCTGCAACAGCCAGATGAGCCATGAGCTGACCCAAAAGGCTACCCGTGTAGCCGCAAATTTCGGCTGGGACGATATTGTAATGAACCCCGACCAGCGTTTGGCGCTGAAAAACGCCTGCGACCAGCTCATATTCCGCAAGCAGGTATACGAGGATTGGAACTATATAAAGAAATACCCCTACGGACGCGGACTCTCTGTTCTGCTCTTTGGCGCGCCCGGCACCGGCAAATCAATGTGCGCGCAGGTTATCGCGCACGAAATGAACCTCGAGCTTTACCGTGTTGACCTCTCCAAGGTGGTTGACAAATATGTCGGCGAAACGGAAAAATCCATCTCGATGATTTTCCGCGAGGCGAAAAAGTGCAACGTTGTCCTATTCTTTGACGAATGTGATACCCTCTTTGCAAAGCGCTCGGACGACGGCGGCTCAAACCAGTCCTCCAACAACAACAAAACCGCTCTGCTTTTGCAGGAAGTGGAGGCTTATGACGGTGTTTCGGTTTTGGCGACAAACTACAAGCACAACATCGACCCCGCTTTCTTCCGCCGAATGAAATTCATCGTGGAATTTCAGTTCCCCGATGTTGAAACCCGAAAGGTGCTTTGGAGTACCACAATCCCCAAAACCACCCCGCTCGCCGAGGACGTGGACATCGACTTTTTGGCACAGCGCTTTGAGTTCGTCGGCGGTAATATCAAGAACTGTATCCTCAATGCGGCATTTCTCGCCGCGGCTGACCCCGAAGCAGAGGGCGAGGTTCACATGAAGCATTATCTTCAGGCGATAAAGTATGAGTTTGTCAAAACCGGCAAGGTATTCACCCGCAGCGACTTTGAGCCTTATGCTCATCTTGTGCTTTAAAGGGAGGCGGTCTTTTTGGGATTCAGAACCCGTATGCTCGATGAGCGAATGGAAAAGGAGCGAAAGAAAAAGCCCCGCCCCGACCCCGATGAGGAAACCGATGAGGAAATGGAACGCCCCGCGCCTGTTTTTCTCAACAGGCAGAAGAGTGTTTTTGACCGTTCTCCGCTAAACGGCGCAGACGGCATAAATACCGCCCCCTCCATATTTGACAAAACAGCGGTTTTCCGCACAGGGAAATGACAAAACCCCGCTTTTCGTTTGAAAAGCGGGGTTTTCTTCTCTTTTTGGAAAAAGCAAAGCGGCGGCAAAAGCCGCCGCAAAATGCGAGCTTGGATATTTAAGGCTTATTCTGCCTTGCAAAACTCCTCGGTGGGAACTGTCTGCAAAACGCCGTCAACATTCTCCCAGCAGTAGTCAAATCCGTTTTTCACCATTTCGGCGGTGAGCGAATTGAGAGGCTCGGCGGCGGTGAGCGCCGCTTTACCGGTCTTTACCGAAAGGTAAACATCGGTCTTGCCCACTATTTCATTCAGCGAATCTATCAGCGCCTGCTCGGAGTCGCCGTCAAACCGCTGCTCGGGGAGCATAACGTCAAGTCTGCCGCCATCGGGGGCAAGATTTTCAATCATAACCTCGTCAAATCCCAGTTCGACAAGCTCATTCACACAGCCGACTATGTAATTGCGAATGTCGGGATTCCCAACCGCAGTCCAAAACAGTCCTTTTTCGTCTGTCCAATAGTTGTTTCTGTTATTCATCACCGAATACTCACGCTCGGTGCCCACCAGTCTGTCTCTGAAAGCAGAAACTCGCGCTACTGTGTGGAAGCTGTCGTTCGCGAGAAATTCCCGCAGACTTTCGCTTATCTCACTCCTGCGGCTGCTCAAGCCGAGTTTGAGAGCAATTTCCTGCTCGGATACCCAGTTGAGGTTGCCGCTGTCATGCTTCATATTGACTATGATAGTGTCGGCACCGGCGTTTTGGGCGATAGTCAGCGCGGTTTTATCAAGCACCCTGTCGATGCTCAGATACACCGCCTTGCGAGCGACATATTCCTTGCGACCGCCGATTTCTTCTTTGATTTCAGGCTCGGGCAAAATCTCGGCGGGAACTTCAACCGGCGGTGTTTCGGGCAGTTTTTCCGGCTCCGAAGAAACAGCGGGCTGAACCGGTGCCGGCTGCGACGAAACCACTGCCGCAGGCGGCGGGGTCGGCTGTGTCTCTCCCGAATAGCCGAAAAAAGCTACTCCTGCCGCAAGCGCGGCAAAAGCCACAGCTCCCTCAAAAATCAAAGTTCTTTTGAAACCGTTATCATGACCGTTATTCACACGGATCATCTCCTCTCGGTCAGCAAAAGCCAAAACAGACCTTATTCATCTTTTATTATATAATCACAGCATCGGCATAAGCAACACCTTTTTCTAAAGATTTACTAAAACAGCGGCTTAAAGGGCAAAACTTTGGTTGATTTTCGACATACAAACAGCCGTCGAGAAATATTCTCGGTATAATCACGCTCCATTTACAGATACTAACCTCACAGCCAAATCAAAACAAAACAATATGTAAAAGATAAGGAGCGTACCCCCATGAAAGCCACCGGAATAGTAAGAAGAATAGACGACCTCGGCAGAGTTGTTATCCCAAAGGAAATCCGCCGAACAATGCGTATCCGCGAGGGCGACCCGCTGGAGATATACACCGACAACGACGGTGAAGTGATATTCAAAAAGTATTCCCCGATAGGAGAACTGGGAACCTTTGCGTCGCAATATGCCGAGGTTTTGCAGAAAACGGCGGCATACCCCGTTGTGGTGTGCGACCGCGACCACGTTATAGCGGTGGCGGGACTGCCCAAAAAAGAACTGCTTGAGCGCAGAGTTTCTCCCGCGCTTGAAGAGATAATGGACGCCCGCCGTGTTCACGTTGTAACCGACAGAGAGGGCAAAAGCCTGATGCCCGTTGAGGGAATCGACCGCCCTGCCCTCACCGCCGCTCCGATAGTCGCCTCGGGCGATGTGTGCGGCGCGATAATGTTTATGATGAACGATGATATGACCACAGCCACCGATTCCGAAACAAAGCTAATCAATGCCGCCGCCGCATTTCTCGGCAGACAGATGGAAGAATAATTTTCTCGCAAAAACAGCGTGCGAAAGGCTTTTTAAAGAGCTTTTCACACGCTGTTTCGGTTTGATTAAAATTCCACGCCCTCCCGCGCGGCAACGCCCTTGTCGTATGGGTGGCGGTGCTTTTTCATCTCGGTGATATAGTCGGCAGAATCCAACAGCCATGAAAGCGGCTTATGCCCCGTGACAACCACCTCGAGGTGTTTCGGCTTTTCGAGAACGGCTTTTTTCAAAAGCTCCTCATTCAAAACCCCCAGCGCAACGGCATCATCGGCTTCATCGAGAATAAGCAGTCTGCACTCGGGCGATTGTGACAACCTCATTCCCGCGAGCAGATTTTTCTCATGTATTCCCTCGGTGAGCCGCATTTCCTCCTCGGTCATATCGCGGGTGAACGCCTCTCCCGCTTTTCCGCGCAGAACCGTGATATTCTCTATCTTTTGCAGGGTCAAAAGCTCCCCGCTCATAGTATTCTTCAAGAATTGGACTATCACCACCCTGCCGTATCCCGCGGCACGAACAGCCAATCCGAGCGCGGCGGTGGTTTTGCCTTTTCCGTTGCCGAAATAGTAATGCACTTTTCCGTCAGTCATAGGTCATTCTCCCCGCAATCACAGCAATCCCAGTTTTTGTGTGACGACTATGCAGACTATCGAGCAAAGCTCGTTCATCTGCAAAAAATAGCCTACTATATCGCCGTGCAAGCCGCCGAACTCGCGCTGGGCGAGCCTTTTCATCAGCAAAAAGCAGACCGCCCCGCAAAGCAGCATCGCCCCGCCGCCTATCGGCGAAACCATCACAGCCACCGTTTCGCAGGCGACAAGCTCCACTATCAGCGCCGCGAAAACAGCCGTTTTGTCGGCAGAAGCGGCAAAGCTGTGCAATCTGCCGCTGTCGGGGTCGGCGGGGAGCATCAGCATCGCCGCGGAAGCGAGTATTCTGCTGAGCAGCGGCGCGCAGCCGAGCAGCAAAAGCGTGTTATAATCTGCCTTCAGCTCATAAATCAGTGCGAAATAGAGCAGCATATATCCGGTCAGCGCGGTGACAGCCGCCGAACCGACATGGCGTGTATCGTCAAGTACTTCACGCCGCTTTTCCTTTCCCGCATGGCAGAACATCGCGTCTGCCGTTTTGCAAAGCCCATCGAGATGTATCGCTCCGGTCACAGCAGTCGGAATCAGCAGCGCGCCGCAGGCATATAGCAGTCGGGTGAGCTTAGCCGACATCGCAAAGCTGCCCCAGCCGAACACCAAAGCTCCCACAGCCAATCCCACCAGAGGAAATGATGCGAGCATATATCTCATGTTTTTCTCATTCCAATCGGCTTTGGGAACAGGTATCCTTGAAAAAACTGAAAACGCGAGCAGCACGGATTTCAACGCGCTCATTTCGGGTTCCTCCTTTTAGCGAAAGCCTTTTCTAAATTTTATCACAGAAAACCGACTTTGTATATCGTTGTCACGCGCTTTTCAACTTTCCCTAAAAGCAAAAGGCGAAAGCCTTTCATGCTCCCGCCTTTATCTTCATGTTATTGCAAACCGAATTGCAGGCTTTCAACTCCGCGGAAAGCTCCTCCAATTCCTCCGGTTTCGCAACCGAAACTATCGTGGTATTGAGATAGTCGGTATCTTGATTCAGGTCAATATCTTTTCCTATCAGACGGTCATCTCCCAGCAAAATTCTCACAACGGGGCGCATCGTGTTTTCAACGTTGTTTTTAACTACCAGCGCCGTCATTCCGTTGCTGAGTTTCACGATACTGCCGGAAGGATATGCCGCGACAGTCCGCAAAAAGGAGGAAACCAGCTCATAGTCAAAATGTATTCCGCTCTGCGACATGATATATTCTATCGCCTCGGCAGAGGTCCACGCGCGGCGATAGGAGCGATTTGAGGTCAGCGCGTCATAAACATCGGCGAGCGCCAGTATTCGAGCGTAAATATGTATCTTGTCGCCTTTAAGCCCATAGGGATAGCCTGTTCCGTCATACTTTTCATGGTGGCAGGATATGCCGTTAAACACACGCTGGGTCAGGTTTTGATTGTGGCGCAGCCGCTCTATCGAGCGCAAGGGGTGGGTCTTTACCTTGGCAAATTCCGCCTCGGTGAGCCTGCCGCTTTTGTTTATTATCTCAAGCGGAATATCCACCTTGCCTATATCGTGCATCAAACCGCAGAGCGCAAGCTCGGTGAGCTGCTGCTGATTGTATTTGAGCCGTATCCCTATCAAAACGCTGAACATCGCCACATACATACAGTGGGAATAGGTGTAGTTATCGTAGTTTTTTATCGTGATAACATCAACAAGATACTCGTCTTGATTGAGTATCTTCATAACAAGCTCCTGTGCAATATCAACTCCGCGCTCAAGCGCCCTCGATGTAAGGGATTCGCCATGCTCACAGCCGGAAAAAACCGTTTTCATCTCGGAGATAATCTTCTCCTTGTATTCCGGCTCGAGTATCTCGTTGGGGTAAATATCGTCGCCCCAGTCGCTCTCGATATAAACCCCGGGAATACCGGAATCTGCGATTCGCTCTATCAGCGAATCGGTCAATTTCTGTCCTTTGTTGAGCAGCGCAAACAGGGAACCGCTCGCGGATATATCCCGTGCCAACACCATATTCGATTTTAAAGAAGAGGTTGGTATATATATCATCGGTTTTCCCCTCGGAGTTTTGCAGAATGGCTTGTGAACAATTCACATTTAAAATTAAAACAGATTTTTACCGATTTTGCAAGGATAATGCCAAGATAATTCATATACACCGGTGTATAAAATTGAATCACATTTTCTCGAATATGTGTAATATGTATATCTTTTTCAAATTTCAATCAGCAATATGCACATCAAAGGAGATTTTAACGCCGAATTTTTCTCTCTATCGGCGATTTCTTTATCTGCCGCCTTTCTTGTAGCGGCGGCAAAATAATGCTATACTGTGAGGAGAATAATAACAGCAAGGCGGTTTTAAAATGATAAAGTTTATCGCCACCGACCTCGACGGCACCCTCCTGCCCGACAGCTCCAAAGACCCCACCTCTGAGGACTTTGAAGCTATCCGAAAGCTCCAGCAGCGGGGGGTTGTTTTTGCGGCGGCAAGCGGCAGACAATACGACAATCTCAAGCGGCTTTTTGCGCCGGTGAGCGAGGATATGGTGTTTATATGCGAAAACGGAGCGCTTGTAATGTATCACGGCGAGCGGCTGTCGATAACCGAGATTCCGCATGATGATGCCATCGGCATAATAAACGATATTCAGTCGCTCGAGGGCTGCGAGGCACAGATAAGCACCGACGGTCTTATCAGAATACTGCCCAAGGACCCCGATTTTCCAAACGATTTGGCAAACAACTGGAACACCGAGTTTTTGATAGCGGATTCCATAGAATCGCTCACCATGCCGATAATCAAGGTTTCGCTCTATCAGAAAACCGGTCTGACACAGCCTGTCATCGACCACATCACCGAAAACTGGGGCGGACGCTTTAAGGTAGCTGTTTCGGGCAAGAGCTGGCTCGATGTTACCGTTGCCGACAAAGGCACCGCCACCCGCCGCATAAAGGAGTATTTCGGCTTCACCCCCGATGAAATGGCGGTTTTCGGAGACAATTTCAACGATATTCAGATGCTCGATGAGGTGAGCCACGGTTTTGTGATGAAAACCGCCGTTCCCGAGATACATCGTCACGGAAAATATGTCTGCGAGCTGGTTCGCAAGTCGCTGAATGAAATTCTCGAAAAAAATCTCGA
>CAZNJJ010000001.1:0-78984 GCA_964573335.1 uncultured Oscillospiraceae bacterium | reverse complement strand
AAAGCCGCGCAACCAACAAAAACAAACGCCCCCGTAAGGGGGCGTTTGTTTTGCGTTTTTGTTGTGGATTCTTGCGGGGGCGGCTTTTCGTGATTTACATTTGCCGCCGATTGATGTAAAATAATAACAAATCTATCTGCAAGGAAGGTAAAAATCATGCGAAAAATTACAGCGCTCCTATTGGCAATAGTGCTTGTTTTGTCGATGTCGGTATTCGCTTTTGCGGCTGACGGCAGTGGCAAAGCCACTATCGGCGGACTGGACAACAACACCTGGTTCACCAAATACGGCAATGTTATGACAGACTGCTCCGCCAACAGCTTCATTAAGGATATGGGCTTTGACTGGGGCGACCTTGTCACCGTAAAATTCCTCGACCAGGAACTGACTATTCCGGTGATTCCCACCTATTCCTATGTTGACAGCGGCAAGCCCGCCGTTATCGTGGGAAAAAGTGCCTCCGGCGCGCCCGAGGGCTATGTTTCGCTTGCGATAAATATGGGCAATTTCGGTCAGACCTACAACATCGCCAAGAAGATGAGTGATGCCAACGGCGGCTGGTACTGGGTTGCCTGCGAGGGAGTTTCTTTCCCGCTGACCGTCAGCTTTGAAATGGCTGAAAAGGGCGGCTACAAGGCAGAATACCTGCTCCACGACCTCACCCGCACCAATGTCCGTGAGGACTACAAGCAGCTTTCCGATGCCGAATACGCAAACTTCCGCGAGGTTAAAACCACCGGAATCGGTGAGGGCAAGCTGTTCCGCACTTCTTCTCCTATAAACCCCGAGCTTAACCGCTACACCTACACCAGAAAGCCGCTTGAGGAGGCTAAGGTTTCGGTTATCATGAACCTTGCCGATGACGAGACTACCGCAAAGTCCTATCCCGGTTTTGTCGGCAATTATTATTCCAACCAGAAGGTTATTTACCTCAATCTCGGCGTTGATTTCTCCGCCGATGATTTCAAGAGCGGTCTTGCTCGCGGACTGCGCTTCTTTGCCGAGAATGAGGGCGTTTATGCCGTTCACTGCAACGAGGGCAAGGATCGCGCGGGATTTGTTTCCGCCCTGCTCGAGTGCCTCACCGGTGCCACCTACGATGAGGTGGTTGCCGACTACATGGTGACCTACTACAACTACTACGGCGTTGAAAAGGGAACCGAAAAGTATAATGCTATTGCCGAGAGCAATATCGTAAAGACTCTCAAAAACGCATTCGGCGTTGAAGACCTTGCCAAGGCTGATCTTGCCGCGGAAGCTGCCGAGTATATCGTTTCTATCGGATTGACCAACGGCGAGGTTGCACAGCTCAGAGCAAATCTCGGTGCCGAAAACGCCGCTGTTCCCGTTTTGAATCCTTCCACCGGCGCCGCCGCTTGAATTTAAAGCAAATCAAAAACCCGTCCGTTTTAAAACGGACGGGTTTATTTTTTGGATTTTCGGAATCAGCCTATTCCGCCGACTGCCGCGCCGACTATCAGAACCAGCACGCAAACGCCGCAGAAAAGATATTTCGCCAGCGGATAAAACGCGGAAAAGACAGGCTTTTCACGTCCCTTGTTGACGGCTTTTTCGACATATTCGCGACCCAGCACCCAAAAGAACATTATTCCCGCGATTCCCGCGCCAAGCGGACAGATGTAGATGGAAACAACGTCCATCCAGTCGGAAACGATGCCCTGTATCAGCAAGGATATTCCCAATCCGACAGCGCCGACCAAAACGCAGGCGGCTTTACGATTGAGCTTGAGCAGTTCCTGAACAGTGGCGATAGGAGCCTCGTAGAGGTTTATCAGCGAGGTTATTCCGGCGAAAAACACCGCGATAAAGAAGATTATCGCAATGATATTGCCGCCCGCCATTCCTTTAAAGAGATTGGGCAGGAATATGAACATCAACCCGGGACCGCCCCGGTCGAGCTGTGCGCCGGTGGTAGCCATGGCGGGAATTATCGTGAAAGCCGCAAGCAGAGCCGCCAGTGTGTCAAAAACGGCTACATTCTTAGCGGAATAGACTATATCTTCCTTATCCGAGAGGTAGGAGCCGTAAATCAGCGTTCCGTTGCCGGCAACCGAAAGGGAGAAGAACGCCTGACCGAGCGCATAGAGCCATGTCATCGGGTCAAACAGGTGTTTGGGGTCGATGCGGAATATGTAGGAGTAGCCGTCTGACGCACCGGGTCTGAAAAAGATATATACAGCCAGTCCCACAAAAAGCAGATAAAACAGCGGCATGATAACCTTGTTCACACGCTCTATTCCGTTTCCGATGCCGAATATCAGTATGAGAACGGCGATGATGAGCGCCGCAGTCTGCCAGATATTGTTGCCGTAGGAGCTTGCCATCGTGCCGAAAGCCTCGGCGAAGCCGTCAACCGTTTGATGCGAAAGCAGGCTGCCACTGAACGCCGCTGCGGTGTAGCGCACTATCCAGCCGAAAACAACGGTGTAGCCGATTGCGAGCGCCATAGAGCCGATAACCGGAATAAGTCCTATTATCTCACCGATACGGCGTTTGCCTTTGGTTTCCATAGCCGTGCCGAAAGCGCCTACCGGTCCCGACCTTGTGGCGCGCCCGAACGCCATCTCACCGATAACGCCGGTGGAGCCTATCAGCGCCACGAATATGAAATAGGGAATAAGGAACGCTGCGCCGCCATACAGCGAAACTCTGGTGGGGAACATCCAGATATTTCCCATTCCCACAGCGGAACCGATGCAGGCGAGAATAAATCCCCAGCGGGATACAAAAGAATCTCTGCTCTTTTTCATAGATTAAGCCTCATTTAAAAGAATTTCCCCGCCGAAGCCGTGTTGCGGCGGGAACCTTTATATTATACACAAAAAGAACAGCGCAGTCAAAAAATATGCTCCGACAGGGTTTTCCTGCCGGAGCATGGTTTTCAATCAAACCGCCTGGAGGGTATGCTCCTCCTCGTCGGACTTGTATATGCGGTGAACCGTTGCCTGCCCGCTTTCGAGCTGTTCCTTGCCGACTGCGAGCATCAGCTTGATGCGGTTTTCGAGGTTGACCTTGGTGGCGGAAGCATCGTAGTCAACAGCGACTATATTGGCGGCATCGCCGTATTTGGCGCGGAGACGGTGTATCATGCCCTTGCCGTTGATGTGGTTGGGCAGACAGCCGAACGGCTGTGTGCAGACGATGTTGCCGTATCCCTGTTCGATAAGCTCTGCCATTTCCGCGGTGAGCAGCCAACCCTCGCCCATTTTACTGCCGTAGCCGATAAAATCCTTTACCAGTCCCTTGAGATGATAGTAGGGGGTGGGGGCGACAAACTGCGGATAGCCTGCCAAAACGCCCAAAAATTCCTTTTCCATTTTGAGGACAAAATCCATCAGCGCGTTGACAACGGTGTATTTGAGCGGATTTCCGCCGTAGAGCTTGTGGTCCTCAAGGCGGTTGTCTATCTTAAAGAGCAGAAAGTTGAGTATTCCCGGAACCATTACCTCACAGTCCTGACTTGCGAGAAATTCCTCAAGCCCGTTGTTTGCCAGCGAGGAATACTTTACGAATATCTCGCCAACAACGCCGACTCTCACCTTGGGAATGTGGGTTATCTCGATTTTCGCAAAGGAAGCGGCGATTCTGTCGAGATTTTTACGCATCTGCGCCATGCCGAGACCCTGTCCGGCATTAAACTGCTCGGTCAGCTCGGTTATCCAGCTCTTTATCAGCGCGTCAGCCTCGCCGCGGTTGTTCTCATAGGGGCGAACCTGATTTGAAAGCAGCATCAGCATATCGCCGTAGAGCAGGGCGGCTATCAGCTTGCGGATAATCGGAATGGTTATCTTAAAGCCGGGATTTTCTTCCAAGCCGGAGAGATTTGCCGAGATTATCGGCAGATGACCGTAACCCGCCTTTGCCATAGCCTTTCGCATAAGGTGTATGTAGTTTGAGGCGCGGCAGCCGCCGCCGGTCTGGCTCATCAGCAGCGCCGTCTTGGAGAGGTCGTATTTGCCGCTGTTGAGTGCGTCTATCATCTGACCTATTACCACAAGGGCGGGGTAGCAGGTGTCGTTATGGACGTATTTAAGCCCTTCTTCAATGACTTGGCGGCTGCTGTTGGTGAGTATCTCAACGTTGTAGCCGGAGTTGTTCATAACGTTTTTGATAAGCTCAAAGTGAATAGGCACCATCATCGGCACCAGAATGGTGTAGTCCTTTCGCATTTCCTTGGTGAAAATGACGCGGTTGGAATTTTGCTCAGACATTTTCGCACCTCCAAAATCAGGGGTTCTGCTGTTCGACTGCGGCAAGCAGACTGCGAAGTCTTATCTTCACCGCGCCGAGATTGGTTATTTCATCAATTTTTATCTGTGTATAGAGCTTGCCTGCGCTCTCGAGAATACTGCGTACCTCATCGGTGGTGATGGCATCGATTCCGCAGCCGAAAGAAACGAGCTGAACAAGCTGCATATCGGGCTGAGTTTTTATGTAGTTTGCGGCGGCATAGAGCCTTGCGTGATATGTCCACTGGTTGAGGACATTTACATGAGGCTTTTCCACCTCGCCGCTTATCACGTCTTCCGAAATCACTGCCGTGCCGAATCCGGCTATAAGGCGGTCTATTCCGTGGTTGATTTCGGGGTCGATATGATAGGGTCTGCCGGAGAGAACAATTATCATTCTGCCCTCGCGCCTTGCGGCGGCTATTATCTCTTTTCCGGTGCGAATTACCCTCTCACGGTAGTCCTGATGTGCTTTGTAGGCGGCATCGGCGGCGGCTTTCACCTCGGAAAGGGATATTCCCTCAAAGTATTTCGCGAGAATGTCGCACATCTTTTTGGGAAAATCATGTCTGCGGTGTATGCCGACATAGTCCTTGATAAAGGTTATCTTGGCTACATCGGGCATATTCGCGTCAAGCACCTCGGGATAATAGGCGACAACGGGGCAGTTATAATGGTTATCGCCCAGTTTTTCATTGAAATTGTAGCTCATGCAGGGGTAGAATACCGTTTTGATTCCGCTGTCGATAAGCATTTGCAGATGACCGTGCAGCAGCTTTGCGGGGAAGCAGACGGTATCGGAGGGAATGGTAGCCTGCCCCAGCAGAAAGGTCTTTCTGTCGGAAAGGGGAGTGGTCACCACCGAAAAACCGAGCTTGGTGAAAAATGTATGCCAGAACGGGAGCAGCTCAAAGAAGTTGAGTCCCATCGGAATACCGATTTTCCCTCGGGGAGCGTTTTCGGCGGGCTTAAACTCCGCCAGCATCTTGAGCTTTTGCGCGTAGATATTGAGGGAATCATCTACCGCCTTTTGGGTTATCGGGCGTTCGCATCGGTTTCCGCTGATGAATTTGCGCCCGCCCGAGAAGGTGTTCACCGTCAGTCGGCAGTTGTTTTGGCAGAGTCCGCAGTTTATGTCACGGACTGTGTGGGAAAATTCCTCAAGTTCCCTGTTGGAGAGCAGAGCGCTCTTTTCAAGGCTGTGCTTCATCGAATAGAGAGCCGCGCCGTAAGCGCCCATCAGTCCGGCGATGACCGGTCTGACCGCCTTTACCTTCATTTCCTGCTCAAAGGCGCGCAATACGGCATCGTTTAAAAATGTTCCGCCCTGAACCACGATATGCTTTCCCAATTCATCGGGGGAACCGGCTCTTATTACCTTATATATTGCGTTTTTGATTACGCTGATGGAAAGACCCGCCGAGATATTCTCAATAGAAGCGCCGTCCTTCTGCGCCTGCTTTACCGACGAATTCATAAATACGGTGCAGCGGCTGCCGAGGTCAACAGGTCTGTCTGCGAAGAGTCCCAGCTTGGAAAACTCCTCCACGCTGTATCCCAGCGCGTTTGCAAAGGTCTGCAAAAAGGAGCCGCAGCCGGAGGAACAAGCCTCATTCAAAAAGATGCTGTCAATAGCTCCGTTTTTGATTTTAAAGCATTTTATATCCTGCCCGCCGATGTCGATGATAAACTCCACATTCGGCATAAAGCGCTGTGCCGCCATGAGGTGAGCCGCCGTTTCCACTATGCCGTAGTCGAGCGAAAAGGCGTTTTTCACCAGTTCCTCGCCGTAACCGGTGGCGGTGGCGCCGCAGATTTTTATTTCGGGATAAGTTGAAGTAAATTTTGCGAGAAAAGCTCTCAGCAGGGGAATGGGATTTCCCTTGTTGGGGGAATAGATGCTGTCGAGCAGTCTGCCGTCCTTGTCGATAACCGCCGCCTTAACGGTGGTGGAGCCTGCGTCAACGCCCAAAAACGCCTTTCCGCGATAGCTCTCGGGGTCTGTCGATTCCACCGTGGCGCGGCTGTGCCGCTCGGAAAATTCCTCATACTGAGCCTTGTTCTCAAAAAGAGGGGTGATAAAGCTGTAATGCGCGTCTCTGCCGCTCTGCTTTAAAAGGACGAGCGCCTGAGAAAGGTCTGTCTCTTTATCTGCGGAAAGCGCCGCGCCGAGCGCCACATAGTAAAGCGAATTTTCGGGACATACTCCCTTTAAGCCGAGAGTGTGGTCAAAGCTCTTTCTAAGCTCGGGCAGAAAGGTGAGAGGACCGCCGAGATAGATGACATTTCCCTTTATGGGTCTGCCCTGTGCCAGACCGCCGACTGTCTGATTCACTACCGCCGAAAAGATAGAAGCGGCAATATCTGCGTGGTCGGCACCCTGATTGAGGAGGGGCTGTATATCCGATTTGGCAAAAACGCCGCAGCGGGAAGCTATAGTATACTGCCGCTGTGCTTTTTGCGCCAAATCGTTCATCTCATCGGCGGAAACGTTCAGCAGCGCCGCCATCTGGTCGATAAAAGCGCCTGTTCCGCCGGCGCAGGAACCGTTCATTCTCACTTCAAGTCCGTTGGTGAGAAATAGTATCTTGGCGTCCTCGCCGCCCAATTCGATAGCGGCATCTGTTTCGGGGAGCATTTCGCGCAGCGCTATTCTGGTGGCGAAAACCTCCTGTATAAAGGGAACGGAGCAGCTTTCGGCGAGTCCCATTCCGGCAGAACCGGAAATTGCAACCGAAAGCGGTCCGAATTTCTTGAACTTTTCCTGCATCAGCTCAAAAAGCTCGGCGGTTTTTTCTGTTATCTGGGAAAAATGCCGTTCGTAATTCTTATATATAATGCTGCCGGAGTTATCCAAAACAACACATTTAATTGTAGTGGAGCCGATGTCTATACCGATCCTCATTTTTACACCTCGCGCAGAGCTTGGATTTTCCGCAAAAAGCGGATAACAAAAGGCATTGCGGCAACAGCCGATGCAGTTTGCGACAATATATTTTGATACTAAAAGTATAGCACAACACGGTGACAAAAGACTTGATGTTAAGATTTCGCAAAGAAAATTCTGCAACTTGAACATGAGCGGAGAAAAACTGTTTGATAAGAAAAGCAAAAGGCATATTTAATAATTAACTAGATGTTAAGATTATTAATAAAAGGATAAAGCAAAGTTTATGCCGGCAGGTAAATTATACCTGTTTTAAAGGGCGATATTTGACCGAATGTGCAAAATGACGAAAAAATTACCCGAGTTCTGTGACGGTGTATTTTTAGGAGAACAGGTGTATTCATTCTGAAAGCAACAAGAATTTCGTAATGAAAGAAACGGAGAATTTCCTGCAAAAATAATCTGAGATAGCGGCAAAATTTTAATCTTTAAAACAAAAATGAAGCGGCGAAATTTTTATTCGGCAATAAATTTACCGATTTAGTTTGATGAAACAAAACGCGGAAAAAGACAAAAAAGGCTAAAATGATGTAAAATTCGATGAATAAAAAACCGAAAGTCGAAAACGCCGAAAAGCCTGCTGCAAAGCCGAAAATCTGTATTATTAAAAGCAATTATCGGAATATATATGTATTTATTGCCGCCTTTTTACTCATTTTCTGCATGAAATCAATTATATTGACCAAAAAACTTGCCAATTAGTTTCCGCTGTGTTATACTAGGGGTACGATTTGCGGCAATGCAATACATTTTCATTATATGAAACATATTGCGACCGCACATTATGCAAGTTGAATGGGAGGAAAATTCATGAAAAAGTATTTGGCACTGGTTCTTGCTATTGCTCTCGTAGTAGTTCTCGCTGGCTGCGGCGGCTCTTCTGCAAAGACCACCAAGATCACCCTCGCTACCGGCGGTACTTCCGGTACCTACTATGCCGTTGGCGGCGCTATCCAGTCCACCTTGGGCAACAAGCTCAAGCTCTCCACCATCACCGTTGAGTCTACCGGCGCTTCTAAGGCAAACGTAAACCTCATCACCGATGGCGAGGCTCAGATGGCTATTCTCCAGTCTGACGTTATCTCCTACGCTCACACCGGCACCAACACCTTCGCCGAGACCGGCAAGGAAGACAATGCTCTGTGGGTTGCAGGTCTTTACAACGAGACCGTTCAGATCATTGCCAAGAAGGGCATCAATACTATTGAAGACCTCAAGGGCAAGACCGTTTGCATGGGCGACGTTGGTTCCGGCACCCGTGTAAACGCTGAGCAGGTTCTCGCCGCTTACGGCATGACCGCTGACGACGTAAACGCAGTTTCCGGTTCTTTCCAGGACGGCGTTGACGGCATCAAGGACGGTAAGATCGACGCTGCGTTCACCGTAGCAGGCGCTCCTACCACCGCTATCACCGACCTCGCTACCACCAATGAGTTCAGCATGATCTCTCTGAGCGACGAGGCTCTGGCTAAGATTGCTACCGATTTCCCCTTCCTCGTTCAGGACAACCTGCCCGCAGGCACCTACAGCGGCATCGACCAGGAGACCAAGTGCGTAGCTGTTCAGGCTGCTCTCGTTGCTTCCAAGGATGTTTCCGCTGACGTTGTTTACGAGCTGCTCAAGGCTATGTTCGACAACAAGGCTGAGCTGGTTGGCGCACATGCTAAGTTCCAGTTCCTCGATGCCCAGTATGCAGTTTCCGGCGCTTCTGTTCCGCTGCATCCCGGCGCTGAGAAGTTCTACAAGGAAATGGGCGTTCTGTAAGATTTGAAGTCGCTTTTAAAAAAGCGGTTTAAGGCAGCCGCCGCGATAGTACTGATTATTATCGCGGCGGTCTTTCTTATAAGACCGCATTATTATCTGACTGTGAGGAACAGGGATACAGGTGAGCTTTACAGCCGTTATCCCATTCAAAACGGAGACAGGTTCTCCGTAAGATTCAAACATTCGATAAATCTTAGTCCTGTTATAGATGTATATGAGATAGAAGATGGGGATATATATGTTGAAGAAACGATATACTACCATTTTGGAGCCGGTGTTCAAACACAGTTGAATGAGGGGGAGACTCTCAGCTATGGAGAAGACGGTTCAATGATTGTGGGAAATATACATCAACTGCGAAACAATGTGGGGTACATTGTCGGTACAGTATATGACCACGTTCTGACGGTCGGTGATGAGGAAATCAGCTTGCGCGATCTCTGCGGAAGAAATACTCCGATTCGCTTTAACTATGAGTTCAGACTCGTCTAAGACGGGGTTTATATAAAAATTTACAGGGAGGAATACAAATTGTCCGATCTCGAAAAGACTGCGGTTAATACCAATCCTGCTGCTGAGATTGAAGTCGGCACTGCCGAAGACGTCGATGCAATAATGAAAAAGTATGACCGTGAATCCAATGTCCGCGTTTGGGAAGGAAAGCCTCAGAAGATACTGCGCGTTACTCTCGCCGTCTTTGGCTTCTTCCTAGTTTGGATGAATATGTTCGCTACTTGGGACGAACGTTTCCGTCGCCCCTTGTTCCTGGGCATGATAATCATCTTCGTATTTTTGCTCTATCCCATGCGAAAAGGCACCAGCAAGCCCAACAGCGTTCCGTGGTATGATATTGTTCTTGCCGTTGCGGGCGCGGGCAGTTTCTTCTTCTACTGCTTCAACCTTGAAGCTATCGTTGACCTCGGAACCCGTATCAAGCCGTTGCACATGGCTCTCGGTATTATAGGTATTCTTATCCTTGCCGAGTGCTGCCGCCGCGTTGTCGGTATTCCGATACTCTGCGTTGCTTCGGTATTCATTCTTTACGCTTTCTTCGGTGCAGGCAAGTCGCTCAAGGCTATAATTTATAACCTGTTCTATACCACCACCGGTGTTATCGGAACTCCTGTCGGCGTTTGCTCCACCTACATCGTTCTCTTCGTTATATTCGGCGCATTCCTTGAAGCTACCGGCATTGCCAACTTCTTCATCGACTGCTCCAACGCACTTGCAGGCTCCGCTACCGGCGGTCCCGCTAAGGTTGCGGTAATCTCCTCCGCACTCTGCGGCATGGTTTCCGGTTCTTCTGTTGGTAACACCGTTACCACCGGTTCGGTTACCATTCCTCTGATGAAAAAGACCGGTTATCCCGGCGAGTTCGCAGGCGCTGTTGAGGCGGCGGCTTCCACCGGCGGTCAGATAATGCCTCCTATCATGGGCGCTGCGGCATTCCTGATGGCAGAAATGACCGGTAATCCCTATTCTTACATACTTGTAAGAGCTATTCTGCCTGCGGCACTCTACTTCACCGGAATCTTCCTTATGGTTCACCTTAAGGCAAAGAAGATGGGTCTGCGTGGTCTGCCCAAGGACGAACTCCCCAAGGCAAAGAACATACTCCCCAAGATTTACCTTATCGTTCCGCTGGTAATTCTGGTTTACATGATCATCAACGGCAAGACCATGGCGGCGGCGGCTGTTTACGCAACCTTCTACACCATCACCGTTTCGATGATAAACCGCGAGCCTGTTATGGGCAAGAAGTTCATAATGGCGCTTTCCGTTCTGCCGCTTCTCGTCCTCACCTTTATGGAGGAGAGATTCGCTAACATTCAGCCTATGGGCATGAAGTTCTCTACCGCAATGATGTTCGTTTATCTGGTATTTATCCTTATAAACGCCGCTGTCAGCCCCGAGAACAGACGCCAGATGTATACCTTTGTTGACGCTCTCGAAAACGGCGCTCGCAACTGCCTCTCCGTTGCTGTTGCCTGCGGTATCGCGGGCATCATCGCAGGCGTTGTTACCATGACCGGTTTGGGTCAGATACTCATTTCCGCTATCGTTGGCATCGCTCAGGGCAGACTTATCGTTGCTCTTATCCTCACTATGCTTTGCTGCATCGTGCTTGGCATGGGCGTTCCCACCACCGCTAACTACGTTATCATGGCGACCACCTGTGCGCCTATCCTCGTAAACGGTATGGGACTCAACCTCATCGCCGCTCACATGTTCGTATTCTACTTCGGTATCGTTGCGGACATCACTCCTCCTGTTGCGCTGGCAGCCTACGCAGGCTCCGCTATCGCAAAGGCTCCTCCTATGAAGACTGCGTTCAATGCTACCAGACTTGCTATCGCGGCGTTTATCATTCCTTACATCTTCGCGTTCAACAACGCTATGCTGTTTATTGATACCACCGCCTTTGAAGTAGTGCAGGTAGTTGTTACCTCCTTCGTAGGTATGTTCCTTATCGCTTCCGGTCTTATGGGCTATATGCTCCGTGAGCTTAACTGGCCTTGCAGAATCGTCGCCATCGCAGGTGGCTTGGGTCTGATTAAGCCCGGTACCCTCACTGACCTTATGGGCATTGCGGTTCTTCTCGTTCTTCTTGCTATCCAGATGGTTGGCAAGAAAAAGACTCCTACCGCTGCCGCATAAATGAACAGTTTAAAAGCCGCCGTACATAATGTACGGCGGCTTTTTTGCTGTCAAAAATGACGTTATGTAATTTTGCACTCGGAATTTACTTTTCGTTGCTTCCTATCCAGTAGCAGCCCGCCGCAATGACCGAGGCGAGAAATTTTATCGACTCGACATAGACATCATAATTACCGTTGATGAGAAAGAGGTTGGATACAGCTCCCGTTCCGGCGAAAACAGCGGCGGTGATTGCAACTCTGAGAATAATGCTTTTCATTAGATTGCACTCCTTTTCAAAATAATTTGAGCAATTCGGCAGGGGAATCTATTATCACGTCGGCACCGTTTTTCTCGAGCAGCTCACGGTCGCGAAAGCCCCATGTGCAGCCTACGGAAAACAGTCCGGCGTTTTTGGCGGTTTGAATATCCACATCGGAATCGCCGACATATACGGTGGTTTCTCTGCTGCTTTCAAGCAGGGAAACAGCCTTCAATGCGCCTGTGGGATTTGGCTTTTTGGGGGTGTTTTCATCAACGCCCACCGCAAGATGAATGTATTCGCCGAAATAATCGGCAATCAGCGGGGCAACGGCGGCATGATGCTTGTTGGAAACGACCGCCATCTTGATTTTGCGGTCGCAAAGTTCCTTCAACAGCTCGTTGATGCCGTTGTAGGGGCGGGTTTTGTTCTTCATATTGACGGCGTAATGCTCCTTGAATACCCCGCGCACCCGCTCAAATGATTCTTCGTCCTCTTTTGGGGCGATAGCGCGGCGAATCAGCATATCAATTCCGTTGCCGACAAATCGACGCACCTCGTCGCGTGTTCTCAGCGGAAAGCCGCAGCGCTCAAGCGCGAAATTCACGCTGTCGGCGAGGTCGTCAAGGGTGTTCAGCAGAGTGCCGTCAAGGTCAAAAACTATTGTGTCAAAATTTTTCTGCATGGTATTTCCTCCATGTTTTTCGGGTGTCTGCTCGGCAGACGGGAAAAACAACATTATTATAAAGACAACACTAAGTTTAAACCGTTGTGAGTAATGTGTCAACTTTATCTTAACGTGACATTTTCTCCGTTTAGTAGTAAAATATTCTGCAAAGAATACAATCGGGAGTGAGATAAGTGAGTTTAAGAGATAATCGCGAAAAGCTCGTTATGCAGTCGGTGATGGGCAGAATACATCATCCCACCGTAAACAGCAGCGGAACGCTGAAGGTTTGTCACGACGGCGTTGCCCGTGTTTTGCCGAGCGTTGGCGGAATAACCTACAACGTAAAGCTGGGAGACTGCGTTTTCGACAAGGTTTGCGACCATGTTGAACCGGGCGTGAGTATGTCCAATCCAAATGACAGGGAAAACGGCGCTCTGGTGATGCTCGCCTGCATCGGAAATGAGGCAAAGGTAGTTTCGGGCGAGGCAAAGGGCGCAAAGGGATTTGTCACCGGCTTTCACGGCGGAATAGAGCATACTCTGCTTTGGTTCTCCGATGAAGATATGGAAAATATGCTCCCCGAGGACAGAATACTGATAAAATCCTACGGTCAGGGGCTGTCGCTCATCGACTACCCCGAGATAATGCTGACCGGAATTGACCCCGCCCTGCTTGATAAGCTGGGAATCATCGAGCGTGACGGCAGGATAGCCGTTCCTGTTGCGGGAATAATCCCCTCTCACCTTATGGGCGCAGGTCAGGGAATGGGAAGCGGTCATACAGGCGATTTTGATTTGATGACCGCCGATTGGGGCGAAATAGAGAAAAACAAGCTGGATAAGCTCCGCTACGGCGACATAGTTCTGCTGCAAAACTGCGATACCGGCTACGGAAGAGGTTATCTCACCGGAGCGGTTTCTATAGGCGTTGTGGTTCATTCCGACTGCACGATAATGGGTCACGGTCCCGGAATTTCCACCATAATGACCTGCAAAAAGCCGCTTATCGAGGGGATTCTTGACAATAACGCAAATCTTGCTTATTATATGGGAGTTTGAGTTTGAAGGGAATGGTGTTTCATGGCAAAAAGGGCGCTTGTTCTCGGCGGAGGCGGGGCAAAAGGCTCCTATCAGATGGGAGCGTGGAAAGCCTTTCGTGAGCTGGGCATGGAATTTGATATTATCGTCGGAACCTCTATCGGCGCGCTCAACGGCGCACTGATGACGCAGGATTCTTTCGATATAGCCGACAGGCTGTGGAACACCATCGAATATGAAAAGCTGTTCGGTGAGGAGCGGCAGAGCGAGGTTCGCTCGATAAACAGCGTGCTGGGTATGCTGAAATTTGCCGTGAATGACGGATTGCTTGAGGGCAGTCTCGACACATCTCGGCTGGAACAGCTTATTAAAGCTAACATTGACGAGCAAAAGGTGAGAAACGGCAAAAACGATTTCGGACTTGTAGCCACCGAGCTGCCGACAATGCGCCCCTATATGCCGATGAAGGCGGATATTCCGATAGGAAAGCTGCACGACTGTCTTATGGCGTCCTCCGCCTGTTTCCCTGTATTTTCACCCTATGAGATGAATGGGGTGAAATATATCGACGGCGGCTATTATGACAATGTTCCGATAAATATGGCGATAGAACACGGCGCTACTGAGATAGTCGCGGTTGATTTGGACGGTGTAGGCTTCGTCAAGGAGCCGAAAAACGCCAAAAATATCCCGATAACGCGGATAAATTCCTATTGGGACTTGGGTGCGGTTTTTGATTTTGACAAAAACGTTTTCGCGAGAAACCGTTTGCTCGGCTATTTTGACACGCTGAAGGCGTTCGGCAGGCTGAAAGGCTGTTATTATACCTTTTCGTTGGGAGAACAGGAGAAAAACCGTTCCGCGCTTAAAATCGGAATAGAGCAGTTTGAGCGGAGCATATCCGATATTCTGCGCCGCCCTGTTGCGAAAACGATAAAAGCGGTGGAAAAGGATATAGCGATTGATTTTCTCAGCAGAGCCGACTGGAAACGAAACGCTCCCGAAATGCTTTGTCGGGTTGCGGAGATATGCGGCGTGGTTTACGGGCTTTCTCCCGAAAAAGAATACAGTTTTGATGAGTTTAACGGCGAATTGCTGAAAAATTATCGCAGTCAGCCGAGATTGGTGCTTCCCGAAAAGATTCAGCGGGAGGACGTGAAAAAACTGCTCTCGGCGGTGCTGCAATCGCTCGAGCCTAAAAAGATGTCCTCGGCGGTGACACAGCTTTTGCAGAGCGGTGGGCATCCTGAGGCGGTGAAGATACTCTCCAATCTGCTCCCGCGCGAATTTGCCGCCGCCTGCTATATCGACCTTCTGCTTAAAAATCAAAAATTACAGGAGCTGTAAATGGAAATAAGGCTTTCGGATCATTTTAATTTCAGAACATTGCTGCGTTTTACCCTTCCGTCGGTGGTGATGATGCTTTTCACATCGATATACGGCGTTGTAGACGGCTTTTTTATCTCGAATTTTGTAGGCAAAACGCCGTTTGCGGCGGTGAATTTCATCATGCCGTTTCTGATGATGGTAGGCGCGGTGGGATTCATGTTCGGAACAGGCGGAAGTGCATGGGTCGCCAAAAATATCGGTGAGGGAAATGTTGAGCGCGCCAATCGAAATTTTTCGCTTTTCGTTTACACCTCGGCGGTGCTGGGCGTTGTAATAGCGGCGGTGAGCATAGTGTATATCCGTCCGCTCGCGCAGGCTTTGGGCGCTCACGGCGATATGCTGGAGGACTGTGTTCTCTACGGAATCATAAATCTGATAGCGCTGCCTGCCTATATTTTGCAGCTTGAATTTCAGAGCTTTTTTATCGCCGCGGAAAAACCCAAGCTCGGACTTTTGACCACCGTTTCCTCCGGCGTAACCAATATGGTGCTGGACGCACTTTTGGTGGCGGTGTTCCCGCTGGGAGTGGCAGGCGCGGCGGTGGCTACCGCGATGAGCCAGATAGTCGGCGGAATAGTTCCGCTGTTCTATTTCGCCCGAGAGAACGGCAGTCTCCTGCGGCTTGTCAAAACCGATATGGATATTCACGCGCTGGTAAAAACCTGTATAAACGGCTCCTCCGAGCTTTTGAGCAACATTTCGATGTCGCTTGTCGGTATGCTGTATAACATTCAGCTATTGAAATACGCCGGAGAAAACGGTGTTGCCGCCTACGGCACGATAATGTATGTCAGCTTTGCCTTTTCGGCGGCATTTATCGGCTATTCGATAGGTGTGGCGCCGGTGATAAGCTACAACTTCGGCGCGGCAAATCACAAGGCGCTGAAAGGTCTGCTGAGGAAAAGCGGAATTGTAATAGCTTGTTTTGCGGTTGCAATGATGCTGCTGGCGTGGTTTATGGCGATGCCGCTTTCCAAGCTGTTTGTCGGCTATGATGCCGAGCTGCTCGCCATGACCTGCAACGGATTTCGGGTTTATTCCTTCGCGTTTCTGTTTATGGGATTCGCGATATTCGGCTCCGGCTTTTTCACCGCCTTAAACGACGGTGTTACCTCCGCGATAATCTCCTTTTTGCGAACACTGGTTTTCCAAACCTCCGCCGTAATGCTTCTTCCGCTGATATGGGGTATAAACGGAATTTGGATTTCGGTGGTGGTCGCCGAGGCGATGGCGGTTTTGGTTTCGCTTATATTCCTGATAACCAAGCAGAAGATATATCACTATTGATAAGATAAAAAGCTCCTCGATTTTTAAAATCGGGGAGCTTTTTGTTCAGGCTCTGCGCCATGTTGCGCGGCTGAAAAGCAGCAGTATCGGGAATATTTCGAGTCTGCCGGCAAGCATATCGAATATCAAAACCAGCTTGGAAAAGGTGCTGTATCCCGAGAAATTGCATACGGGGCCTACTGCCTCCAACCCGGGACCTATATTGTTAAAGCAGGATATTACCGCGGAAATATTTGTGGTGGTGGAAAAATTATCGAGCGAAACGAGCATAAAGCTGATTACAAGGATAATCACATAGGCGGAAAGATAGGCGTTTGTGCTTTCCACAATTTTTTCGTCCATCGTCTGTCCGTTGCTTTTCACCACGCGAACATCGTTAGGGCGGATAACGCGGCGGATATTGCGCCGCAATCCCTTTAGCAGAATAAGCAGTCTGATGCACTTTAAGCCGCCGCCCGTGCTTCCCGCGCAGGCGCCCAGCAGCATGAGACAAAGCAGTATCGACTTGGAGAATCCGGGCCAGAGGTCAAAATCGGTGGTGGCATAGCCGGTTGTCGTGATTATGCTCGACACCTGAAACGCCGCATGGCGAACCGTTTCCTCAAGAGTCGGATAAAGCGAGCGAATATCGAGGGAAATGAAGAGTATCGCGGCGAATACAACTCCGAGATAGAGCCGCAGTTCTTCATCGCGGAACACATCGAGAAACTTTTTCGCCAGCAGGAGATAATACAGACTGAAATTCACACCGAAAATCAGCATGAAAACGGTGCAGACATTTTGCAGATAGGGGCTGTAACCTGCCATGCTGTCGTTTTTTATGCCGAATCCGCCTGTGCCCGCCGTGCCGAAGGTGGTGCAAACCGCATCGAACAGCGGCATTCTGCCGATAAGCAGAAATACAAAACAGATAACGGTGAGAATGATATACAGCAGGTAGAGTATTGTAGCGGTTTGGCGCATACGCGGCACCAGCTTGCTGACGTTGGGGCCGGGGCTTTCGGCGCGGAGAAGGTGCATCGTAAAGCCGCCGCTGGGCGGCAGAACCGCCAGCATAAAGACAAGCACACCCATGCCGCCTATCCAGTGGCTGAAGCTGCGCCAGTAGATAAGTCCGTGGGAGAGAGCCTCAACATTTGTGAGGATAGAAGCGCCTGTCGTGGTGAATCCCGAAACTATCTCGAAAAGCGAATCTATATAGCGCGGAACCTCACCCGAGAGATAAAAGGGGAGAGCGCCCAAAAGCGAAAGCGCTATCCAGCCTGTTCCCACGCAGACCAGACCCTCTCGGGCGTAAAAACCCTTGTCACGTTCGTCCTTGCGCCATGGGATAAAGAGCGCGCCGAATATCAGCATAATGATTGCCAGCGAATAGAGAAATCCCTTAACGGCGGTAGGCTCATTGTAGAATATGCTGACTGCCAGAGCGGGGAGCATGAAAACCGCTTCCAACAGGAGAATAAAGGCGATAAAGCGCGCCATCATTTTAAAATTCATGCGAGCGCCTCCATCTTATTCAAAAATGTCGTTAAGCTGACGGAGGATATTCCGTTTTCCGGTGACGATTATCAGCGTATCACCCTGTGAGAATACCGAGTCGCCGCAGGGGATTTCGCACCTTGCGCCATGTATTATGGTGGCGATAAGAACATCCTTTTTGAGCTTGATTTCCTTTAGCTTTTTGCCGATGTTGAGGGTGGTTTGGTCTACGAAAAACTCCACCGCCTCAACCTGACCGTCTGCTATCGTATGAACCGCAGTTGCTGCGCCGGACTGGTCGTGCATCGCTCTGACATACTGCACGATAGTGTCGCTGCAAAGCTCCTTGGGGCAGACTACACTGCCCAGTGAGAGATTGTCTGTTATGTGAGAATCGGCTATTCTGCTGAGCTTGGTTATCACGCTGCATTTGCTCACACGACTGCCGTAGAGCGAAACTATCATGTTAAGCTCATCGGTTCCGGTGGCGGTGATGAGTGCGTCGCAATCCTCAAGTCCCTCGCTTTCGAGCAGGTCGTGATCGCTTGCGTCGCCATGCACGATGCAGGCTTCGGGCAGCATCGAGGCGAGGTGAACACAGGCGCTATAGTCGGAATCCACTATTTTTACGCTGATTTTGCTCTTTAAAAGCTGTTGCGCCAGATAGTAGCTTATTCTGCCGCCGCCGCATATTATAACACGGCTGACTCGGCGGGTGCTTATTCCCAGGTTTTTCAGCAGCGTTGAGAGGGCGGAGGTGGGAGCGGTGACGAATATTCTGTCCCCCTCTTTGAGAACAAAGCTGCCGCGGGGGGCTATCGCAACACCGTCGCGCAGTACCGCGCAAACCAGAACGCGGCATTTTACAATTCCGTTCATATCTATGAGGGAACGGTTGCAGAGCGGACTGTCGGCTTCTATCTTCAATTCCGCTATCTCAACTCTGCCGCCCGCAAAGGACTCGCGCTTTAAAAATCCGGGGTAGCGCAGCAGGCGCTCGATTTCCGCCGCCGCCTGCTTTTCGGGATTGACCGAAAGCGACAGGGCGAAAAAATCACGCATTTCGTATATCTGGTCTATATATTCGGGATTGCGTATCCGCGCTATCGTGTGCAGAGCGGGATTCAACCCGTGTGCCGTCATACAGCAGAGCAGATTAAGCTCATCGGCTCCGGTGGCGGCTATCAGCAGGTCGGCAGAAGCAACATCTGCCTCCTTGAGTGTGTCCATCGCGGCGCAGTTTCCCTGCATGGCGATAACATCGTATCTTTCAACGCTTGTTTCCAAAACGCTTTTGTCGGTATCTATAACGGTGAGGTCGTATCCCTCGCCCGACAGCTTTCGGGTGAGGGCGGAGCCTACCTTTCCATCTCCGGCGATGATGATTTTCATGGCTTTTCCTCCAAACGAAAATTTATCATAATGCACAAAAAGATATATTCAGGTTAAAAAATAAAATTCAAAATAATTATATCACTAATTGGAATAAATTTGAATACATTTTGCAAGCTCTTAACTCTATTTTGCCGACTCTTATTCCGAATTTAACGGGGAAAAGTTCGATTTCAGTCAGTGAAATTGCAAATCCGAGAAAGTGTTGTTCACTTTTCACAAAAACGAGTGCAATTAGTTGAAGAAATGCGCTGTTTTTGCTAAAATGTAGATGTCGAAAATTTCGCGCACAATTTTCAGAGAATAGGAGGAAGCAGCTATGAGCAGCTACAAAACCATTGGCATATTGGGCGGTATGGGGCCGCTTGCCACTGTTGACATTTTCGGAAAGATAGTAAGAATGACCTGCGCCGACAACGACCAGGAGCATATTCATATAATAATCGACAATCAGCCCGCTATTCCCGACAGAACCGAGGCGATACTCGGCGGCGGTGAAAGTTCTCTGCCGATGATGATAAGCTCCGCGAAAACGCTTGAAAACGCCGGATCCGACCTGCTCATTATCCCCTGCAACACAGCGCATTATTTTTATGAGGGAGTTTGCCGCGCGGTTAATATCCCCGTGCTGAGCATGGTGGAGGAGACCGCCGCCTATCTCAAACAGCACCATATAGGCAAAATCGGGCTTTTGGCTACCGACGGAACGCTGAAAACCGATGTTTACCGCAAAGCTCTGAGCGAATTTGGAATAGACCTCGTTTTGCCTGATGATAACGAGCGCAAAACCGTAACCCATGTTATATACGATGGAATAAAGGCGGGCAAAATGGTGGACATCAAGCCGTTTTGCGCCGTTGGAAAAAGAATGTTGGAGCATGGCGCGCAGACCCTTGTTCTCGCCTGCACAGAGCTGCCCCCGGCATTTGCCGCCTATCAGATAGAACTGCCGTATGTTGATCCCACCCTCATTCTGGCGGTGGCGGCGATAAAGGCGGCTGGCGCAAGACCCAAGGCGCTTTCCTGATGCGAAAAAACGCGGTCAAAACCAAAAACACCGTCTCGGTTTATTTCCGAGACGGTGTTTTAATATGGCTGTTATTTGAGCGACTCTCTTACCGGCTCAACATTGTCGTTGACCAGCTCTTTGAGTGCCTTTTGGAAATGCCACATATCGTTGCCGAGGATTATCATGGTGTAACCGTTGGCAATGGCGTTTTTGAGGTTTTCCTGCGTGGGAGGAACAACGGGACCCAGCACGCCGAGACCCTTTGCCTTGCACTTTTCAACGAGAATGTCATAAGCCTTGGTGACCTCCTCGCCCATGGTGTAGCCGATTTTGAGCTGCTTGGAAACGGCGTAGTCGATAGGTCCGAAGTTTACGGCATCAATTCCCTCAACAGCGAGAATCTCGTCGATATTGTCGGTGAACTCAAAGTCCTCGTCCATCGGGATAACGAGGGTATCACGGTTCTGCTGCTCGATATACTTGTTCCAGTCAAAATCGTGATAGCCGAATCCGGCGGCGCGAACGTTGGTCTCTCCGCCGCGTCTGCCGAGCGGTTGGAACTTAGCGGCTTCTACACAGCGGCGAGCCATCTCTGCGGTCTTGCAGTGGGGAATTACAACGCCGTCAGCGCCCCATTCGAGAACCTTGCGGATAGCTACCTCATCGTCATCAGCCATTCTCACAAGAATCGAGATGTCATGCAGCTTGGCAGCCATTATCTGCTTTTCAAAAGCCTCGTCGAGCATATAGTTGGTATGCTCAAGGTCGAGGTAGATAAAGTCCAGACCGGACATAGCAATGTTTTCGATAACGCAGGTGGTTCCGGTGAAGCACGCCATGCCGAAAACAGGACCCTTTTTCATCTTTTCTTTTAAAGTCACAACACACACTCCTTAGAAAATACTGTATCCGAGAATTGTCGGCAGCCAGATAGTCAGCGGCTCCCAAAGGCTGATAGAGATAAGAACTATGATATTGCAGGTCAGATAGGGAGCAGCGCCCTTGAATATGTCTATGATGGGCATACGGTTTATCTTGTTGCAGGCGTTGAGGCACATTCCGACAGGGGGAGTAACAAGTCCGATAGCGAGACCGGTTATCATCATAGCGCCAAACTGGAGCGGGGAGAAGCCGTAGCTTTCCATTACCGGCAGCAGAATGGGGGTGAGAAGCAGTATCGCGGGGCTTACGTCGATAAAGGTTCCTATCATGAGGATAAGCACGTCAAAGAGCAGAGCGATTGCCCAGCGGGGCATATTCAGGCTCATAAAGAACGCGCCGACGGTCTGCGGCACCTTCTGCATGGTGAGAACCCATGTGAAGATGGTGGTAAAGCCGATTATCAGCATGATGGAGGAGGAAGAAATGAAAGTCTTTTTGAGAGCTTCTACGATGCCCTTCCAGGTCAGCTCCTTGTAGCAGAAGAAGCCTACCAGTATCGAATAAAGAACAGCTACACCTGCGCTCTCGGAAGCTGTGCAGATACCAAAGGAAACACAGGCTATGATAAAGAGAGGCATGATGAGTGCGGGCAGACCGGAGAATATGGCCTTGAAGAAGCGGCGAGAATCAAACTTGCGCTTGGCGGGGTGCCAGCCTTTTTTGTGGCTGATAACATAAACGAGTACCAACTGGGTCAGACCGATGAGTATTCCGGGAACAGCGCCGGCGATGAACAACGCGCCTACCGACGCGCCCGAAATCATCGAATAAACTATCATCGGGGTGGAGGGCGGGATTATCATGCCCATGGTGGAGGAGGCTACCGTGATACCTGCCGAAGCATCGGGGGGATAGCCCTCTTTTTCCATTGCGGGAATAAGGATAGAGCCGAGAGCGGAGGTGTCGGCTACGGAGGAGCCGGAGATTCCGCCGAATATCATGGAAGCCACGATATTTACCTCGCCCAAGCCGCCGCGAACAGGCTGCAGCAGCTCACTGCAAAAGTCGATGATTCGCTGTGTGATGCCGCCGGTGTTCATCAATTCGCCAGCGAGCATAAAGAGGGGCATAGCTATCATCAGCTCGCTGAAAACGCCGTTCCAAACGCGCTGAGGCAACATTCCCATAAAGGTGGGAGCGTTAGCGGATATGTAGGTTACGCAGGAAGCGCCGATAGCGAAAGCCAGCGGTATTCCAAGTGCCGCAAAGAAGATAAGCAGCACCAACAAAATAAGCATTGCCATGTTACTTTTCTCCTTTCGTTATTCGTCGTCCGCGGTGAGTACCTTGTTTTTAGGCTCAAAGGTGCTGATGTCCGCGGTGATGAGCATTATTATTTTAACAATGATGCAGAGCGCACAGATAACGCCTGTAACAGGCATGATTCCGTACATATACATCATGGGGATTTCCATACCCATGCTGATCTGTTTTCCTGCCATGCTGACATACTTTATTCCCTGATGAACGAATATTACATCTACCACCAGAACGACAATGTAGTTGAAAACAGCCAGCCAACGCTTGATTGCGGGACGGATACGGTCATATATTATGTCTATAATTACGTGTTCGTCCTTGATGATGTTTACTCCCATTCCCCAGAAGGTGGTGAAAGCGAACAGGGTGGTGTTAAACTCGGAAAGTTCTTTCCAACTGTAAGAGAAGAAATAGCGCGCAATAACTGCGAATACTACGAGGAAAGCTAACAGCGCCATGGCGATAACTCCGATGGCAAAATAAATGTCAAACAGCTTTTTTCCTATTTTCTTGAGGCTTTCTATGGTAATCAGCCCTTTCTGCTTATAAGTTGGGCGGTCGGGTAGTCCCCGACCGCCCGTGGTTGATAAGGGTAAAATTACTTGAGATTACTTAACGGATGCAACGATTTCCTGCATCTTGGCAAGCTCGTCGGCAGAGCAGATGCCCTCGGCTACGCACTTGTCGTAAACAGGCTTCATAGCCTCCTGGAATGCCTTGAGCTCCTCAGCGGTGGGAACATAAACCTCAGCGCCGGAGTTGATGATCTCCTGCTTTGCAGCGTCGGAGTTCTGGTCGATGAGGTAGTCGTTGTAGTCGCCCATAGCGGTAGCGCACTCGGTGATGATGTTGCGATACTCCTCGGGGAGAGCATTCCACCATGCAGCGTTTACATAGAAGGGGTCGGGATGGAACTGGTAGTTAACTTCGGTGAAGTACTTCTGAACCTCATAGAACTTCATGCCCTGAACGTTAACCCAGGGGTTCTCCTGACCGTCGGCAACGCCGGTCTTAAGACCCATGTAAAGGTCGGAATAGGGAACGCTGGTGGTGGTAGCACCGAGAGTCTGGAAGGTGAGGTCGATGGTCTTCATGCCGTTGGTACGCATCTTCAGACCCTTGAGGTCTTCGGGCTTGGTGATGGCATGCTTGTTGTTGGAGAACTGACGATAGCCGCCTGCGTCGCAGAGGTTGATGATAACGGTGCCGGTAGCAGCCTCAGCCTCGGTGCAGATGGTCTTTGCAAGGTCGCTCTGGAGAAGCGCGGTAACCTCGGCACGGGTGCTGGTGAGGAAGGGCAGGGTGAACATCAGAAGTCGGGGGCTGAAATCGAACTGACCGCCGCGCATACCCTGAGTGGTTCCTGCAACAACCTGCTCGAGCATTTCCTTTTCGGTTCCGAGCTGGCCATTGCCGTAAACTTCAATCTTTACATGACCGTTGGTCTTTTCAGCAACGTCGGCAGCAAACTTTTCCATGGAAACGTAACGGGGGTTGCCTTCGGGCTGTGCGTGACCTACTACCATAGTGAAGTCACCGAGTCCGGCAAAGGGATCGGCATCGGCAGCGGGAGCTGCGGAAGAAGCGGGTGCCGCAGGAGCAGCGGGAGCGGGAGCCGCAGAAGCCGCAGGAGCGGAAGAGCCGCCGCAGGCAGCCAGTGACGCTGTCATTGCAAGGCAGAGAACAAGTGCGATGAGCTTTTTCATTTGTAATCCTCCTATTTGGTTGTATCTTGTATACAACCTTTTGATTTACCAACATAATAGCAGAAGAAATTAACATTTGCAAGAGGAATATTTACATGATATTAACGATTTCTTAACACTATTACTCGAAATTACTCCGATTATGTCAACAAAATTAACAAAAAACGGTTGCGAATTTATGATTTGAATACAATGACTGCATCGCTTCTGTATTCTTTTGCACAAAGCAAAGCAATTAAATTTGTTAACTTGTATACATGTCTGGCGCCAAACTGTTCGCTTTTACTTGACAAAAATTCTCAAAAATCATATATTGAATAAAAGTTGTTTAAAAGGAGGGGTAAAAATGCCGTGTGTGGTATGTCCCGACACTATCTATTCACAGCTCGAACAGGAAATAGTTGACCTGAAAGTGCTGCCCGGTGACATATTGAGCGAAAACAGCTTGTGCAAGCGGTTCGGAGTTTCGAGAACTCCTATTCGCAGCGCGCTGCAAAGGCTGGAGCAGGGCGGATTTGTCAAGATAATTCCCCACAAGGGAACGATAGTCACCCCTATAAATATAAATATAGCCGACCAGTTTATATACAACCGCGTGGCGGTTGAGGCGGCGGTTTTTCGTGATTTTGTAGTTTCCTGCACTCCGTCTGTTGTGGAACAGGTGCGCTACGCTATGGAAATGCTCTACAAGGCGGCAGAGGGAAGAAACGATTTGGAAACCTTTGATATAGCGCATTTCCTCCATGTTGACCTTTCGATGCACCATATATGGTTTAAAGCCACCGACAAGCTCTATATATGGAATAACCTAGTAAAGCCGCAGCCGGATTACAGCCGATTTATCCGCCTTGATATAGTCGGGGCGAAAAACGTTCCCGATGTTATCGAGGAGCATGAGGAATTGATGAAGATAATCGACAACAAGGATATAGAGTCGATAGAGCCGCTTTTGAAAAGGCATCTTTACGGCGGTGTGAGACGACTTGGCGGAAAAGTCTATTCCGATGAATACCGCAAGTTCTTTGATGACTCGGTTATACCGTAAATAAAATAAGCGCCGAACCGGTCTGTTTCAACGCGGTTCGGCGCTTTTTCACTTCTTTACTATCTTTCCTATCACTCTTTTGGCGGGGCTGAATCGTGTATCCAGCATATTCTTTATCGTGGGAGATATATCGGCAAGTCCCTGCATCAAAAGGTCATGCTCGGCTGAAATCATGGCAAAATCGGTTCCGACCGACTGCCGCCATTCCTCCTCCATACGCGCGTTGGTATCCTGCCAGTCCTCTATGCTTTCCAGACGCTCCACCAGCTTTTGCTGTGTCTGCTCGATTCTTTCCAGTCGTTGTAAAATCTCTTTCAGCGATTGCTCCATTAGTTTTACCCCCAAATGATTTAGGTGCTTTGCACATAAATACGATAACATATTTCAGCCTTTTATCGAAAGTGTAATTCTGCATATAAAATGCCGCGCACAGTTATTTATAAATAACAAATTCCTCCGCTTTTCGGCGGAGGAACAGCTTGTTTTTTAGCGGAATCAGTTGTTTTTTGCTTTATACCAGAGATAACTCATCACAGTGGGAATAACACAGGAGAGCAATATAGTCGCTAAAAGTGTGAAATATCCGATTTTTTCGGCGAGAAAAAAGGGGGCAAGGCATATTACGGTTCCCGAAACCAAAAACATATATCCGCCAAGTCGATTTGTTTTTGCCCATATATCACTGTCGGATATAGTCCACGGATTTTTAAAGCCAATCCGAAAATTGGTTTTAACCTTGGGGCAGATGCTGCCGAAAAAGACAAACAGCAGTCCCAGTGACACCATGATGACTTTGTATATTGATACTCTTTGCGGAAAAAGAGCCTCGATAACGATGATGGCTGTCATTTCCGTCAAAAACAGCAGCATGATAATGATAAAGCCCTGATAAGCGGCGGAAAAGCTCTGATAATTCTTGCGCTTTGGGTCTATCATCGGGGAAATGAGCATTATCGGCGCGATAATGATAGGCAGTGCCGACAGGATTAAAAGCTGTGCTTTGCTGCGGTATTCCGTGCTGCCGTCTATGCCCCAGTTCATGATTATCTCATTCGGCAGCGAGGAATAGACAGCTATTGTCAACAGCAGCGGGGTGAGCGCCAAAACAGCCGCGAGAGCTAAAAACCAACCTTTATATTTCATAGAAATTGTCCTTTCGATTTTCCGATTAAGCACATAATAGCATAGCAAAACATACGTTGCAATACCGAGCGGGGATAGTTTTCCGATTATTTACAATTTCCCGCACAAAAAATTCCCCCGACCTTGTAAAAAAGTCGGGGGAATATGGCTTTTCGGCTTATTCGCCGCACTTTGCGAGGAGTTCCTCCCAGTTGCGGTCTACTTCCTGCTGAACCTGCTCTATCATCCACTCGTTGCCGGGCTTGAACATATGAGCAAAACGTCCCTGCATTTTGAGGTATTCCTCAACGGGGAGCTTGTTCTTGGGCTTGTAGTTGAGGATATATTTGCCGTCAATCACCTCATAGAGCGGCCATACACAGGTGTCAACAGCCGCCTTGGTGACCAGCATAAGGTTTTCGGAGGGGTATCTCCAGCCTCTCGGACAGGGAGCCATGATATTGAGGAAAGCGGCTCCGGGAGTGTAGATAGCCTTGTGAGCCTTGGTGGATATATCCGAGAAATTGCCGATAAAGGTGGTCTGCGCTACATAGGGAATGTTATGCGCCACCATTATCTTTGTGAGATCCTTTTTGCGCTGGGGCTTGCCGGGGATAACGGTTCCGGCGGGGGTGGTGGTGGTATCGGCGAAATGCGGGGTGGAGGAGGAGCGCTGAATACCGGTGTTCATATAAGCTTCGTTGTCATAGCAGACATAAACCATGTCATGACCGCGCTCCATAGCGCCCGAAAGCGACTGGAATCCAATATCATAGGTGCCGCCGTCACCTCCGAAAGCGATGAACTTGTAGCTTTCATCTATCTTGCCGCGCTTTTTCATCGCGCGATAAGCCGTTTCAACGCCGGAAATGGTAGCGCCTGCGTTTTCAAAGGCGTTGTGTATAAAGCTGCCCTTCCAGGCGGTGTAAGGATACATAAAGGTGGAAACCTCAAGGCAGGAGGTGGCGGAACATACAACAGCCTTATCCTCGGGTTCCAACGCACGCAAAACCGTGCGAACAGCTATCGGAGAGCCGCAGCCCGCACACATTCTGTGGCCGCCCGCGAGACGCTCCTCTTTCATAAGCTCCTGTTTAAGATTGTAGCTCATTTATCTTCCCCTCCTTATTCACGAACATCGAGGTAGCGGTAGCTCTCGCCAACCGAGCCTGTTTTTACGATGGTATCCAATTCGGCAAAAACCTTCTGTATGCTCTCAACGCGAACATCTCTGCCGCCGAGACCATAGATGAAGTTTACGCCGAGCGGGTGTATATCGGAGGTGTAGAGCGCGGCGGATACATCGGCGAACATCGGGCCGCAGAGCGCGCTCTGGCTGTCTGCCTTGTCCATAACGGCGAATGCCTTTACATTTCTGAGCGCTTCAACTATATCCTCCTTGGGGAAGGGGCGGAAGGAACGCACCTTGATAAGACCTACCTTTTCGCCCTTTGCGCGAAGCTCGTTTATAGCTTCCTTAGCGGTTCCCGCAGAGGAACCGATTATCACGATGGCTCTTTCGGCATCGTCCATCATGTATTTTTCGATAAGACCGTATTCACGACCGGTCATCTCGCCGAATTCCCTGCCGACCTTCTTGATGACATCCTTTGCATCTATCATAGCCTGAGCCTGCAAGCGCTTGGCTTCCATATAATATGTGGGGGTGGCATAAGCGCCGACTGCCATCGGGTTATTCTTGTTGAGCAGATATTCGTCGGGCTTGTATTCGCCTACAAATTCCTTAACCTTGTCGGTTTCCACAAGCTCGATGTTCTCTATCGCGTGAGAGGTGATGAAGCCGTCCTGACAAATCATGATAGGCAGGCTGACAGCCTCGGCTATTCTCATTGCCTGAAGATAGTTGTCATAAGCCTCCTGATTGGTCTCGGCGAAAAGCATCAGCCAGCCCGCGTCACGAACACCCATAGCATCGGAGTGGTCGTTGTTGATGTTGATAGGGCCGGAGAGCGCGCGGCAGGAAACCGCCAGCGTTATCGGCAGTCTGTCGGAGGCGGCTACATAGAGCATCTCGGTCATGTAGCAGAGTCCGCAGGAAGATGTTGCGCTTACCGCACGGCAGCCCGCCGCTTCCGCGCCGATGCAGGTGGACATTGCGGAGTGTTCCGATTCAACGGCGATGAACTCGGTATCCACCTCGCCGTTGTCAACGTATGTGGAAAAATACTGCGGTATCTCGGTGGACGGGGTTATCGGGAAGGCACCCATCACATCGGGATTTATCTGTTTCATGGCGTAGGCTATCGCCTCATTGCCGGAAAGTCTTTCTCTTATTCCCATTGTTTTCCCCTCCTCACTTGGATTCCTTTACCATTTCTATTGCGCCGAACGGGCAGGCTACCGAGCATATTCCGCAGCCTTTGCAGAAGAAATAGTTAAATTCGCCGCGCTTGCCCTCGGCAGTGACCGGTATCGACATATCGGGACATACCGGAACGCAGAGCAGGCACTGCTTGCACTTATCCTCATGGAGAATGGGGCGCATTGTGCGCCAGTCGCCGGTGTTCACTATTTCGGAGCTGCCGCCCTCGTAGATGTTACAGCCGGGGGTTATCTCTTTCCATGTGGTCTTTTCGTTTATATCCTTGGCTTTTAAGTAGCTCATCCTACCTTGACCTCCTCCATGGAACGCTTGAGAGCATTCATATTTCCCTCTATGACCTGAGGCTTGGAGGCGAATTTGTGCTTGAAGGAAGCCTCCATATCCTTGATGAATTCATCGGGATCGACAACGTTGCTCACCTTTACTATCGCGGCGAGCATGGGTGTGTTGGGGAAATTCTTGCCGATAGTCTCTTCCGAGATTTTTCCGGCATCTATGGTACATACTCTGCCCTTGTAGCCCTTGAGCTGCGGGCGAAGCTCCTCGGGAGACTTGGCGCTGTTTATAACGATAGCGCCCGACTCTTTGAGTCCCGCGGTGACATCTACCGACGAGATGAGTGTTTCGTCAACAACCACAACATAGTCGGGGAAATAGATGTTGGAATGAACGGTGCTGCGCTCGGAGCTGATGCGGTTATAAGCGGTTATCGGCGCGCCCATGCGCTCGGGGCCGTATTCGGGAAAGCCCTGAACATACTTGCCTGTGTTGAAAGCCGCGTCCGCCAGCAGCAGCGACGCTGTTTTCGCGCCCTGTCCGCCGCGTCCGTGCCAGCGAATCTCTACGATGTCTTTCATGGTATATCTTCCTCCTCTCAATTTACGCCAAAGCCGCAGCCCGCGTCACAAAAACGCGGGCTTGCGGTATAACGCTATAAAATTATAACACTTTTCGCACATACAAAGCATCATTAAAACTCAACAAGGCTAAAGGGAAAAATTCGACAAAAAGGACAGCATATAAAACGCGCGTTTTGTCAAAGACGGCAAAAACCGCCGCTTGTTCCGACAAAAAACGGCGGGGCAAAAGCTCCCGCCGCTCATAAAAACTCACTTTTCTATTATTTCGTAGCCCTTTTCAAGCAGAGCCTTTTCGATAGCGTGACAGTGATCTCGATTTCTGGTTTCGAGCGCCATCGAAACGATGCAGGCGGAAACGTCCGACTGCTTATCCTCGCGGCTGTGGCTTATGGTGATGATATTCGCCCCTGTTTCGGCAACCACCTGCAAAAGCCCGATGAGGCTTCCCGGCTTATCAACCACCTTGGTGGATATTTGGGTTATTCTGCCGGATTTGGAAAGTCCCTTGGTGATTATGCGGGAAAGCATATTCACATCTATATTGCCGCCCGAAACCACACACACCGTCTTTTTGCGGGTGTTTATCCTGCCGAACATCGCCGCCGCGATTGGGGTGGCTCCCGCGCCCTCGGCTACGTTTTTCTGCCCCTCCATCAGCGCGAGAATAGCGCAGGCTATCTCGTCCTCACGCACGGTGACTATTTCATCGACATATCTGCGGCAGAGGTCAAAGGTGAGGTCGCCGGGCTTTTTAACGGCGATGCCGTCCGCTATGGTGGAAACGCTTGGAAGCTCGACTATACGGTTTTCGTTCACCGAATCATACATCGAAGGAGCGCCCGCCGCCTGAACGCCGATTATCTTGCAGGAAGGCTTGAGATGCTTTACCGCGAAGGCGATTCCGCCGATAAGACCGCCGCCTCCGATGGGAACCACTATCTGCTCAACATCAGGTAGCTGCTCGAGAATTTCAAGTCCGATAGTGCCCTGACCGGCGATAACATATTCATCGTTGAACGGGTGGGCGAAGGTGTAGCCCTCCTGCTCGCAAAGCTCTGCCGCTTTCGCCGCGGCATCGTCATACACACCGGGAACAAGCACCACTTCCGCGCCGAAATTTTTGGTGGCTTCAATTTTTGATATGGGAGCGCCGGCAGGCATACAAATCACAGAGCGAATCCCCAGCTTTGTCGCGGAATATGCTATTCCCTGCGCGTGATTGCCGGCAGAACAGGCGATAACTCCTTTGGTGCTCTCCTCCGGCGAGAGAGAACGGATTTTATTATAGGCTCCGCGCAGCTTAAAAGCGCCGGTGAGCTGGAGGTTTTCGCACTTTATATATATGTTTTCTCCGATATTGGCGGCAGGATTGAGGGGAGTGACTCTGGCAACACCTTTTAACGCGGCTTGGGCATCCTTTATCATGTCGAGTGTGAGCATATTTTTACCTCCGTTTTCAATCGGACACGGCAAAACGCCGTGGGCGGTTTTATATGATCTTTATGACAAAAATTATATATTCGCTCAGGCGATAATTCAAGGGCAAATCGCTGTATAATCGGTGCTTTGATTGTCTTTTGCAGCGAAAAACTCTATAATAGTATTCCAAAAGGAGGGAATATCATGCCCGAATACGAATATATGACGATTACGGCGAAAGAGGCGTGTTCGCTTTTGCCAAAGCGGGAAGAAAATTCTCACAAGGGGAATTTCGGCACTCTCCTCGCTGTTGCGGGGAGCGTTTTCTACACCGGCGCGGCGGCGCTGTGCTGTTCGGCGGCGGCAAAGAGCGGGGTGGGGATAACCTGTCTCTGTTCGGTAAAGGAGGCGTGCGCCGTTGTCGGGGCGGTATGTCCAGAGGTGACCTTTCTTCCGTTTGAAGCCGATGTCGGCGGCACTCTGCCCGAAAACGCCGCCGAAAAAATATTGGAGCGCGCAAAAAGCGCCACCGCCCTGCTCATCGGCTGCGGACTGGGCAATAACGGGCAGACGAGCGGGCTGGTAAGGCGTGTTCTCACGGAAAAAAAGCTGCCGACGGTGGTTGATGCCGACGGACTGAATACAATCTGCACCTCTCCCGAGCTGCTGCGCGGCAGTGTGATAACGCCTCATATCGGGGAAATGGCTCGCCTGTTGAGCTGCGAAAGCGACACGGTAAAAGCCGACCCCGCCAATGCCGCCCTCTATTTCGCAAAGGAATATGACTGTGTGGTCGCCCTGAAGGACTCGGATACTGTGGTTGCTTCTCCCGACGGAACCGCCTTTATCCATCGCGGAAGAAACAGCGCTCTCGCCAAGGGCGGCAGCGGAGATGTTCTCGCGGGATTGACGGCATCGCTTTTGGCACAGGGAATGGGCAGATTCGATGCGGTGATAGCGGCGGTTACTCTGCACGGCGAGGCAGGCAGGAGAGCGGCGGAAAAATATTCCAAGCGGGGAGCATTGCCGCATGAGCTTGCGGACGAGCTGCGGTTTCTCTTTGCGGAGAACGGACTATGAGCGGAGCGAGGGTGTTTGAGTTTTTTGCCGACGGCGAAATGACGGTGGAACAGCTTTTAAAGGAAAAAGGCTTTTCCAAGGGGCTTATCATCGAGCTGAAAGGCTGTGACAACGGAATCACGATAGCGGGTGAGCGGGTTCGCTCCACCACTGTGATGAAATCGGGGGAAAAGCTCACCGTCACCATGCCCGACATTGAGGTCAGCCGTTCCAAAACAGAGCTTACCGTGCCGATTGTCTACGAGGACGAGGATATAATCCTCTACGACAAACCCTCGGGACTCGCCTGCCATCGCTCCGGCAGTCATATAGACGACACTATGGAGAATATGATGGAGGGGGTGTTTCGCCCCGTCACACGGCTCGACCGCGACACAAGCGGTCTGCTGTTGGCGGCGAAGCACCGATTCGCGGCGGGCAGGCTGTGGCAAAAGACCGAAAAACGCTATCTCGCCGTCTGTGAGGGTAGGTTTGAGCGTATTCACGGCTTTATAGAACTGCCGATAATGAGAATACGCCCCTTTGATATGCGCCGCGTGGTAGATGAATGCGGTGACCCTGCCCTCACCGAATACCGTGTTCTCTCGCAGAGCGGGGGAGCGGCTTTGGTGGAATGTATTCTCCACACAGGCAGAACTCATCAGATAAGGGTGCATCTTTCCGCCGTGGGTCACCCGCTTTTCGGTGATGAATTCTACGGTGGAAGGACAGATTTGATAAAAAGGCAGGCACTGCATTGCTCGAAAATGAAATTCGAACACCCTGTATCATGCAAAAAACAGCAGTTTTACTCTGAATTGCCACCCGATATGCAGGAATTGCTATCAAAAACCCGCCTAAATCTGCCGAAATTTTACGAAAATGAAGTGTTTTGAGCCAAAAACAGTTCTTAAACGGCGAATTTCGTTATTTTAACCAAACAATCCACCGTTGAAGAACAGATTTCGTGTTCAAAATATACGATTCGTAGAAATGGCAGAAAAAGGTGAAAACTTCTTGAAAAGTGTATCGCATCGGCGTATAATTGTATTTCAGTGAGGGAAATGACCTCAGAAACCACCGATTTTATCGGGCGGTCCATCTAAAAGTTGGGAGGAAATCCAATATGAAAAAGTTGCTCGCTTTAACACTCGCAGTCGCAATGATGCTCAGCGTATCTGCCTGCGGCGGCTCTGCTAAGCCTGCGGAGGGTGCGGCTTCCGCTGACACTATCAAGATAGGCGTATATGAGCCTGCTTCCGGTGACAATGGCGCCGGCGGCAAGCAGGAGATCCTCGGTATGCAGTATGCCAACTCCCTTGTCAACACCGTTAATCTCGGCGGCAAGGATTATAAGGTAGAGCTTGTTATCGTTGATAACGAGTCCTCCAACGATAAAGGCCCCTCCGCCGCGGCTTCTCTGGTAAGCTCGGGCGTTTCGGTGGTTCTCGGCTCTTACGGCTCCGGCGTTTCCATCGCCGCTTCCGACGTATTCAAGAATGCCGGTGTTCCCGCTATCGGCGTAAGCTGCACCAACCCGCAGGTTACCGAGGGCAACACCCACTATTTCCGCATCTGCTTCCTTGATCCCTTCCAGGGAACCGTTCACGCAAACCTCGCACAGCAGAGCTTTAACGCAAAAACCGCTTACTGCATCGCCAAGCTCGGCGACGACTACTCGGTAGGTCTCTGCTACTACTTCCAGAAGGCGTTTGAGGCACTGGGCGGCAAGGTTGTTTACGAGACCTTCCCCGAGGGCAACAGTGACTTTACCCCCTACATCACCAACGCAAAGAACGCCGGTGCCGACGTTATGTTTGCTCCTGTTTCCATCGAGGCTGCCGCTCTTATCATTGAGCAGGTAAACGCACAGGGCTTGAATATCCCGATTCTCGCAAGCGATACATGGGACTCCAACGTTGTTGCCAACACCGCTAAGGGAACCGACACTCAGATATATGTTACCACCTTCTTTGATGAGGGAACCAGTGAGGAAAACGGTGCCAAGTTTGTTTCCGGCATCAAGGAATGGATAAAGGCCGACCCCACCAACCTCGCCAACAACGGCGGTGACGACACCATCGCGGCTGTTTCGGCTATGGGCTACGACGCTTACTTCACCGCTCTCGATGCCATCAAGAGAGCAGGCTCCGGCGACCCCAAGGCTGTAAACGAGGCTCTTTGGAATGTGGATTACACCGGCATCACCGGCAACATCACCTTTAACGATACCGGCGACGCAAACCGTGATTCCGCGTTCATCAAGAAGATAAACGACGGCAAGTGGGAATTTGTTGCTATCCAGTCTGTTAAGTAAAATATAATTCGCGCTTAGCATCACAAATCGGGCTTGGCGGGAACCGGTACAGTTCCCGCCGCCCTTTCGTTATATGGAGGTTGATGAAGATATGAGCTTTTTCGACCAGACACTGCCTTATTTTTTGGCGGGAGTCTCTGTCGGAGGTCAGTATGCGCTGATAGCCATTGGCTACACCATGGTTTACGGTATCCTGCGTCTGATAAACTTTGCTCACGGTGATATTTTTATGGCGGCGGGTCTTTTGATGATATACTGCGTTGCGGTAATGCCGCTTTATATCGCAATACCCGTTGTTTTGGCTGCTACGGTGCTTATCGGCTACCTTGTTGAGAAGGTCGCCTATAAGCCGCTGAGAAACGCCCCCAGAATGTCTGTTATGATTTCCGCTATCGGCGTTTCCTATTTTATTCAGAATTTCGCTCTCTACATAACCGGCGGACTTTCCAAGCAGTATCCCACGATTCCGTGGATAAGCGATGTTATCAACATCGGAACCGCCACCACCAAGCGTGTTACGCTGATAACCCCCGTGCTGACGATAGTTTTGGTATTCGCGCTGGTGGCGCTCATCAGATACACCAAAATCGGCATGGCGATGCGCGCCGTTTCCAAGGATTTTGAAACCGCTCGTCTCATGGGAATAAAGATAAACTCGGTCATCAGCATGACCTTTATCATCGGCTCTTTCCTTGCGGGAGTAGGCTCGCTGCTCTACTTCTCCAACTACACCGGCGTTACCCCCACGGCGGGCGCAATGCCCGGCTTGAAAGCGTTTGTCGCCGCGGTTTTCGGCGGAATAGGCTCTATTCCCGGCGCGGTTGTGGGCGCGTTCATCATCGGCATCTACGAAAGCCTTATAAAGGGAATGGGTTGGACTACATTCTCCGATGCTTTCACTTTCGCTCTGCTGATAGTTGTTCTGGTGGCTAAGCCTACCGGTCTCTTCGGCGAAAAGACTACCGATAAGGTTTGAGAGGGGTGGCTGTTATGGATAAAAAGAAAAACATCATCTATTCCGCTGCTGCCATCGTTCTGCTTTTCGCGGTATTGCTTGTGCTGGAAGCGATGCTCCCTCCCACCTCGATGCTCTTTACCGTTTTGAAAAAGGGCGCAATCTACGCGCTGGTTGCCGTTTCGATGAACCTGCTGAACGGCTTTACCGGACTGTTTTCGCTCGGTCAGGCGGGATTTATGCTCATCGGCGCTTATACCTACGGAATACTTACCATTCCCGTTGAGTCAAGACCGCAGGTATATCAGTATTTTGACGGCGGCATAGTGCAGTTCACCGTGCCGATAGTTGTGGCGCTGATTTTGGCGGGCGTTATGGCGGGAATATTCGCATTCTTTATCGGCTGGCCTGTTCTCCGTTTGAAGAGCGACTACCTTGCTATTGCCACCTTGGGCTTCGCCGAGATAATCCGCGCGATATTCCAGTGGGATAAGCTCGGCCCGCTCACCAACGGCTCCAACCTCTTGAGAAAGTTCCCGACCTTTTCAAGCACGATTTTTCCCTTCGCGGTTTCGGGAATATGTATCGCGCTGATAGTTCTGCTGATAAATTCCTCCTACGGACGTGCTTTTAAGGCTATCCGCGAGGACGAGATAGCGGCAGAGGCTATGGGAATCAATCTCTTTAAGCACAAGATGCTCTCTTTTGTAATAAGCTCTTTCTTTGCGGGAGTGAGCGGCGCTTTGCTCGCTATGTATCAGACCACCGTTCAGGCTTCCGCTTTCAAATCGGCAATGACCTATGAGATTCTGCTTATCGTTGTTATCGGCGGAATCGGTTCGGTAACCGGAAGCTGCATCTCCTCTTTCCTCTTTATCGCCTGTAGCGAGTGGTGGCTGAGATTCCTTGATGCGGAAATGGTTATCGGCGGATTTCAGGTTCCGCTGCTCAGATCCGGCTTCAGAAAACTGGTATTCTCTGTCATAATCATGGCAGTGGTGCTGTTCTATCGCCAGGGCATAATGGGCGACCGTGAGTTCTCGTGGAAAGGGATTGCCGCCTTCTTCAAAAATCTTTCGAGAAAAAAGACTGTAAAGGAGGGCGCGGCAAATGAGCAGTAATATTCTTCATCTTGAGAATGTCACCATGCAGTTTGGCGGCGTTGTCGCCGTAAACGACCTCACGCTCGATGTCAACAGCGGCGAGATAGTCGCTCTCATAGGGCCTAACGGCGCGGGAAAAACCACCGCGTTTAACGTTATCACAGGCGTTTACACCCCCACCAACGGCGCTATCAGCTTTAACGGCGATGTTATCGTTTCCAACCACCCGCAGGGCAAGATGAAAAAGCTCTACAACGTCGAAAATGCCGACAAATTCTCAAAGGTGATGGTGAAAACTCCCGATGTTATAACCCGTTTGGGAATCGCGAGAACCTTTCAGAATATAAGACTCTTTAAGAATCTCACCGTTTTTGACAACGTTCTTATCGCTTATCATATGCGCTCAAAGGCGAATGTCTTTTCGGCGACTCTGCGGCTCAACCGCGCCGAGGAAGCCGAAATGCGCCGCAGAACGCAGACCCTGCTTGAAATGCTTGACCTTGCCGATTTGAAGGACGAAAAGGCAAGCAATCTGCCCTACGGCAAGCAGCGCCACCTCGAAATCGCGAGAGCGCTTGCCACCGAGCCTAAGCTCCTGTTGCTTGATGAGCCTGCCGCCGGCATGAACCCGCAGGAAACAGACGAGCTGACCGACTTTATCAAGCGGATAAAGGACGAATTCAAACTGACTGTTTTGATGATAGAGCATCACATGAACCTCGTTATGAGAATTTCCGACCGCATCTATGTTCTTGACTTCGGCAAGCTGATAGCTCAGGGAACTCCCGCGGAGATTCAGAACAACGAGCGTGTTATACAGGCTTATTTGGGAGGTTCGGCTGATGATTAAAGTAAATGACCTTAAAGTCAACTACGGCGGAATTGAGGCTGTAAAGGGCATTTCGTTTGAAGTTCCCGAAAAGAGCATAGTCACGCTGATAGGCGCTAACGGCGCGGGAAAAAGCACCACTCTGCGCGCTATAGCGGGTCTTGTTCCGGCAAGGAGCGGCTCTATCGAGTTTTTGGGCGAAAATGTCACCGGTCTTTCCACCGAGAAGATAGTTTCAAAGGGAATCACCCTTGTTCCCGAGGGAAGAAGGGTTTTCCCCGATATGACCGTTTTGGAGAATATCAAAATCGGTGCCTATCTGCGAAATGATGACCTCACCGATGACATCAACTGGATGTACGACCTTTTCCCCAGACTCAAGGAGAGAAGCTGGCAGGCGGCAGGCACCCTTTCCGGCGGCGAACAGCAGATGCTGGCGGTTGCCCGTGCGCTCATGAGCAAGCCTAAGGTTCTGATGATGGATGAGCCGTCTTTGGGTCTTGCGCCGATAATCGTTCGCGGAATCTTTGATATAATCAAGGAGATAAACCGCCAGGGCGTTACTGTTCTGCTTATCGAGCAGAATGCCAATATGGCGCTCCACACCGCTGATTATGCCTACGTTCTCGAAACCGGCAGAATAACCATGTCGGGCGAGGGCAAGGCGCTTTTGGTGAACGAGGAAGTCAAAAAGGCTTATCTCGGCAGATAAAACGGCTTTCGATAAAGGCTAAACGTAAAAAAGGCGACAGCTTTTTGCTGTCGCCTTAATTTTTTCGATAAATACCCGAGTCGGAGAGAAAAACAGGTTAGGATTTCGGCAAGAGATATGAAAGCTCAGAGGTTTTCGGTCAGCTCGCCGACTGTGTTTTTCTTAAAAAGCGCCGCCGTTTTTTCGGGGGAATCGGTTTGAGCGAGCGCCCACATCAGCTTGGTCACGGCGGCACAGCTTGTCATGTCGCCGCCGGGGATAACGCCTTTCTGCAGCGCCCTTCGCCCAACCTCGTAGGTTGTCATGTCGCTCTTTTCGTAAAGGCATTGACTGCAAACCACCGTGACAATTCCCCGCTCAACCAACTGCTCCAGTGCCGAAACCAAATCGCGGCGGATAAAGGCAAGTCCGCCCGAGCCGAACGCCTCTAAAACAACTCCGCGGCAGTTTATCTGATTCAAAAGGGAAAACAGCTTGGGGTCGAGTCCGGGAATCAGCTTTATCAGCAGAACACGACTGTCAACATCGCTTTTAAGCTCACATTTTTCGTATTTCGGACCGAGCAGTTCCCGATTGATAACCAAACCGTCTGAGCTGATTGTGGCGACAGGCGGCAAATTCACGCTTTCAAAGGCGTCAAAGCCGGTTGTTCTCACCTTTACGGCGCGGCAGCCGAGCAGAACCTTTCTGTCAAACGCCACAAAAACGCCGGGGGTTTCGCTTGCCGCCATAGCGAAGGCGGTTCGCAGATTGTCGGGCGCGTCGGAAAGTGGGTGGAATATCGGCAGCTGACTGCCGGTGAGAACTATCGGAATCTCAATTCCCGTGAGCATAAAGCTCAGCATAGAAGCGGTGTATGCCATCGTGTCGGTTCCGTGGGTGACTACGATGCCGTCGTAGCTGCTGCGCTCCTCATAGATGCTTTTGGCTATGAGCTGCCATTCCTCCGGCTGAATATTGGAGGAATCAAGCGTGAGCAGGTCGCGAATGGAAATGTTATAGTCAAGCGGACCGAGCAGATTCAGCAGCCCCTTGCCGCTCGCGGTGGGACGCAGTCCGTTGTCGGAAGCGGTGGAGGCTATTGTTCCGCCGGTGGTGAGCAGAAGTATATTCTTTTTCATCTTTTTTCTCCTCTCAAAAAAAGGAAAGCTGTGCTTAGTCCTTAAATGTAACTTTACCACATGACGGGTATAAAATAAAGTGACGGCGGATACTATTCTGCCCGCCAAAAAATATAACACACTGTTCATTTTTATACTCCCTTGCAAGATTGACAGTATTTTTAGGGGTGGTATAATAATATAGTATAGCTTTTAGCGGGAGGGAGGACACTTCGATGAAGATAATAGCTTTGCTGCTGTCGCTGCTGATGCTTTGCTCATGCAGCGGTGAATTGCAATTCGGAGTGAACGAGCTTTTAAAGCCGCCCCGTCTCACCGCCGAGCAATCGGCTATCTACGATGCGATTGAGCTTGCCGTGGGAACAGATGCCTTTAAGCTGAAATATCCCCGCCGCGGCTCAAATCTTTCCGCCTGCGTTTTTGATGATTTGGATAAGGACGGAACGCTGGAGGCTATCGTTTTCTATGAGCTGACGGTAAACGGAGTAACTTCAAACTGGATGAGCGTTTTGACGCAGGATAACGGAATATGGAAATGCCGTCATCAGATGCCGGGTGAGGGCGGCGAGATAGATTTTATCGACTTTGCCTCTGTTGAAGATGTCACGCGCGACAATATAATAGTCGGCTGGTCGATAGCGGGGCAGGAGAGCGGACGCTGTAAGATATATTCTTATATCGACGGCAGCACCTCGGTCAGCTATGAGGGAGATTACAACGAGATTCTTATCGAGGATATAGACGAAAATGACCTATGTGAGCTTTTGCTCTGCACCAAAAATCTCACCCGACCTGCCGTTATGTCATTGGTGAAGTACCGCTCCGGCAGAATAGTGAGGACGAGCGAGGTGGATATGCCCGCTTCCCTCACCGACTACGAAAAAATCACCTTCGGTAAGCTTACCCCGGGGCTTTCCGCGATATTCGCCGACATATATACCGGCCCTGATGATATGACGACGAGGATAGCCGCCGTTGATACACAGCGCGCCGTTATAGAGGCGATAGACTATGAGGAACTGGGGATATTCGAGAGCTTTGACAGAGGAACTCCCACCTCGGTCTGCGCCGATGTAAACAACGACGGTCTGATAGATATTCCCGTTTCCTATCTGATGCCCGGATATAAGGACTCGCAGGAGAGCGAGGCTATATATCAAACGGAATACATGAGCGTTTTAAACGGAGAGCTTCAGAGCGTTTTGTGTCAGGCGGTGAACTACGCCGCGGGATACAGCTTTAAGATGCCCGAGAGCTGGAAAAACACCGTAACGGTAAAGCGGCAGACCGATAACGGCGAATGGCGGTTTGTCATATACAATTCCACATTGTATGAATCCGATGTTGAGCTTTTGAGGATAAAGGTGGTTTCCCCCTCGGACTATCAGGACAAATTTGAAACGTCGCAGTATAAAACGATAGCACAAAAGGGCGTAAACAGCTATCAGATATATATTCCCGAGGGAAGATACCCCGGATATTCGATAAGCTACGAAACGGCTGAAAAGCTGTTTGAACTGCTTTGAAAATAATGCCTACTCCGAAAAAGGAAAGGAGCTTATAATATGAAAAATCTTTTAATCGCAGAGGACGAGGACGCTATCCGCGATTTTGTGGTGATAAATCTCAAGCGAGCCGGCTATACCGTCACCGATGTTTCAAACGGACTTGACGCGATAACCGCTTATGATACCGCGAACGAGCCGTTTGACGTTGTGATTCTTGATGTTATGATGCCCGGAATGGACGGATTTACCGTCTGCAAAAAGCTGCGCGAGCGCTCCGATTCGCTGGGAATAATCATGCTCACCGCAAAAAGCCAGGAAATGGACAAGGTAAACGGTCTTATGCTCGGCGCGGACGACTACATCACCAAGCCCTTTTCTCCCTCCGAGCTTTTGGCAAGGGTTGACGCGATTCACCGCAGAGTGTCGATGTCCTCTCCGAGAAAGCCCTCCAATGAGATAGTTTCCGGTCCGTTTGCGCTCAACCTCAAGAGCAGAACCGTCACCAAAAGGGGAGTGGAGCTTGATCTGACTCAGGTGGAGTTTCAGATAATGGAGCTGTTTATGAACAACCCCGAAACCGCCCTTGAACGCAGTCAGATACTCACTGCCGTTTGGGGACCGGATTATTTCGGCGATGTAAAGATAGTTGACGTTAATATCCGCCGCCTCAGAATGAAGGTGGAGGACGAACCCTCCAGTCCCCGCTATGTGACCACCGTTTGGGGATTCGGCTACAAGTGGGTGCCGTAAAAAGGGAAAAGCGGATGATTTTCCGCAGAATTTTAAAGAAAGGTGATGATTTTCGTGGCGCGCAGAAATATAACTACCCGTTGGCTGACGGGAAGCCTCGGAATCATCATCACGATTCTGATTCTGCTGGAGATTTTCTGTGCCGTGGGAATAAGAATGTTCTACTATTCCTCGGCGGAGCAGGCGCTTGTGTCTCAGGCGAACACCGTAAGCACTCTGCTCGCCAAGTATGCCGATGACCCCTCTCTCAACTATCAGCGTGAGGTTAGAACGCTGATAGAAAACTTTGAAAACCGTGACCGTATGGAGCTTATGGCAGTAAATGCCTACGGCGGAATAACCGGCACATCCTCCGGCTTTCCGGTTTTGGATAAAATATCTATGCCGGATTTTGAAAAGGCGCTTGTTTCTCCCGATGGAATAGGCAGCTTTCAAGGGCGGATAGGCAGTGAAAATATCCTTGCGATAAGCGTTATAGCGCCTGTCAGCGATGAGAGCATAACCGCCGTCAGACTGGTGGCATCACTTTCCAACGTGGACAGGCTTGTGACTATGATAATCATAGTCGCTATAATTTTCGGACTTATCATCATATTCTTTATGGTGCTTTCGGGATTTTATTTTATCAATTCGATAGTTATCCCCGTCACCGAGATAGGAAAAACCGCCAGGAAAATAGCGCAGGGCGATTTTGCCACCAGACTTGAAAGTCAGCATGACGACGAGATAGGCAACCTCTGCGAAACGATAAACTACATGGCGGAGGAATTGGGCAATTCCGAAAAGATGAAAAACGAGTTCATCTCCTCTGTCTCGCACGAATTGCGAACGCCGCTCACCGCCATAAAGGGTTGGAGTGAGACTATCCGCGACGCGGACGACGGCGACAGAGAAACGATTCAAAAGGGAATGAAGGTCATCATAAACGAGACTGACCGCCTCTCACTCATGGTGGAGGAGCTTTTGGACTTTTCGAGAATGCAATCCGGCAGGCTGAGACTTGTTATCGAAAAGATAGACCTGCTAGCCGAGCTGGAAGAAGCGGTGCTGATGTATACCGAAAAGGCGCGCCGCGAGGAAATGACACTCGACTACGACGAACAGATAGAAGCGGCTGTCGTTATGGCGGATAAAAACCGCCTGCGGCAGGTATTCATAAACTTTATAGACACCGCCATAAAATATTCCGACGCGGGCGGAAGCGTTTCTGTTTCGGTCTATGAAAAGGACAGATATTTTGTGGTGTCTGTGAAGGATTCCGGCTGCGGAATAAGCGCCGAGGATCTTCCCAAGATAAAGCAGAAGTTCTATAAGGCTAATCTCACCCGCCGCGGCTCCGGAATAGGTCTTGCCGTGGCAGATGAGCTTGTTGCCGCGTTTGAGGGCAGTTTGGAGCTGGATTCCAAGCTGGGAGAGGGCACAACTGTCACCATTCGCATACCAAACGCGCAGCTCTATGAGCAGCTGCATCAAAAATCGCCCGAACAGGGTGGGGAGGAAACACATTGACTAATACCAACGAGAGAAAAAAGACCTCGATAGGCGGCAGTGCGCTTATCGAGGGCGTTATGATGAGAGGACCCTTTGTTACCGCGATGGCTGTGAGAAAGCCTGACGGCGAGCTTGACATCTCTCAGTGGGAAACCCAAAAGGGAGAAAAGCCGTGGTATAAAAAGGCGCCCTTTATCCGCGGCAGCTTTAATTTTATCGACAGCATGGCAGTCAGCTACAAATGCCTGATGAAATCTGCCGATATTGCCGGCTTTGAAGAAGAACCGAGCGAGTTTGAAAAAAAGCTCGAAAAGCTGTTGGGCGCAAGCGGCTCAAAGATTTTGAGCGGATTTGCGATGGTGCTGGGCGTTTTGCTGGCGCTGCTGCTATTTATGGTGCTGCCTACGTTTTTGGTTTCGCTGATAAGACCCTTTATTACGATGCGGTGGCTGCTGGCTCTCACCGAGGCGGTGGTAAAGATAGCTATATTCATGGTGTATATTATAGCAATCAGCCAAATGTCGGATATAAAGCGTGTATTTGAGTATCACGGCGCGGAACATAAGACCATCGCCTGCTATGAGGCGGGAGAAGAACTGACTGTGGAAAACGTAAAGCGCCATTCCCGCTTTCACCCGAGGTGCGGAACCAGCTTTATTCTCATAGTGCTGATAGTTTCGGCGTTGGTTTTTTCTATGGTGACATGGGATAAGCTGATAGTTCGAATAGCGCTCAAGCTCATCTGCCTGCCGATAGTGGTGGGAATAACCTACGAGATAATCAAGCTTGCGGGGCGTTATGACAACGTGGTGACACGGATAATCTCCGCCCCGGGACTTTGGATGCAGAGATTTACCACAAATGAGCCGGACGCGGGCGAGATAGAAGCGGCGATAGCCGCCATGCTGCCCTGTATTCCGGAGGACAAGGAGCAGGATAACTGGTGACAATAGCTTCTTTTTTCAATGAGCTGAAAGGTGATTTGCAGTATGAAGACGCACAGTTTGATCTGCATCAGCTTTTCAACAAGTATTTCGGCAAGAATGTTCGCCTTTTGCAGCCGGAACTGCCGGTCTCCGAGGAGCAGAAAAAAGCGGTGGAAAGCGATGTTCGAATGCTGAAAAGCGGCTATCCGCTACAATATATTCTGGGAGAATGGGATTTCTTCGGGCTGACGCTGAAGGTCGGCGAGGGGGTGCTTATTCCCAGAGCGGATACCGAGATAACGGTTGAAACGGCGCTGACTAAGCTCAAAGGCAGAAGAAATGCCAAGATAGCCGATTTGTGTTCGGGAACAGGTGCCATAGCGCTTGCGATAGCCGAAAACTGCAAGGACTGCGAGGTTTTCGCTGTTGAACTTTATGACGAGGCTTATTCTTATCTATGCGAAAACATCTCGGAATTGAAGCAGGATAGGGTAAAGGCGATAAAGGCTGATGTTTTCGGCGATTTGAGCGGTGTTTTGCCAAACGAGCTGGATATGATAGTGTCAAATCCGCCATACATAACGGCTGACGAAATGAACGAGCTTTCGGTTCAGGTGAGACATGAGCCTGAAACGGCGCTCTTCGGCGGCGAGGACGGTTTGGACTATTATCGTTCGATAGCCGAAACTGCCGCAAGGCTGTTGAAAAATGGCGGCTGCCTGCTTTTTGAGGGCGGCTACCGTCAGGCCAATGATATAGCCGAGATAATGCGTAAAAGCGGATTTATAGATATATTCGCGAACAAGGATATGGCGGGAATAAGCAGATGTATCTGCGGTCAAAAGCCGCTTTGAAAGGAGCTTTAAAACAGCTTGGAACAGCATAAGATAGATAAGATTAACGAATACGCCCGCAGGGTAAAAGCGGGCGAGGAGCTTTTGGAGCATGAAATAGCCGAGCGTGAGGCGCTCAGAAAGGAATATATCGAGAGCTACCGCCGCAGCTTGACGGCGCACTTAGACAAGATATATTTCGTTGACGAAAAGGGCAACAAAACAAAACTGCAAAAGAAAAAGTAAAAAAATCCGCTGCGTTTTAAAAAACGGAGCGGATTTTTGCTGTTGTCGAATAGTATTCGGCGGGAGAGGGGTGTCAGAGCAGCAGTTTTCGCAACTCGCCGACAGTTTCGGCTATATATTTCGCTCCGGCAGTTTGAAGCTCCTCTCTGTCACCAAAGCCGTAAAGAACGCCGATGCAGTCGATTCCGTTTTGCAAAGCGCCGAAAACATCATGGTCACGGTCGCCTATCATTACGGTGTTTTCGCCTGTGATGTCGGGCAGGGCAAAAATTATATCCCGTATAACATCGGCTTTGTTCATGCGGTTTTTGCTCTCGTCACAGCCGAACATGAAATCAAAATAGCGGGAAAGCCCAAAATGCTCCATTATCGAAAAGCTGAATATCTCCGGCTTTGCCGTGGCGAGAATCAGACGATAGCCCGCAGCTTTCAGCTCCTTGAGAAGCAGAGGTATCCCGTCATAGACACGATTTTCAAATTTGCCCACCGTGCTGTAACGCTCACGGTAGAGAGCCACGGTTTTCGCGGCAAGCTCATCGTCCATATTGTAGAGCCGCTTAAAGGAATCGAAAAGTGGCGGCCCGATAAAGCTGTAAAGCCGCTTTTGGTCGGTTTCGACTATGCCGAGCGGCTCGAGCGCAAATCGAACGCAGTTAAGTATTCCCTCGGCGGAATCGGTGAGAGTTCCGTCAAGGTCAAACAGGAGGGTGTTGTAGCCGAGCTTCATAAAAATTCTCCTTAAAGAACATTTCGGTAATAAAGTCCGCGGGTGTAGCTTTGGAGGGAGGAAGGTCTGTTTGAACGGTATTCCGAGACGATTTTTTTGCACTGTTCGGCGGATTCCTCGGTGAACCAGAGGGTTAAAAAGTCAAACGCGGCAAATTCTTTCACACGCTCGGCAAGATAGAGCGGAACTGAGTTCAAAAGCTCGCTCTCGCCGGAAAAAAGCCTGTCCTGCGGACAGCGAACGGGAAATTCTATTCCCATGCGGTCGGTTATCTTCGCTTTTCTGCCGCAGGCTTTACAGCCGATGCGCGCCTTTATCGGGCAGTTGCGAAATTCCATCAGCGGCAGATAGCCGTAAACCACAGCGCCGCAGCTTCCGTTTTCGGCAAGGCGGGCGGCGAGGGGGAGCGGCAGCTCAAAGGAAAGCTCCTGCTGTGAAATGCCGAGCCTGCCCGTTTCCGCGAGGGAATAGCGATTGGTGATGTTGAGTGACCAGCCGCCGACAGGCTCCATATTCGCGTTTTGAACGAGTGTTAAAGCACCTATATTTCCGCACCACGCGCGGCGAACGCCGTTTGCCGCGGCGCTTTTGAGCTGAGAAGCGACTTTTTCCGAGCCGGAAAACAACATTCTCGGAATTTCGGCTATAATACGCTCGGGCGAAATGCCCATCGAGAGAGCCGCGGGAATATCGTTTAACGAAACGACAAATTCATCGCAGGTTTTTATCAGCTCGTTTGAAAGCTGTTCTGCTCCGCAGCGGGCGCGCAAAAGCTGTTTTCCGCGGGAATCGGACTTCTTTTCCGGCAGTGGCGGAAGTTTCCCGTAAAAGGCAAGGGGGCGCAATTTTTCGCGCGACTCACTGAGCTTGTCGAGCGCTTCACGGCGCAGGGCGTTTATCTGCGAAACGGGTATCATCAAGCCGTCATCAAGCGAAATATCCAAATCCTCAAAATGGAAGGCGGTTCCGCCGGTTTTGCCGAGATTTTGACGCACTCTCTCCTCATCGGTGGGCTTGTTGAGGGCAATCTGCGGAATCTCCCCCTCAACATAAACCGAATTTTTGTCCTCGTCGCGCAGAGCAAGCGAAATCGGCATATCACGTTCGGCGGTGAAAGCGCCCTCTAGGGCGACAGCGCCTATATCGGTGTTCGCCAAGCGGGAAAGCTCGCCCAAAACGCCCGATGCGGCGGTAACGTCTTCCTTTTGGCGTATGCCGAACATATCACCGTCACGTTTGTCGTCGAAATAGCCTGTGGTAAAGCCACTGCGGGAGAACACCGAGCGCAAACGGCTCATGTCGGGCTGTTCGCCGTTGAGCGCCTGCCGCAGAGCGGTGACAGCGGCGGCGACATATTCGGGGCGCTTCATTCTGCCCTCGATTTTCAGTGAGGAAACGCCGAGCGCCGAAAGCTCTTTTACCCTTTCCACCAGCGAAAGATCTTTGAGAGAAAGCGCGTGGTCTGCACTGCCGCAGTTAAATGGCAGACGGCATGGCTGAGCGCAGAGACCGCGGTTTCCGCTCCTGCCGCCCAGCATAGAGGAGAGGTAGCACTGCCCCGAAACGCTCATGCAGAGCGCTCCGTGAACAAACACCTCAACCTGTGCCGAAACGCCCTTTACCACCCTTTCTATCTCGGCGGCGGTCATTTCTCGGGCGAGAACGATTCGCTTACAGCCGAGCTGTTCGGCGATTTTCGCCCCTTCGAGGTTGTGAACCGCCATCTGGGTAGAGGCGTAGAGCGGCAGCTCGGGAACGGCGCTTTTCAGTATTGAAAGAACGCCCCAATCCTGCACGATAGCCGCGTCAACGCCTAATTTCGCGGCGGTTTCGGCGGTGAGAAGAAGCTGTTTTTCCTCTCCGTCGAACATGACGATATTGAGCGTCTGAAAGAGCTTTGTTCCGTGAAGATGAGCATAGCTTATAGCTTCACGAAGCTCATCTTCGTCAAAATTTTCAGCGTTTCGGCGGGCGTTTAGCGCCTTTCCGCCAAAGTAAACGGCATCGGCACCGCAGTTTACGGCGGCTTTCAGCGCGTCCATGGTTCCTGCCGGTGCGAGAATTTCAGGTATTTTCATGTTATCTCTCCATATTCTTTCAGCTTAAAGCTGTCATAAGTTTTAAAACTATCCACGCGGGGGAAATGAGCTTGAGCCATTCTGCTCTGCCGAACAGCTCCGGCGATATAAGAGCGCCGGAAAAAAGCACCGAGCCTATCGACCAGAGCATCATAATGCAAATCGGGGTGCGAGAGGGTGTTATCGCGGAAAAAATTCCTCCGACAGCGGCGCAGAATACCGCCGTCACCACCGCCGCAGCAGCCCTTGCCGCAATCGAAAAGGGGAGAGCCGCGCCGGTAAGACTAAGCACCGCCTCGCATATTAAAAGCAGCGAAAAATAGAGTGCCGCCTGCGAAACCGCCTTGCAGAAAATTATTCGCCCTTTGCCTGCGGCAGAACAGAGCAGTTTTATCGCCTGCCTGCCGCTGTTTTGTGTGAGAACGGCGCAGAAAGCGGCGGAGCATATACTCATTGAAACGGCAACGGCATATATCAGCGGCGAAACTGCGGAATAGTTATTGTTTTGAACAGGCGCTTGGGTGCTTTCGACAATTACGGTCAGCGGCTTTGCGGTGAGGCGCTGTCGTTCTGTTACCTCGGCTATCAGCTCGGAATGACGCCCGTTGTAAAGCGTTGGGGCTGTATCGCCTATTCGGGCTGTGAACCACGCCGAAAAAATGATTTCATCGGTGGCGGGGGTGAGAATAGAGCCGTCGTTTTCAAACACGGTTATCGGAATATCCGATTCGGTTGAAACAAGATAGCCGCAATGCAGTTTTCCGAGCATAATATCCCGCTTCATACTTTCGATTTCGGCGGGAGTGTAGTAGCTGAAACTTAGTCGGTGGGAATCGAAAATCGGGGAAAAAGCGGTTTCAAGCTCCTTTTCGCTGCTGTCAAAGCTAACTCCGATTTGAGCCGAAACAGGTCGGCTCTCGGGGCAGAGCAGGGCAAAAGCGGAGAAAAGAGTTAAAAACATCGCGGCGCAGAGCAGAAAAACCTTTTCCGCAAGCTGCTGCTTTATGAAAAGAAAAATTAGCGTGAAAGAGTTTTTCATCTGTTTTCCCCCGTTCTCAGCCATTTTGCGGCGGAAAGCGCGGTCAGTGAGAGACACCATACCAACGGCAGAGCGCCGCAGTTAAATCCCGCCGAGAAAACCGCGTCGGAAAAAAGCCGCCTGAGCAAAGAGAGCGGCATTATGCCGCAGAGCGCAGAAAGCTCCTGCGGCAACAGCGGCTCGGGGATAAATCCGCCGCCGAAAATTGCCTGAACCGCCGCTAATCCAAAGCAGAAAGCGGCAGAGCAGGGCATATCCGGCAGAAATGTGACGGCGAAAAGCAGTAAAGCGGCGCAGAGAACCGCCGCAGAGAGCATTTCGGCAGAGAAGAAGGAGGCGATGCCGCCGCTCAAAGCGACAGCGGCAAAGGCCGTGAGCAGACAGCACAGTATCAGCGCCGATATGCCGGCGGCGAAAAAGCATCGGATTTTGCAGCCGGAAAAGCGGCTGAACGTTTTTATATCGGCTATCGGTTCATATATCAAAAAGAGAAGCGAGAATAGGGCGAATGATGCCGCCGAGCAGAGATAATATTCCAAAACGGCAATATTGCCGGTTGCGGAAACCTCAACACTCTCAAATCTGCCTTTTCGGGTGAGATAGTCGTTTAAAAGGGTCATATCCGCTGAAAAAATCAGCCAATCGGTTTCTTTTGCGCTCAATCCATCTGCCAGAGCGGCGGCGTAAATTCCACCCACCGCGTTTTGGGCGCGGCTCAAAAGTCGGGCTGCGCTTTCTGCCAGAGTTTCCACCCAGATATATTCAAAAGGGGAAGATGCTTTTATCGTGAGTTTCGGCGAAAGATTTTCGCCTGTCATCAGGCTTTGCCAAAATCCGTTTGGCAGAGTGATGACGGCGGCAGAGCCGAGCGCTTCCGATTCGCTTTTGCAGAGCTTTATTTGGGCGAGCGACTTGAAGCGGCTGTTGACGGTCGTTTCGATAAGCGACACAGCCATGTCGCTGTTGTCGCCGCTGACTACCGCAATTTCAATCGGCTCAAAGACGGCGTTTGAGGAGGACACAGCCGCCGCTACAATACCGCCCGCCAGTGTCAGAACCAGCATCAGCGAAACAAGCGGCAGAACCGATTTTTTTAAAGCGATAACAAAAGCGCTGAAGAAAAGCCGCAAATCCCATTCCCCCTTGCTGCTGACCGATGATACGGATATTAGATTATTATATCATATCGCAAAGCGATATGATATAATTTGCCATGTTTTTCGGTTGCCTGCAAAGCGGGCGAGAAAAACGGCGGCGAGTCATATTCGCCGAAGAAGTTTGCATCGACGGCGGCGGGGACAAAAATTCAGCCGATGCCCGATTTGGGGCATCGGCTGTTGTTTTAAGCTGATTCGCTCACATAAAAGCGCTCATGAGTTTTCCGGCGAGAGACTGCGCTCCGGCGCTGTACTCGTCGATAAGCTGTTGCAGACCCTGTTCGTTAAAGGAGAATATCGAAATATGATTCTTGGGAGGAGCTATTCTTTCGGTGAGCGGGGTGCTGCTTTGGCGATAATCGAACACCAGCGCGCCGCTCGTATTCAAATTATCGGCGGAAACGGCATAGTCAATTCTGGAGGAAGGAAGCTCAACGGTGAAAAAGTCCTCCTCGAGAGAAGCGGTGCCGTCGGCGCTGAAATCCAACTTGACATTTCTGTCGGATACGGTGGTGTCAAAGCCTAAATCAATGCTGTAATCTCCCTCTGCCGCTATGGTGATAACAAGCGGAACGGTCACAATCGAGCCGTCGGATTCGGCATCGACCTTGACGTTGAGGGTGTAGAGATTGTCGGCAAAAAGACCATCGGCATTGACAGTCATTTTCATTTCGGTGCCGTCGGCGGGGTTATTGATATTGAATACCATATTGATGCTGCTGTTATTCTCATTGAAAACAATATCGGCGGTAAAGGGAGAAGTGAAAACAGAATTGCCGTCGATTTGTTCTGTGGGAGTTGCAATGATATTTGCCGTTTTGATAAGCCCATTGTCTATCTCAAGTGAGATAACGGTTTCAAGCGGAGGGATATTCTCTTGCAATTCGGCTAAGATACCGTCCATGGTGGAATTGTAGTCTTCCTTTGCCATCTGTGAAGCGGTAAACAGCGGCATCAGCAGCTTTTCCATGGCGGGAGCTATATCGGAATCAATATAGAGATAGCGATAGTATTCGCATACCGCGCTCTTTACCGCTTCACCGTCAAGGGTGACGATATATCTGCCGTTGGCTTTATCATAGTCGAAAACGGCGGTTTCAAGCGGTTTTGCGATTATTGCGGTGATGTCGTCTACCAGCTTTTGATAGGAGATGCTGCCGAGAGTCTTTATGTATTCAAGCTCGCCTGTGATGAGCTGCTGCATCATTTCGAGTTCATCATCGCTCATCGGAGCGGTTTTGTTGAAGATGCTGTTTTTGTAGTCGGCGGCAAAATTTTGAGGAGCCGCGGAGATAACCTTGTCGGAAAAGGTGGGAACGGCTGCTGTGACAAGCTCGGGCGAGAGATAGAGCTGTGCATTTATCAGCGGCTTTCTTTTAAGACCGACTGTTATATCCGCGAGACTGCTTCCGCTGTCGGGGTCGGTGAGGACAGTGCCGCTTATTCCCGAATCGGCTATCATTGCGCTGACAAGCTGCGCGTAGTCTATTCCCTCAACAGAACGCAGGGTGAGGTCGAACGCGGTTTCGGAAGGCGCTGCCTCGGAGGGCTTTAACAGCCTTTCTGCCGCGGGAATAGTTTCATATATCTCATCGGTGAGATTTTGCTGTTGTGTTACGGTAGCTTCAAACGCCTCAAGGACTATCTTTTCCGGCTTGGGCGAGAAAAAGCTCTTTGCGGCAAAAAGTCCTCCCACCACCGCGGCGCAGGCTAAAACGGCGCTGACAACGGCGGCTGTCGGGAATTTTTTGCGCGGAGAGGGAGCTGTAACGGTCGCTCCCGCTTCTTCCGAAAGGGCGGCGGAATTTATGATTTCCTGCTGCTCTGTCGGCAAAAGCTCGGTGTTTGTATTGCTTTCATTCATCGTTTGTTCCTCCGGTGTTATCGCCGAACAGTGCTGACAAAACCGCTTGGCGGCGCTTTTCGGCAAAAATGTTATTCAAGGTGGCGGCTTGCTCGAGAAATCCGTTTTTCAATAGAAACAGCTCATCGGCTGTGTCGGCGATATGCTGCGGCTCATGCGAGGTAAAGCATATCGCTTTGTTTTCGGCTTTCAGCCTTGAGATAAGTCCTGTAAGCAGGAGACAGCCCTCGGGGTCAAGTGCGGCAAAAGGCTCGTCAAACAGCAGAATATCGGCTCTCACGGCGAGAGAACAGGCTATCGAGAGCCGCTTTTTCATTCCGCCGGAAAGTTTTTCAGCCCGCTTTTTCCTCTGCTCAAAAAGCTGCGGCATAAATTCGCACAGCTCCATATCAAATCCCCGCCACGGAATATCCGCGGCGGCATACCAAAGCCGCAGATTGTCCTCAACCGAAAGTCGGGGGAGAACAGCGGGTTCCTGAGTGAGCAGAGATGGCTTTTTATCGAATATCACCTCGCCGCTGTCGGCTTTTTGAATACCTGCGGCGATATTCAGCAGAGTGGTTTTTCCTGCGGCGTTTTTTCCGGCGATGCAGATAACCTCACCGCCTTTTACGGTGAGATTCACGTCTTTTAATACCGACGCCGAGCCGAAATTCTTTTTTATATGCTTTAGGCAGAGCAAGGAGGTCACGCCCCTTTTCACTATGGCGCTATGATACATTAAAACAATGAATAAGTAAATCGGTTGGCAAAAAATTTAATAAAAAAGTAAAAAAACGCAAAGAATTATTATGCCTCGGCACCGGTAGAGGGGTTGAAGGCGGGTGCGACGGCAGGTTCACCTATATCGAGCGACATAGTTACAGCCATGTGGGAATTATCCGCATCATCGGTGCGGCCGTAACCCTTTTGGACATATCCGCATCTTTCGCACACCCGCTCGGAAAGGGTGTTTCCGTCGGAAAAGCTTTCTTTGAGTGTCCACTCACCGAAATTGTGAGCCTCATGGCCGTCAGCGCAGGGGATATATTCCGCAAAAGCGGAAACCGCCATGGAAAGTGCGAGAGCGGCGGAAACTGCCGCGAGAATAATCTTCTTTTTCATAATAATATCTATCCTTTCATTTGAGAAGTTATAACATAAGTGCCGATAAAAGGCAATTCTGTTGCAAAAAACTTAAAAAGCGAAGCGCCGCTTTAAATTACGGCGCTTCGCCTTAAAAATCATCTGCCGCAGCAGTGCTTATATTTTTTGCCGCTTCCGCAGGGGCAGGGGTCATTTCTGCCGACCTTTTTGGAGCTGCGCTGAACGCTCTTCTGGTCGCTTCCGTCGGATACCGACTGTGTGGGCTTTGCTACCTGCTCACGCTCTACCGGAACTTCTATCCTTATTCGGACGGTGAGCAGCATCTTTACGGTGTCCTCACGGATAGAGGCTACCATAGCGTCGTACATATCCGAGCCTTCCATACGATAGGCGACTACCGGATCCTGTTGACCGTAGCTTCTCAGCCTGATTCCGCGTCTGAGTTCGTCCATGGCGTCGATATGGTCCATCCAGTGAATATCGACATTTCTCAAAAGCACCATTCGCTCGACATCGCGTGTTATCGGAACGCCCCACGCTTCTTCCTTTGCGGAATAGAGAGCCAGCGCCTTTTGAGTAAGCTCACGGGTAATATCCTCACGGCTTATTTCATCAAGCTGACCTATGGTGTAGTTGAGATCCTCCTCGGTGGTGAGCCAGCCGAGGAAGTGGTTGCGAAGTCCGGTGAGATTCCAGTTTTCCTTTTCGGATTCGTCGCCGATATAGGAGGCGACGGCATCGGAAACAACTCCCTCAAACATACGGATTATCGTATCGTGAATATCCTCGCCGTCAATGACCTTTTTGCGCTGTGAATAAATCATCTCGCGCTGCATACGCATAACATCATCGAAATCGAGAACGCTCTTTCTTGCCGAGAAGTTGCGCCCTTCCACCTTTGCCTGCGAGGACTCGATAACATTGGAGAGCATCTTTGCCTCGATGGGGGTGTTGTCATCAACGTTGAGCGCCTTCATCATCGAATCTATTCTGTCGCCGCCGAAGAGACGCATGAGGTCGTCTTCCAGTGAGAGGAAGAAGCGGGATTCGCCCGGATCGCCCTGTCTGCCGGAACGACCGCGGAGCTGATTGTCGATTCTTCTCGACTCGTGGCGTTCGGTTCCGATTATGAACAGACCGCCCGCTTCCTTGACCTTTTCCGCCTCGGGGGCGATTTGAGCTTTGTATTTTTCAAGCAGCTCTGAATAGAGCTTTCTCGCGCTGAGAATATCCTCGTTATCGGTTTCGGAATGACCGGTAGCCTCCTCGATAAGCTCATCGGGAATCTCATTTTTACGCATTTCGCTCTTTGCCATAAATTCGGCATTGCCGCCGAGCATGATGTCGGTACCGCGGCCCGCCATGTTGGTGGCGATGGTCACAGCGCCGAATTTGCCCGCCTGAGCAACGATAGCCGCTTCACGCTCATGGTGCTTTGCGTTCAGCACCTCATGGGGAATACCTCTGCGCTTGAGCATTGAGGAGAGAAGCTCGGATTTGTCGATGGAAACAGTTCCCACCAGAACAGGCTGACCCTTTTGGTGGCACTCGATTATCTGCTCGATAACGGCATTGAATTTGCCCTGCTCGGTGCGGTAGATAACATCGTCATAATCCTTGCGGATAACGGGGCGGTTGGTGGGGATAGCCACAACGTCAAGGCTGTATATCTCACGGAATTCGCGCTCCTCGGTGATGGCGGTGCCGGTCATGCCGGATAGCTTTTTATACATTCTGAAGTAGTTCTGGAAGGTGATGGAAGCGAGAGTTTTGCTCTCACGCTCAACCTTTACCCCTTCCTTTGCCTCTATCGCCTGATGCAGTCCCTCGTTGTAGCGGCGGCCTATCATCAGTCTGCCGGTAAACTCGTCAACGATGATGACCTCTCCGTCCTTGACAACGTAGTCAACATCACGCTGCATGATTCCGTTTGCCTTTATCGCCTGATTGACATGGTGGGAAATGGTGAGATTTTCGGGGTCGTTGAGGTTTTCGATATTGAAAAAGCTCTCCGCTTTTTTGATTCCCGACTGGGTGAGTGTGGCGGTGCGTGCCTTTTCGTCTACGAGATAATCGCCCTCGTAGCTTTCCTGCTCCTGCTTGTCGTCAAGCTCCGCAACCTTGGTGCGCTTTAGCATCTTTGCCAGCTTGTCGGCGCGCTCATAAAGGTCGCTGGAGTTATCTCCCTGACCGGATATGATAAGAGGGGTTCTCGCCTCGTCGATAAGGATAGAGTCCACCTCGTCAACAATGGCGAACGCATGACCGCGCTGAACAAGGTTTTCCTTGTAGACCACCATGTTGTCACGCAGATAGTCGAATCCCAGCTCGTTGTTAGTGGCGTAGGTTATATCGCAGGCATAAGCTTTCTGCTTTTCCTTTGGCTCCATTCCGGGAACGGCAAGACCGACGGTAAGTCCCATAAAGCGATGCACCTTGCCCATCATTTCGCTGTCGCGGCGGGCAAGATAGTCGTTTACCGTTACGATGTGAACGCCCTCTCCGGTGAGCGCGTTCAGATAGGAGGGGAGGGTGGCTACCAGAGTTTTGCCCTCGCCGGTTCTCATTTCGGCGATTCTGCCCTGATGCAGAACTATGCCGCCTATTATCTGAACGGGGAAATGCTTCAGCCCCAAAACACGCCACGCAGCCTCACGGCAGGCGGCAAACGCATCGGGAAGAATATCATCAAGCGTTTCGCCTTTTGCGAGACGCTCCTTCAAAGCGGGAGTCACCGCGCGCAGCTCGCTGTCGGAAAGGCTCTGATACTGCCCCTCCAACGCCAGCACCTTGTCTGCGATAGGGCGAATACGCTTCAGCTCTTTATCGGAATAGGTTCCGAAGATTTTTTCAAAAAGCCCCATTTGTGATACCTCGTTTTTAAAAACATATTTATATTATTCTATCGCTAATATCCGCTAATGTCAAAGAACATAATGTAAATATTTGCATTTTGAATATATTTTAAACTCCCGACAGATATTTTCTGCTTACAAATCCCACTTTTTGGTTGTAGCCGATGCTTGCCCAGTCGGGAATAAGCCCGTTTACCGTGACGGCGGCGCCGTTTGGAATACTGCCGATTATCTGTGAGGAGGTGTTGGGTCGGGCGCGGAGATTGAGATTGCCGAAATTTGTTCTGACATAGGCATCGGTAGGAGCGACAGGCTCAAAGAACGGCTGCCCGAAATACTCCGCGAGGGAAAGTGCAATCGTTCTGGCGATAAGGTCGATATTTTCGATTATCCAGTTGGCATCGTCGATATTGTCGTGATAGGCAATCTCGATAAAGAGTGAGGGCGCTTTCACCCTGTCAACCTCGCCGAGCGCGGTTGTGGTTCGCACAGTTACCCGATTAGGGTCGGGGTATATCACCTTGAAATTCTCGGCGGTTATCTCGGCGGCGCGTCTGCCGGCGGTGCTGCCGGGGAAGTAGTATATATCCACCCCTCGCAGAGAGCCGTATTGTCCCTCGGGGGCGGCGTTTGAGTGGAGCGCGAGATGCAGGGCATAATCTCCGGCGTTTGATTCCCGCTGAATCTGCGTCACCGTCATATCGGGGCGGTTGCGGGTGAATTGAATGGCGTTGGCGACAAGATACGGCTCGAGCGCGTCTGCCACCAGATTCATATAGTATTCCTCCGAGCCGCCGGTTACATACCGATTGCCCTCCTGCGTTGAGGGACTCAGATAGATTTTCGGCATAGCTGTACCTCCCGTTTTGAATTTTCATATTCCATGATATGAAAGCGGGAGAGAAGGTGACAAAACAAAAAAGCACCCAAAACGGGTGCTTTTTATGGTGGACGATAACGGGCTCGAACCGCTGACCCTTCGCACGTCAAGCGAATGCTCTACCAGCTGAGCTAATCGTCCGTGCCGATAACGACAGGTGCTATTATACTATTTTCTTTTGAAAAATGCAACAGGTTTATCAAATGAAATTTCTTTTTCGTCGCTTTCAACAAAAACGCATATTAGAGAAAAGCTGCATATTCGGGAGCAAAAGCGAGATTTGATGAGATAATTTGAAAATTTGAGCGATTGGATTCACTTTTTCATGGTAGCGTTTTACCATGCTAAAATGTTATAATGATCAAACCAAATCAAAAACCGAAAGGACAGTATCTGTTATGAAAAGATTTATCTGCGCGGCTGTTGCCGCTGTTATGGTGTTCGGACTTTGTGCCTGCTCCGGCTCTAAGCCCGCCGAAACCGCTGAAACCGAGAGCTATGTTGAGCTGAGTGAGGATCTCGGCGCGGAGAAATACGGCATCGGCTTCAGAAACGGCGATATTGCGTTTGGACTCGAGGTTCAGAAGATGCTCGACGAGATGATAAAGGACGGCAAGGCAGCCGAAATATCCAACAAATGGTTCGGAACCGACGCTCTCTTTAAGGACTCCGATTTCCTTGAGGAAAGCACCGTTCCCGCCGATGACAAGTCGCTCGAGAATATCAAATCCAAGGGCAAGTTTATCGTAGGACTTGATGACAGCTATCCTCCCATGGGTTTCCGTGATGAAAAGAACGAGATAGTCGGATTTGATATTGACCTTGCCCGCGAGGTTGCCTCGAGAATGGGCGTTGAGGTTGAATTTCAGCCTATCGACTGGGACTCCAAGGAGCTTGAGCTTAATTCCGGCAAAATCGACTGCATCTGGAACGGTATGTCGATAACCGATGAGAGAATCGAGAATATGTTCTTTGCAAAGCCCTATATCGCCAATCAGCAGATAATCATTGTTCCCGCTTCTTCGGGAATCACCTCCAAGGCACAGCTTGAGGGCAAGATTATCGGCTTGCAGAAGGGTTCTTCTTCCCTTGACGCGCTCAATGCCGACCCTGTCAGCGCAAAGGTGAAAGAGGTAGTGGAATATGCCGACAACGTTTCTGCCTATATGGATCTTCAGGCAGGCAGAATCGACGTGTTTGTGGTTGACTCGGTAGTAGGCAGATATGTTATCTCCCAAAATGCCAAGTAACAGCCGAATAACAAAATTTTCTGAAACGGTGTGAGAGTTTAAAAGATGATAAACGATTTTATAGAGATCGCTGTGCTGCTGACAGACGGCGTTAAATACACGCTCAGCCTGTTTTTAGTGACCATTATAGGCTCCATGCCGCTCGGGTTGCTGCTCACATTTATGAGAACGGGCAAAAGCCGTGCCCTGCGCGGTGTTACGGGATTTTTCGTATATATAATGCGCGGAACACCGCTTTTGCTCCAGCTTTACTTTTTCTACTACGGCTTGCCTTTTATCCCGGGAATGAAGAATATCATCGTGTTAGACCGTCTTTCGGCGGCGATGCTCGCGTTTGTGCTCAACTACGCGGCGTATTTCTGCGAGATATTCCGCGGCGGTATGCTCTCGGTGGAAAAGGGGCAGTATGAAGCGGCGAGAGTTTTGGGATTCTCCAAGGGACAAACGCTCGGCAGAATAGTTCTGCCGCAGATGCTGCGTGTTTCGCTCCCCTCGATTGCGAATGAGGCTATAACGCTGGTTAAGGATACCGCTCTTGTCACCGCTATCGGCGTCACCGAGATACTCTATTTCGCCAAGGCTACCGTAAACCGTCAGGCGGTTTTCACCGCCTATCCGGTGGCGGCGGTGTTCTATCTGGTATTCACCTTTGTCATCACCAAGCTGTTTGAGTATCTTGAGCGCAGATACAGCTTTTAAGGAGGAAGGTGCGATATGAGTATTTTAGAGGTCAACGGTCTTAAAAAGAGCTTTGGCGATGTAAATGTTCTGGAGGATATTTCTTTCACTGTGGAAAAGGGCGATGCCGTTGCGGTGATAGGACCCTCAGGAGCGGGAAAAAGCACCATGCTGCGCTGTCTCATCGGGCTGGAACGTGCCGACGGCGGCGACATCATCATAGAGGGAACTCACCTGATGAAAAACGGCGTTTATCTTCCCGACAAGCAGATGCGCGAGGCTTGCAGCCGCATGGGAATGGTTTTCCAGAGCTTTAACCTTTTCCCGCACATGACGGTGCTGGACAATCTTACCGCCGCTCCGATAAATGTCCGCAAAATGCCGAAAGCGCAGGCTGTGGAATTGGCTAAGGAGCGGTTGAACGAGGTCGGCTTGCTGGATAAGGCGGATAATTACCCTTCGGCGCTTTCCGGCGGGCAGAAGCAGCGTGTGGCTATCGCCAGAGCGCTGATGATGGAACCCGACCTTCTGCTTTTTGACGAGCCTACCTCCTCGCTTGACCCCCAGCTTACCGCCGAGGTTCTCGGCGTTATGAAAAAGCTGGTGGCAAAGCGAATGACTATGATAGTAGTCACTCACGAAATGGGATTTGCGAGAGAAGCCGCCGACAAGATAATATTTATGGGCGACAAGCACATTTTGCAGATGGGTTCGACAAAGGACGTATTTGAAAATCCTGCCGACAGCAGAATAAAGGAATTTATCGAAAGCATACTTTAACATAAAAAGACTCACTCGTTTTAAAAAGCCGAGTGAGTCTTTTTTATCGCTTATGCGAGATTTATTACGATTTTGGCGGATTTGAGCGCTTTTTGGTGGAATTTAGCGGCACCGCCGAAGCTGTGTTCGATATAGGTCACGGCAAATTCGCTCTGACGGAGCATCCAGTCGTTGCGGTAGCTTATCGCGAACTTTCGCGGAACAGCTTCAATGCCGTCCGGCAGGAGGGTGTGGGCATCGTCCGCAGGGTCAACAGCCTTTTTCTTCACCGGAATATAGGCTAGAGTGATAAAATATCTTATCTGCGGATAGGCGGCGGAAAGCTCTTTGAGAACAGTGAGCGCCATAGAATCAAATCCGCCCTCTTTTCCCACATAAAAGGTGTCAACTCCCTGCTCGGTTATCAAACGCTCAACGGCGCGGTAGAGCTTGGATTTTATTTCCAAAGGGCATATTCTGTGTCCGAAAAAGGTGCAGCTTGGCATAATATACTTCCTCATTTGTGGGATATATCGTAATTATAGCATAAACTTTCACTCTTTGCGATATATCCCATACGATTTATCGTAAATTTGGGTAAACTCAAATCACGATTATATAAAGTGAGGAGAGTGTTCTTTTTGAATACGAAGGAGGCTGTCGCAAAGCGTATTTTGGAATTGTGCAGCGAAAAGCAGATAGCGATAAACGCGCTGGCGATATTATCGGGCGTGTCGCCGTCAACGGTTTACAGTATGCTGAACGAAAAGAGCCAAAATCCCGGGGTGGTTTCAATAAAAAAGCTGTGCGACGGTATGGATATAACGATACGGGAGTTTTTCGACAGCGATTTGTTCAATGAGCTGGAGCAGGAAATAAAATAAACTTTTGAGCGCGGCAGGGACGCGTTTTTTTTATTTATATAGTTGTTTTTAACTCTGAACACGCCTGCTGTTGACCAGTATAGCGGTCAATATTTTTCCTCATTATAGCATACGATAATGATGTTTGCAACCATTATCGGTCAATGTTATTTGAGGTGAGACGGTGGAACAGAAGATACGGCGTGATAGGAACATGGGCGCAAATCTCAGAAAACTGCGTGATGAAAAAGGCATCTCACAGGAAAAGCTGTGCGCGGAATTGCAACGGCGCGGCTGTGACATCGGGCGCACCACCTATGCCAAATACGAATCGGGAGAGTTGAATATAAGAGCGAGCGTTATTATCGAGTTGAAAAAGATATATGACTGCTCTTATGATGACTTTTTCGATGGACTTGATTTGAATAACGAAAAGTGAAAATAAAAGGAAGCGCCGAAAAGCGCTTCCTTTTTCAATATATCAAACCTTTATTCCGGTGTATGTCACGCTGTTGAAAAACAAAAAGCTCTTCAAGCCGAAGGTGACCGTTTCTTCCAATTCCAGCGGAAAGGGCGGCAGGAGAACCTCACCCGATTCGGTTGGGAAAACCCTGTAACGGCGCTTTTCGGTGAAAATTTTACGCATACGCTCATCAACAAAATGAACGCTCAGCTCGGTTATCTCAAAGTCGGAATTGTTTACCGTTATCAATTCGACAACGAGCGTCTTTTTATTGTGCTTTTTGATGTAGTCTTTGAGCTTTTCTTCATATACAAAATTCATAGCGGCCTCCGAAATGTCATCAACCGATATTATATATTGAGTCGGGCTTTCGGGCAAGGGATAAAAGATATTTCCTTTTTGTAAAAAATGCTTGAAACCGCGTCAACTTCTTGTTGAAATCGTTTTATCATGCTATAATAAATCGAATATACCTTTAGGAGAGGCGGTCGGCGCAAATTGGTTGTTTTGGGAATAGATCCCGGCTACGCGATAGTCGGCTGCGGAGCAGTCAGCTATGAGCGCGGAAAATTCACCCTGCTTGATATGCGAGCGGTGACAACGCCGCCGAAAATGCCGTTTGAAAAGCGGCTGGAAAGCATCTATGACGATATATGTGCGCTGATAGAAGAGGTAAAACCCGATCAGATGGCGATAGAGGAGCTGTTTTTTACAAACAACGTCACCACCGGAATTTATGTGGCGCAGGCGAGGGGAGTTATTCTTTTGGCAGCGTCAAAATACGGGGTAGAGCCGTTTGAATACACTCCCCGTCAGGTAAAGCAATCGGTAGTCGGCTACGGAAACGCCGAAAAAGCGCAGGTTATGGAGATGACAAGAAAGCTGCTCAATCTGCGTGAGCGCCCAAAGCCCGATGACGTTGCCGATGCACTCGCGATAGCGATATGCCACGCGCACAGCGCTTCTGTTTCGCTGATAAGGCGGGCGGTGCTAAACGATAACAGCAGGAGGACAAGATGATATATTCTCTCAGAGGAAAGCTGACAGCGGCTCAGCCCGGCATGATAGTTGTGGAATGTGCGGGTGTCGGCTATCGGTGTTCCGTTTCTATGACTACGCTTTCCATGCTGCCTAATGTCGGCAGTGAGGTTTTTGTTTACACATACATGAATGTCCGCGAGGACTCGGTTGACCTTTTCGGCTTTGCCGACGAGCGGGAATTGGACGCTTTCCGCCTGCTCATCGGTGTCAACGGCGTCGGCCCCAAGGCGGGATTGGCTTTGCTTTCCGATTTCACCTTTGACAGACTGGCGCTTGCCATCGTTTCGGGAGATTCAAAGGCGCTCACCAAAACGTCGGGAATAGGCAACAAGACGGCACAGCGCATAGTTTTGGAGCTGAAGGATAAGCTCGGGGCGCTTGCCGTAGGTGACAGCGATGTAATCGCCAAGGTCAGCGAGGCTGTTTCCAACAGAGGCAATATCAGCGAGGCGATAGCCGCTCTCTGCTCGTTGGGATACGGTCAGTCGGAAACTGCTGCGGCGCTGGCGGGCTGTGATGAGAACAGCTCGGTGGAGGAGCTTATCAAAATCGGCTTGAAAAAGCTGGCTAAATTTTGATTGACAGGAGGAAATTTTCGTGCTGAGAAATGACGAAACGGATTTTGAAAACCGAATAGTTTCCCCCGAATACGCCGTCCGAGACAGCGAGGCGGAGCTTTCACTCCGTCCGAAAACGCTGGAGGAATATGTAGGTCAGAGCAAGGTAAAGGAGAATCTCAAGATATTCCTCGGGGCGGCAAAGCTGCGCGGCGAGCCACTCGACCACGCTCTTTTCTACGGCCCGCCCGGACTGGGAAAAACCACTCTGGCGCAGATAATCGCCAATGAGATGGACGTTCAGATAAGAGTCACCTCCGGCCCCGCGCTGGAGCGGCAGGGAGATTTGGTCGCCCTGCTCACCAATATGGGCGAGGGTGATATATTGTTTATAGACGAGATTCACAGGCTCGACCGCTCGATAGAAGAGGTTCTCTATCCGGCTATGGAGGATTTTGAGCTTGACATCATGATAGGAAAAGGCCCCTCGGCGCGTTCTATCAGACTTGACCTGCCACATTTTACCCTCATCGGCGCAACTACAAGGGCGGGTCAGCTTTCCGCGCCGCTGAGAGACAGATTCGGCGTTTCGATGCGCTTGGAGCTTTACACACCGGAGGAACTTTCGCTGATAATACTCCGCAGCGCCGAGATACTCGGTATTCCCTGCGACGAAAAGGGCGCTTATGAGCTGGCGCGGCGCTCGCGCGGCACTCCGAGAATCGCAAACCGCTTTTTAAAGCGGGTGAGAGATTTCGCGCAGGTGATAGGAGACGGAGTTATCACAGGCGATATAGCGGATACCGCGCTTTCCCGCCTTGAGGTAGATGAGCTTGGACTTGACGCTATCGACCGCAGAATGTTGTCGGTCATCATCACAAATTATAACGGCGGCCCTGTCGGACTTGAAACGCTTGCCGCCGCCACCGGCGAAGAAGCGGTGACGATAGAGGACGTTTACGAGCCTTATCTGATGCAGATAGGATTTTTAACCCGCACTCCGCGCGGACGCTGTGTAACGGCACTGGGAGCGGCGCATCTCGGCATGACTCTGCCCGGAAAAAACGACGCGCCCGAGCAGACAACGCTTTTGTAACAGCGGCTTATTACTGATTTTTGGGAGGAAATTGATTTGGGCAGAATTTTCGGCACAGACGGTGCCAGAGGTGTTGTGGGAACAGAGCTTACCGCCGAACTGGCGCTCAATATAGGCCGCGCGGCGGCGATGGTGCTGATAGAACAGACGCACAAAAAGCCGCTTGTCGTGATAGGCATGGACACCAGAATTTCGGGGGATATGCTTTGCTCGGCGGTTGCGGCAGGTCTTTGCTCGGTGGGAGCCGATGTGCTCATGCTGGGAGTGGTTCCCACCCCTGCGGTGGCTTATCTTGTGGAGCATTACAACGCCGATGCGGGAGTTATGCTCTCGGCAAGCCACAATCCCTATCAATTCAACGGAATAAAGATATTCGGCGGAGAGGGCTACAAGCTCACCGACAGCCAAGAGGAGGAAATCGAGGGAATAATCCTCGACCACACCCGCCCCTATGACGTTAAACAGGGCGGAGAGCTGGGGCGTGTTCGCCACGCCGAGGACGCCTGCGAGGTGTATACCGAGCATCTGGCATCGCTCTACAAGGGCGGATTCTGCGGCAGAATACTGGTGGACTGCGCCAACGGCAGCGCTTCGGCAACGGCAAAAACGCTGTTTGAAAAGCTGGGCATCAGCGCCGATTTTATCGCCTGTGAGCCTGACGGAATCAATATAAACGACGGCTGCGGCTCCACCCATATAGAGAGCCTCGCCGAGAAAACCGCCGCCGGCGGCTACACACTCGGTTTGGCGTTTGACGGCGATGCCGACAGACTGCTTGCCGCAGACGAAAAGGGAAATGTTCTCGACGGCGATGTGCTTATCGCCATGATGAGCGACTATCTTTCCCGGGAGGGCAGGCTGAACGCCGATTCGGTGGTGGTGACCTCTATGACCAATTTCGGATTTTTCGAGCTGATGAAGAAGAAAAATCGAAATACCGAGATAACCGGAGTCGGCGACAGATATGTTTTGGAGCGAATGAGAGAAAAGGGTCTTTCGCTCGGCGGCGAGCAGTCGGGGCATATCATATTCCTTGACAGCGCAACAACGGGCGACGGACAGCTTTCCGCCGTGATGCTGTTAAACGCTGTCGCCGCGGCGGGCAAGCCGCTGTCGAGTCTGGGCGGTGAGATGAGACATTTTCCGCAGACTATGGTGAATGTCACCGCAACACCCTCGATGAAAGCGGCGCTCGATAAGCACCCCTCTGTGACAGGCGAGATAGAAAAGTGGCAGAAGCTGCTCTCCGGACGCGGCAGAGTGGTTGTGAGAGCATCGGGAACAGAGCCTTATATCAGAGTTATGGTAGAGGGCGAATCGAAGGACGAAATAGAAAAGGCGGCGGCGGAAATTTCCGACGCGATAAGCACCCATTTGATATAAAAGGAGCTTTAAATGAGATTTTCGCAGAATTGGAAGGATTTTGAGCTGATAGACGCTTCAAACGGCGAAAAGCTGGAGCGCTGGGGCGAAACTTTTTTGATAAGACCCGACCCGCAGGTGATTTGGAACACCCCGCGCGGCGCTGAATGGGAAAAGGCAAACGCTCATTATCACCGCTCCTCATCGGGCGGCGGCGAATGGGAACAGCGCTCGATGAAGAAAAACGAGTGGGTGATAGGCTATCGCAATTTGAGATTTCTTATTCGACCCACAAATTTCAAGCACACCGGTCTTTTCCCGGAGCAGGCGGTAAACTGGGACTATATGACCGACAGGATAAAAAACGCCGGCAGACCGGTGAAGGTGCTGAATCTTTTTGCCTACACCGGCGGCGCCACCCTTGCCTGTGCCGCGGCGGGAGCGAGTGTGGTTCATGTTGATGCTTCTAAGGGAATAGTTCAGTGGGCGAGGGATAACGCAAAGCTCTCGGGACTGGAAAACGCGCCTGTTCGATGGATAGTTGACGACTGCAAAAAATTCATCGAGCGCGAAATTCGCCGCGGAAATCGCTACGACGGCATTATAATGGACCCGCCATCCTACGGCAGAGGACCTGGCGGCGAGATATGGAAGCTGGAAGACAGCGTCTACGAGCTTTGCTGTCTGGTGAGCGAGCTGTTGTCGGAAGACGCGCTCTTTCTGCTGTTAAATTCCTACACCACCGGACTTTCCGCCTCGGTGATGCAGTATCTCCTCTCTGTTACGGCAGGCAGGAGGGGCGGAAGCTGTTCGGCTTCCGAGATAGGTTTGTCCGTCTCCTCAAACGGACTTATTCTGCCGCAGGGTTCCACCGCAATATGGTCGGGCGAGAGATAATAGGGCAAAATGCCGTCGGCTATGGAAATTTTTCCAAGCTGAACAGCCTGCCTGTTAAAAGGCTCTCGTTTTCCGCAGGGGCGGGGAGCACCACACTTGTAGAGAAGGTATAATATGGAAAATATCATTAGCGCTCAGCATCTGGTATACACCTATTCGGGCGAATCGGCACCCGCTGTGAACGATGTTTCGATAAACGTTAAGCAGGGGGAACTGGTGGCGGTGCTGGGTCACAACGGCTCGGGCAAATCCACCTTTGCAAAAACGCTCAATTCGATACTGCTGCCGCAGGGCGGCGTTTGCTATATCGACGGGATAAACACCGCCGATGATGAGCGCCTGCTGGAATTGCGCGGCATCGCGGGAATGGTGTTTCAAAATCCCGATAATCAGATAGTTGCTACCATAGTGGAAGAAGATGTGGCTTTCGGACTGGAAAACCTCGGCATTGAGCCGAGTGAGATAAGGGCGAGAGTTGACGCGGCGCTTAAAGATGTGGGAATGTATGAATATCGTATGCACTCTCCCCACCAGCTCTCGGGCGGACAAAAGCAGAGAGTTGCAATCGCCGGAATAATAGCCATGCTCCCCAAGATAATCATTTTGGACGAGCCGACCGCCATGCTCGACCCGAGAGGACGAGCCGAGGTAATGGATACGATAAAGCGGCTCAACGATGACCTCGGTGTGACGATAATACTGATTACCCATTATATGGACGAGGCTGCCGCCTGCCGCAGAGTAATAGTCATGGACGATGGCAAGGTGCTGCTCGACGATACTCCGAAAAACGTATTCTCTCACGCCGCTTTGCTCAAAAAGGTGGGACTTGATATTCCGCAGGCGACAGAGATGATTTATGAGCTGAAAAAATGCGGCATCGACCTGCCCGACGGCATAATCACCGATGATGAATGTGTCGAGACGCTGTTTGCTCTGCTCAAAAGCAAGGGGGCGACAGTATGACCGCGATAAAAACCGAAAATCTCAGCTATGTTTATTCGCCGGGAACACCCTTTGAAAAGACGGCGGTTGACAATTTCTCGCTCGAAATAGAGGAAGGGGAATTTGTCGGCGTTATCGGTCACACAGGCTCGGGAAAATCCACCTTTATTCAGCATTTAAACGGGCTTTTGCGCCCCACCTCGGGAAAGATATATATTCACGGGCGGGATATGTGGGCAGAGCCTAAAAAAATTCGGGAATTTCGCTTTATGGTGGGATTGGTATTCCAATATCCCGAGTATCAGCTTTTTGAGGAAACGGTTGAAAAGGATATTGCGTTCGGCCCGAAAAACATGGGACTTTCCGCGGAAGAAATCGCCGACAGAGTGCGTGTCGCCGCGGAATATGTAGGTCTTGCGCCAGAGGTTATGCAGAAATCGCCGTTTGAGCTTTCCGGCGGGCAGAAGCGCCGCGTTGCGATAGCGGGAGTTTTGGCGATGCGCCCAAAGGTGCTTATTCTCGATGAACCCACCGCGGGACTTGACCCCAGAGGACGTGAGCAGATATTTTCTCAGATAAAGGATTATCATAAGAAAACCGGCAGTACCGTTTTGCTGGTGTCGCACAGTATGGAAGATGTGGCGGCTCACGCCAAAAAGGTTTTGGTCATAAACGACTCCAAGCTGTTTGACTACGGCAGTGTTGATGAAGTGTTCGCCAAAACTGCCGAGCTTACCGAGATGGGACTTGCCGTTCCGCAGATAACCAAGATATTCACCCGTCTGCGCGAGATGGGCTGCGATATAAACGCAAACGTATTCACGGTGGAAGCGGCAAAGCGCGAGCTGCTGCGTGTTCTCGGAAAGGCTGGTGAGCGCTGATGCTTAAAGATATTACGATAGGTCAGTTTTTCCCGGGAGAATCGGTTGTCCACAAGCTCGACCCGAGAATGAAGATAATCATGACAATGATATTTATAGTGGCGCTCTTTGTCACCTCAAATCTGGTGGGCTTGCTGCTTTGCGCCGCATTTTCGGTGGCGGGGTATCTCGTTTCCGGCATTTCGCTCAATCTGGTAAAGAGGAGCTTAAAGCCTGTTATTCCGATAATCGTTTTCACCGCAGTTCTCAATATGTTTTTTGTGGACGGAACACCGATATTCAAGCTGTGGGTATTCTCTGTCACCAAAGAGGGCGTTATGCTGGCACTGCTGATGGTGGTGAGAATAATCTGCCTTATCGCGGGAACATCGCTCTTGACCTACACCACCTCTCCCATTTCGCTGACAGACGCTATCGAGCGGCTTTTGGACCCGCTGAAAAAGGTTGGTGTGCCTGTTCATGAGCTTGCCATGATGATGACGATAGCCCTGAGATTTATCCCGACTCTGATAGAGGAGACCGACAAGATAATGTCGGCGCAGAAGGCTCGCGGCGCGGATATGGAATCGGGCGGACTGATTGACAGGGCAAAAGCGCTCATTCCGATACTGATTCCGCTATTTGTTTCTTCTTTTCGCAGGGCTGATGAGCTTGCCCTCGCAATGGAATGTCGCTGTTATCACGGCGGCGAGGGCAGAACCAGAATGAAACAGCTCAGTTACAGCAATAAAGACCGGTTGGCGCTTATGATTTCGCTGGCTCTGCTCGCGGTGATAATCGCGCTGAATTTTATCCTGCCCTCCGCTTATTGAGCTGGAACAGGGATAAGCACGCCCGCTTTTTAAAGCGAGGCAAAAAAATTTGTGTTGCCGACTGCTTTGCGGATAGAAAAGCTGAAGTGTTTTTAGTAAAATCACATCTATAAGTCGGCAGAATAAAAAGTTTTAAGGGGAGTTTGAGGGGAACTTTTTTCAAAAGTTACCCTCAACATTTTCCCCGAACAGGGCAGGTGAGAGCTTTGAGAAATCTTCTTGTGACTATACGATTTGACGGTCGTGCCTTTCACGGCTGGCAGGTGCAGAAAAACGCGCCGACTGTGATGGAGACGTTCCAGGACGCTTTGCAGGCTGTGATAAAGCAGCGCCCCGATGTGAAAGGCTGTTCCAGAACCGATTCGGGGGTGAGCGCGCGGCAATACTGTGTTTCCTTTAAAACGGCTTGCGCCATTCCCTGCGAAAAGCTGGTTATCGCGCTGAACACCAAGCTGCCGAAAACGATAGCCGCCCTTTCCTGTCGGGAGGTGGAGGAGGATTTTCACGCGCGTTATTCCTCAAAGGGAAAGCGCTATTGCTATCGAATACTCAATCGCGATATTCGCGACCCGTTTTTTGAGGGATTCTCACTGCACTGTCCCTATCCGAGAGATATAAACGCCGACTTTTTGAACCAGCAGGCGCAGAGCTTTGTGGGAACGCATGATTTCAAGGCGTTTCAAAACAGCGGAACCGTTATGGAAGATACCGTGAGAACAATCTATTCCTGCTCGGTGGTAAGAAAATCCGATATGATAGAGTTTACCGTCTGCGGAGACGGATTTTTGTATAACATGGTAAGGATAATGGCGGGAACACTGCTCGACATCGCAAAAGGCGCGATTGAGCCGGACAGCATACCCGAAATAATCCTTTCCGGCGACCGTGCCCTGGCGGGAACCACCGCACCGCCGCAGGGCTTGATGCTGGAAGAAGTGTTCTATTGAGAAAAAGGGGGGAGACTGTTGGGCAACACCACCGATTTTGAATCCGCAAGAAAAAAACACGGCTTTTTGAAAACCGTAAAAAGACTGTTTGCCGTTATAACAGTTTCCGCCCTGATAATATTGCTTTACGCTTTCAGAGTGGATATAGCCTCACAGGGATTTGGGGTGCTGCTTTCGGACAGCATTGCCATGCTGATAGACCAGACCGGCTATCCGATAGTGATAGATTCCCGTCCGGTTCAGCTTTCCTCTGTCGGGAGCCGCGCGGTGCTTATCACCGAAAACGGTCTGTCAGTCTACAACAAGGCGGGCAACCGCGTGATAGAATCACATTCTGCCGCAGATGACATTGTAGCGGTCAGCGCGGGGCGGTATCTTATGACCTACAAGCTGGGTGGCTGTGACATAAAGATACGCTCGGGCGACACTGTTATCTTTTCTCACACCTTTGAATACCCGATATTCACAGCCGATATTGCCGAAAACGGCGCTTTTGCGGTCGCCACCGGCGCGCAGGGCGCGCAGGCGCAGGTAGTGGTTTACGACTCCAATTACAGCAGGCAGTTTTGGTGGGTATCCGCCGAGCGAATGATATATTCCCTCTCGCTCAATCTCGAATCCGGCTCGGTTGCCGTAGGCGGAATACAGCTCGACGAGGGAACACTTGATTCTGTCGTGGAGGTGTTCGGACTTTCGGACGGAAGCCAAAAATTTCTTGTTACCCTAAACGACGAAATGCTGCTCGGACTCAGACTGCTTGACGACGGAAGCATAAACACCGTAACCACCGAGGGAATATACGCATTTTCCCACGCGGGCAAGCTGAGAAACGAATATTGCTGCGAGGGAGAGGGAATAGCCGCCTTTGATATTCTGCCGAAGGGCGGAATTGCCGCCGCGATAGGAGATTACAGCTCAAATCATGAGCTGAAGGTGGTAAAATTAGATAAAAACGGTGCTGTCACCGGAGAAACCACTATCGACCGTGATGTTATCAGCATTTTTCTCTACGAAGAAAACGTTCTTGCGTTTGTTGGAGAACGTGTGATAAGATTTGACGCGGATATGAAAAAAGCCGCTTCCACCGAGACACCGGAGGCTTTGACGGCTGTTCCGATAAAAAATCAGCTTTATTACGCAACAATGCACCAGATAAATCGCACTTCAATAAAATGAAGCACAGCTTTGAAAGGAAGTGGTTTTGACAATGCCATGGGCAATAGACGGTATTACCGCTCTGATAATAGTTATTTTTGCCGTTTCGGCATACAGAAAGGGCTTTTTGAATACCATCACAATGCTTTTCGGAACGATAGCTTCGCTGATAGTATCGCTGACCCTCAGTTCTCCGATAGCCCGCTTTGTTTATGACAACTGTATATCGGAAAAGGTCGGTGAGGTGGTATCCCGCCACATGAGCGGAGTTACCATAGGGGACATGGCGAGCTTTTCGAGAAATATGGACAGCCTGATAAACGAGCTTCCGTCTGTCATTTCGGGAATGCTGCAAAGCGGATTCGGCTTGAATATCGAAAAATGGTATGATAAGATAGCCGCCGCAAGTGTGGAAGATATAGCTTCTGCCGTTGAGGAGATTATAGTTGAACCTATTGCCGTAGGACTTTTGCGGGTTTTGACATTTTTTGTTCTGTTTTTGTCGCTGATGCTGATAGTCAACATTGTTGCGGCATTTTTAAAGGGGGTAAACCACCTGCCGCTCATCGGAACCGTAAACGAGGTTCTCGGCGGAGTGATGGGAGCTGTGCAGGGAATGTTATATGTATTCGTTTTGGCGGCGGTTCTCTGGCTGATGCTTTCGGCATCGGGCGGTGAGATAGGCCCCGTCAGCGAAAAAGCGATAGACGAAACACTGCTTTTTAAGCATTTTTATGATATAGGTCCGTGGGCGGAAATGACGGCGGATATTATCCGCTGACAAAAGTGAAGTTTAGAGGTGAGCTTTGATGGATATGATTTGCAGTCGGTGCAAAAAACGAATGGCGATAGTTTATATCAGCAAAATCGAGGATGGCAAGCAGGTGAGCGAGGGTTACTGCCTCAAATGCGCTAAAGAGCTTGGTATTCCTCAGGTGACCGAAATGATGGAAAAGTTCGGGGTGAGCGACGAGGACGTTGACAACATTTCCGAGCAGATGGGCGAAATGCTCGGCGGCGATGACGACAGCTTTGAGCTGGGCGGCGCGATGCCTTTTCCGAGCTTTTTGCAGAACTTTGTCACCTCAATGACCTCTCCCGATGAGAAAAAACGCAATGAACCGGCAGAGATAACGGAGCAGAAATCGACCGGCGACAAAAAGAGCGAGAAAAAATCCGATGCTCCCAAAAAGAAGCGGAAATTCCTCGACGGATACTGCGAAAATCTCACCGAAAAGGCTAAAAACGGCAGGATAGATAACATCATCGGGCGAGACAGCGAGATATACCGCGTGATGCAGATACTCAACCGCCGCCAGAAAAACAATCCCTGTCTGATAGGTGAGCCTGGTGTCGGCAAAACCGCAATAGCCGAGGGAATAGCACAGCGGCTCGCGTCTGGCGATGTTCCGCCCCGCCTTGCCGACAAGGAGCTTTATCTGCTGGATTTGACGGCACTTGTCGCGGGAACGCAGTTTCGCGGTCAGTTTGAGAGCCGTGTAAAGGGTCTTGTGGAAGACGTGAAATCGGCGGGGAATGTCATTCTCTTTATCGACGAGGTGCATAACCTCATCGGAGCGGGTGATGCCGAAGGCTCGATGAATGCCGCAAATATCCTTAAACCGGCGCTTTCCCGCGGGGAGATACAGGTTATCGGCGCGACAACCTTTACCGAATACCGAAAGCATATCGAAAAGGACGCCGCTCTCGAGAGAAGATTCCAGCCGGTAAAGGTGAATGAGCCTTCTGTCGAGGAGACTGCCGAAATTCTCATGGGAATAAAGCGCTACTATGAGGAATTTCATCAGGTGAGCGTGCCGGAGGATATAATCCGCCGTGCGGTGACTATGAGCGAGCGGTATATCACCGACAGATTTCTCCCCGATAAGGCGATAGACCTGCTTGATGAAGCCTGCTCCTGTTCTACGCTGGATAACGTCGATTTGTACGAATACGAAAAGAAAAACCGCGAATATAAGGCGCTTTCCGAGGAGGAGAGCGAGCTTTCGCAGTCGAGCGACACCGATTTTGCCCGCTTGGCGGAGGTTCGCAGCGAAAAACTCCGTTTGGAAGCGGTGATAAAGGAGCTTGAACCTAAGGCTCTCGGCAGAACTGTCACGGTAGACGATTTGGCGAGGGTTATCGAGCTGTGGACGGGGATACCGGCGACTAAGATAAAGCAGTCGGAGTTTTCCAAGGTGGCTGACCTTGCAGAACGGCTCAAAAAACAGGTTATCGGACAGGATAACGCCGTTGATTTGGTGGCAGATGCCGTTCGCCGCACAAGAATACAGCTTTCCGACAAAAAGCGCCCCGCTTCCTTTATATTTGTCGGTCCCACCGGAGTCGGCAAAACCGAGCTGGTAAAACGGCTTGCGATGGAGCTTTTCGACTCGGTTGACCCGCTGATTCGTGTGGATATGAGCGAATATATGGAAAAGCACACCGTTTCCCGTCTGGTAGGTTCCCCGCCCGGATATGTGGGATATGACGAAGCGGGTCAGCTCACCGAAAAGGTGAGGAGAAAGCCCTATTCCGTGGTGCTGTTTGACGAGATAGAAAAGGCTCACCCCGATGTGCTGAATATCCTGCTGCAAATTCTCGATGAGGGCAGAATAACCGATTCTCAGGGGAGAGTGGTTTCCTTTGAGAATACCGTTATCGTAATGACTTCCAACGCGGGTTCCAACATCAGAGGAGGTATTCTCGGATTTGAAAAGACCGAGAGCGACCTTTCCCGCGAAAAGGTGATGAAAGCGCTTTCCGATTTTCTCCGACCCGAGTTTTTGGCGAGAATCGACGAGATAGTTGTTTTCAACAGCCTCACCGAGCAGGATTTTTCCGCAATCGCCGCTCTTATGCTCAACGAGCTGAAAGCACCTCTTTCCGACAGAAAGATAACCTTCGGCTATGACGACAAGGCAACCGCGCTTATCGCCGAAAAGTCGTTTGGCGAAAAATCGGGCGCGCGCGCCGTGAGACGGGTTATTCGCCGCGAGGTGGAGGACAAGCTCACCGAGCTGCTGCTGCAAAGCGGGGAAAATCCCCCGACGCTTGTGAGCGTCACCGCGGAAAACAACGAGTTGAAGCTGATTACCGCTTGAAATATACAAAAAACACCGCCGTGAGAAAAATTCTTCACAGCGGTGTTGTTTTTTGCAAAAATCAGAGGTTTGCCTTTATCTTTTCGATTATCTCGGCATACTGCTCATCGGTGAGGAATACCTTTTTGGGGTTCATCTCAAAGGTTCCGCCCCACTCAAATCCGTCACGATATTTGGGAACAAGGTGGAAATGCAGATGTCTGCCGGTGTCGCCGTATGCGCCGTAGTTTACCTTGTCGGGCTTGAAAGCGGCGTGAAGCGCCTTTGCTACGCGGTTTACATCGGCGAAAAACGCGTTGCGCTCCTCCTCGCTTATCTCAACTATCTCACCGATATGGTCTTTGTATGCCACGATGCAGCGACCGAGGTGGCTCTGCTCCTTAAAAAGCACAAGAGAGCTTACGCCAAGCTCGCAGACGTATATTCCGAATGCGTCGAGCGGCTCGCCATGGACACAGTATCCGCAGTTGTTGTCTTTCATGTTGCTCTTCCTCCAATGTTGGTTTTTAAATAATTATAACTCTCTTTTTACCGCTAAACAAGAGAGAATAAAAGCAAAACAGCGCCCGATATGTCTATCGGACGCTGAAATTGTTATTCGGGTAGCTTTTTGTTGAAAACAAGACCGCTTTCGCCGGTATCGACTGTGATAACGGTGCCCTGCGGCATATCCTGCTCTATCAGCATACGGCTGACGGGGGTTTCCACTCCGGATTGCAAAAATCTTCTCAGCGGACGAGCACCATAGGCGGGGTCGTAGCCGTTTTCGGCGATATAGGCTTTTGCCCTGTCGGTGAGGGTTACTGTTATTCTGCGCTCCTCAAGCCGCTTTTGCAGCCGCTTCATAAGCAGGTCGGTGATGCCGGTTATCTCGTTTCTGCCGAGAGGTGTAAAGAATACCGTTTCGTCTATTCTGTTCAAAAACTCGGGGCGGAAGCTGCGCTGCAAAAGGGCGTGAACGGCGCTTTTCGCTTCTTCGGTGACGGTGCCGCTCTCACTTACCGAGTCCAGCAGAATATCGGAGCCGAGGTTGGAGGTCATTATTACAATGGTGTTTTTGAAATCGACTGTCCGCCCCTGCGAATCGGTTATTCTGCCGTCATCGAAAAGCTGGAGCAGAATATTGAACACATCGGGGTGAGCCTTTTCCGCTTCATCAAACAGCACCACCGAATAGGGTCTGCGGCGAACCGCTTCGGTGAGCTGACCACCCTCATCGTAGCCGACATATCCGGGAGGCGCTCCGATAAGACGGGATACCGAGTGCTTTTCCATATATTCGCTCATATCTATTCTCACCATGTTGCGCTCATCATCAAACAGCGATTCGGCAAGTGCCTTGGCAAGCTCTGTCTTGCCGACACCGGTGGGACCTAAGAAAAGGAATGTGCCTATCGGACGGTCGGGGTCGGAGATTCCCGCGCGGGAACGGAGAATAGCCTCGCTGACCTTTTCTATCGCTTCATTCTGACCCATTACTCTGTGATGAAGTATATCGGGAAGGGCGAGCAGCTTTTCACGTTCTCCCTCAACCAGCTTTGTTATGGGAATACCTGTCCAGCGGGAGACGATTTTGGCTATTTCCTCGTCTGTTACACGGTCTCGCAGGAGGCTAGTGCCGCCTGCCGCCGCGGATTTGGCTTCTTCCGTCTCGAGTTTCTTTTGCAGCTCGGGGAGGGTGCCGTATTTGAGCTTTGCGGCGAGATTGAGGTCGTAGTTGCGTTCGGCGGTTTCGATTTGGGCGTTGGTCTTTTCTATTTCCTCTTTGATTTGCCGAACGCCCGATATAGCCTTCTTTTCTTCCTCCCACTGCGCTTTTTTGGCGTTCATTTCGTCGCGCAGGCGGGCAAGCTCCTTTTGAATATCCTCCAGCCGCTCCTTGGAAGCGGTGTCGGTTTCCTTTTTGAGGGCGGCTTCCTCGATTTCGTGCTGAATAATCTTTCGGGAAATCTCATCTATCTCGGTGGGCATCGAGTCGATTTCGGTTCTGAGCATGGCACAAGCCTCGTCGATGAGGTCGATAGCCTTGTCGGGCAGGAATCTGTCGGTGATATATCGGTCGGAAAGTGTTGCTGCCGCGATGATTGCGGGGTCGGATATGCGGACTCCGTGGAACACCTCATAGCGCTCTTTCAGACCACGCAGTATCGCTATTGTATCCTCAACCGAGGGCTGGTTTACCATAACGGGCTGGAAACGGCGTTCGAGAGCGGGGTCTTTTTCAATATAGAGACGGTATTCGTTGAGGGTGGTAGCGCCGATGCAGTGCAGTTCACCGCGGGCAAGCAGAGGTTTCAGCAGATTGCCGGCGTCCATTGAGCCTTCGGTCTTGCCCGCACCGACTATCGTGTGCAATTCATCTATGAACAGGATTATTCTGCCGTTTGCCGCCTTTACCTCGTTTAGAACCGCTTTCAATCGCTCTTCAAATTCGCCGCGGTATTTTGCTCCCGCCACAAGCGAGCCCATATCAAGCGAGAACACTGTTTTGTCTTTTAGCGACTCGGGAACATCTCCCTTGAGTATTCTCTGCGCCAGTCCCTCAGCTATGGCGGTTTTGCCTACACCGGGTTCGCCTATGAGGCAGGGGTTGTTCTTTGTTTTACGTGAAAGTATGCGGATTACGTTTCTTATCTCGTCGTCACGACCGATAACCGGGTCGAGCTTATTTTGACGGGCGCGCTCAACCAGGTCATAGCCGTATTTTTTGAGGGCATCGTAGGTGGATTCGGGATTGTCGGTGGTGACACGGGTGTTTCCGCGAATCTGCGCGAGCGCTGTGAGAAAACTGTTTTTATCCACCTTAAAGCTCTTGAAAAGGCTTTTCAGTGCGGAATCGGGCTGTTCTATCAGCCCCAGCATAATGTGTTCTACCGAGATGTACTCATCGCCCATCTGTTCCGCTGATTTTTCGGCGGCAGAAAGGGCGCGGTCAACATCATGCGAAATATAAACCTTGTCGGGTTCGCGCCCGGGGCCGGAAACGCTCGGCATCTTTTCTATAAGCTGTTCCGTCGCTGTCATCAGCGACTTTGTATCCACTCCCGCCGAGCTTAAAACTCTCGGGAGAAAGCCGCCCTCCTGCGCGAGAAGTGAGTAAAGCAGATGCGCCTGCTCGATTTGCGTATTTGAATGTTGCAAAGCGAGCGATTGCGCGGCGTTTATTACTTCTGCCGATTTGGTGGTGAATTTGCTGCTGTTCATAAACAATCTCTCCTTTACTTATTGTGTTTTTATTGCTCTGATTTCTTTTTACGACTTGATTATAGCTCTTGTTTTGATAAAATGTGTGAACAAACGATTAACTTTTAGCACTCTCGATAAAAGAGTGCTAAAAGTTTTCACTATTCCTATCGGAATAAGTATTTCCCAAAGAGGCGGGCAGTATCACCCGAAAAGCGGTTTTTGAAGGCTTGAACGGAGATTCCTGCGTTTTCTCAATTTGAATAGAAAATTTTGTTGTTTAAATTGGCTCAAAAAACCGCAAAAAAATTATGCTTTGTGTATAGAGGAGACAATCTTTTTTTATTGGGCGGCAAAGCATTGAATTTTTAAATTGAATCGTTTAAAATAATAACATAATTGCTGTGGGAGGGCGGACTGCTGTGGCTTTTTTGCTTAAACGACATCTTTTGCTGCACAGGGACATCTGCCAAAATAACTGCGCGTTGTTGCGCCTTTCCACCGACAAGGTGACTGTATCCCTGTCGAACTGCAAAATGAACAGACTATAACTGCAAGCTGCGGAAAAAATCCGCAGCTTGTTTTGTTATTTGAGAGAAAGGGGAGCTTTATTTTGAAAAAGGTAGCTATCATCATGGGCTCGGACAGCGATTTGCCTGTTTTAAAGCCTGCGATAAAAACTCTGCACAAGCTCGGGATACCGTTTGAGGTGAGGGTGCTTTCGGCTCACAGAACACCCGCCGAGGCCGCCGAGTTTGCCAAAAACGCAAGGGATAACGGCTTTGGCGTTATGATAGCGGCGGCGGGAAAGGCGGCGCATCTCGCGGGAGCGATAGCGGCGCAGACCACCCTTCCGGTAATCGGTATTCCGGTGAAATCATCTACGCTGGACGGGCTCGATGCCCTGCTTTCCACCGTGCAGATGCCCTCCGGTATGCCGGTGGCGACCGTTGCAATCGACGGAGCGCAGAACGCCGCTTTACTGGCGGCGCAGATACTCGCGGTGAGCGATGATGCGCTTTTTGAAAAGCTGGCGGCTATGCGTGCCGAGCAGCATGATTCGGTGCTGAAAAAGGATTCGGCTCTCGATATAGCGGCAATAATAGCGGAATAATTCTCAATCATATATAAAAACGGGAGGAAAATAAAATGGAGTACATCAAGGGCAAGCAGCTTTATGAGGGAAAGGCAAAGAAGGTTTTTGAAACTAACGACCCGCAGGCATACATAGTTGACTACAAAGATGATGCCACCGCCTTTAACGGCTTGAAAAAGGGCACCATCATGGGAAAGGGCGTTATCAACAACCGTGTTTCCAATTTTATGATGAAACAGCTCACCGAAAAGGCGGGAATACCCACCCATCTGATTGAGGAAATATCCGACCGTGAAACAGTGGTTCGCAAGGTTAAGATAGTTCCGCTTGAGGTTATTGTGAGAAATGTATGTGCCGGTTCTATGGCAAAGCGCTACGGCTTCCCCGAGGGAACCGAGCTTTCCCGCCCCTCTATGGAGTTTTCCTACAAGGACGACGCTCTCGGCGACCCGATGATAAACGATGATTACGCAATCGCTCTCGGAATTGCCACCGAGGAGGAGATAGCCACTATCAGAAAATACGCCCTCAAAGTAAACGAGTTCATGAAGGAATACCTGCTCGGACTGGGTATCCGCCTTATCGACTTTAAGCTGGAGTTCGGCAAGACCGACGACGGAGAGATAATCCTCGCAGACGAAATTTCCCCCGACACCTGCCGTTTCTGGGATGTGAAAACCAACGAAAAGCTGGATAAAGACCGTTTCCGCCGCGATTTGGGCAACGTTGAGGACGCTTATAACGAGATACTCCGCCGCCTGATGGGAGAATGAGCGTTTTCTTATATCTGTTTTCTGAAAGGGTGGAATAAATATGTTTGACAGTATACATGAGGAATGTGGCGTTTTCGGAATACGCACTCCCAAGCGCTCCAACGTAGCCGCAAGCACCTACTACGCGCTGTTTGCGCTTCAGCACCGCGGACAGGAGAGCTGCGGCATCGCGGTAAATCACAACGGCGTGATAAACTGCCACCGCGATATGGGTCTGGTTCCCGATGTGTTTAACGAGCGGGTTCTCAATGAGCTGGGCGAGGGAACAATGGCTGTCGGTCACACAAGATATTCGACCACGGGCGGTGTTTCCCGCATAAACGCGCAGCCGTTGGTGGTTCGCCATATCAAGGGCAGCATGGCTATCGCCCACAACGGTAATATCTGCAACGCGGGCAGCTTAAAGCAGGAGCTGGAGCTTAACGGCGCGATATTCCACACCACCAACGATTCGGAAGTAATTTCTTATCTGATTACCTCGGCGAGACTGACCGAGCCTTCAATAGAGCAGGCGATAGAAAAGGCCATGTATAAGCTCAAGGGAGCTTATTCCCTTGTTGTTATGTCTCCGAGAAAGCTCATCGCCGTTCGTGACCCGCACGGTTTTCGCCCGCTCTGCATGGGCAGGCTCGAGGACGGCAGTGTGATATTCGCAAGCGAAACCTGCGCCCTCAACACCCTCGGCGCGGAATTTGTCCGCGATATTGAGCCGGGTGAGATAGTCATAGCCGATGATAACGGTGTTCGCTCGATAAAGACCCACTG